>JBAZYQ010000007.1:0-31295 GCA_041659245.1 Candidatus Nanoarchaeia archaeon
CTTTAAAGCTTATTTTGTTGTCATTATTCAGTAGCGAAAGATATATAAAGGAGAAAAGCAGCAATAATAGCAGGTTTTGAGGGGTATAGATTCAACTTTAGGAGCTAAAATGACTGCATATGAACAAATCAAAAACAGCATTGAAATGACTGCGCTAGTCAGGGCTGTGATTACTGATAATCCTCACTACGTTTCTCTAAAAGATTTGACAGAACACGAATACCTGCAATTTAAGGAAAAGTATAATGCAAAGCCCGAGGAAACAATAAGAAAATTAAATGGATTCATAAAAATCATAAGCAATAATGCAGTAAAGCAAAGACATATCAGGCCAGCTGTTGAGCTTGAATGCATTGTTGAAGATGAAATACTTCATGAATATGTGGGCGGAGGAGAATCTCCTATTTTTTCAGGAATACCAAATTACCTGTTTAATGGATATACAGAGCTTGCAAATGAGCCCCTAAATAAGTATAGACAGGGACAGGAAAAATTCAAGGTTAACAAGCGCTCAATAAAAAATTTGCTTGTCATTGCAAAATCAATTGCAATCGGAAGCAACAATGACGCAGAAACAGCATCAAAGCTGGCGGGATTTATTTCAGGATTCCTGGAATACAACGTGGAAAAAACCGACAGGATATGGGAAGAGGACAAGGATAAAAGCGTGATGATAAACAGGTATATTGTTGAAGGAATCGGCGTGTGCAGGCACATGGCTGTCTTTTTTCAGCTTATGGCACAGGAAGCAGGCATACCAGCAAAGATAACAATCGGGAAAATTGAAGGGCAAGATAACTGGCATATGTGGAACAGGGCAAAATTGGATGACAAGACTGCAAAAATAGACATTGCAATGGCAGGCAAGGACATAGTCCTGGGAAAAACACTTGCAGAATGCTATGACAAAGAAAGAAAAAGAAGAAGAGATTACAGGCAGTTTAGCAATAATGCGCACTATTTCAAGTACAGCGCAAGAGGGCTTACACAATGAAAGTGGCACTGATTTGCGCGGAAACAGTAAGATTGCGGGATACTGCAGGATTGGCTAAAATGCTGGGCTTATCCGAAGAAACAGATTTCTTTAAGAAAGACATTGCCTACGGCTATCATGGATGCCCATTGGATGACTTAGTAAATGCCGCAAACACGCACAATCCTGACATACTTATTGCGCCTGAGTTCTTTTTCTATGACGGAACTCCTTACACTGAAACAGAAAAGAATAATGCCCTGAAGTGCATCCAGGGAATGGTAATAAAAAAAGACATGCTTATACTTCCCGGAACAATAGTCTGGCAGAAAGACGGATTAATGAGAAATTCCTGCCCTATAATTGCAGAAGGAGAAGTTAAAGCTGAATATTTTAAGGCAACTGACGGCGGAGACAGTGATGTTGCGCTAAAACATGGATGCATATACCTGCCTGGAAAAGAAAATGGAAGAGTTATAAACTGGAAAGGAAAAGAAATAGGCATTGAGATATGCGCCGACCATGAGGGAAAAAAGCTGAAATCAAGAAAAAAACCGCTTGACATGCATATTGTTATAGCCGCCGGAAAGACGCTGCATCCTGACAGCATTGCAGCCAAGAATAAAGGTTATGGAATACTTTGCGACGGGAACGGGCTTTGCGATGCAGCTATAAATGACAACGGAATACTGGCATACATGCACGGAAGACTGGAAGGCAATGTGAAATTGTATGAGATAGGGAGAGCATGAGATGAGGCAAGTATACTTCAGGATAACTGACAAGTGCAATCTAAAATGCAGGCACTGCTGCTACAGTTGCGGGCCTGACGGAAAAAGCATAAGCCCCGAGAATCTTGAGAAAGTGATTGACAATATTCCTGAAGATACAATCTATTTAACAATCAGTGGAGGAGAGGTATTTGCTGTAAAAGATGTTCTTATGCATGCGCTTGATTATATTACAGAAAAGAATAAAGAAAGAAATAAAGAGGGAATTACACCAATCTCAATTCAAGTTATAACAAACGGCTTTTGGGTTAAGGAAACAGAACAGACATTTAAGATTATTCATGAACTTTACAATAAAGGAGTAAGAACATTAGCCATTGGAAGCAATGACAGGTATCACAGGGAGCAGGGAATAAACCTTAAAATGCTTGATCCTTACGGCAATGAAAGCCCTTTGGCAATAGCATTAAAAATGCTTAAGGAAAAGCTGGAGTATAAAGGCGGAATGAAGGTAGAAATGCCGTTTGAAATTAAAAGGGCATTTGCAGCATCTTTTGGAAGGGCAAAAAAACTTCCTGCAAAAGAAAGAGATGATAACCAGCATTGTATCGCAACCTATATGTTTCCAGAACAAATAGCAATTAATCCCGATGGAAGTGTTTATCCGTGCTGCTGGGCAGCCACGCCTTCAATAGGCTCTGCATTGAATGATAATCTTGAGAAAATAGCAAATAGAACAATGAAAGACAAGATATTCAGGAGGCTTGTCACAGAAGGGCCGAGGGGCGTTGCAAAGCAGATTGGATATTATAAAGAAAAGGATGAGATGCTTTACAGAGCCAAGCAATGCGTGATGTGCATGGAATTATTTGAGGAGATTAAGAATGGGCGCATTTGAAAGAATAAAAGACAATCCAAAGATGATTTATCTAGTCAGAGCTGTAAATGAAGGTAATGCAAGGGGCTTTCTTGGCGAGGAAGAATATCAGAAATTCAAAATGGTTTATTCAGCAAATCCCCTTGATGCAATAAGAAGGATGAATTCAGCAATAAAGAAGATGGAAACAAGCGAAAAAAGAAGAAAATATGCAGAAGAAGCAGTTAATCTGGAAATACTTGCAGAAAGGCAATATGTCAGCTCAATGGATTTCCTGCCTAAAAGAACAGACGGCAATGAAACAAAAAGGATGAATGGAATACCCGCTTACATTCTTGACGGCTTTGTAGATATGGGCTTTGAAAGCAGCGAGATAAACAGGGGCACAAGAGAGAAGATTGTCGTTGACAAGACAAAATTAGCCAAGCTTCTTGCTGAAGCAAAAAGAGAGTCTATTGAGTACAGCGGGCATCCGGTAATACGCTGCTATGAATTAACCTGGCCATTAATGAGTTATGACCTAGAATTTGCAGAGCATGTTGCTAAAAGGCATGAAGGCGGATGCATCGGGCTTGAGAAATACCTTGATAATGATTCAGGAGTGTGCAGGCATTTTGCGCTTGTTTTCAAGCTGTTTGCGCAGGAAATGGGGATTGAGTCAGAGCTGATAAGAGGCAAGGGTCCCGGCAATGCGCTTCACGCCTGGAATATTGCAAAATATCAAGACAAAACCTATCTTGCTGATGCAACAAGAAGAATGAGACAAAGAGGAGAAGGAAATGTAATACAAACAGTTTCGCCAATGATAATCAGCGGAGCTGACAGTTCTGAATGCTACAGAAATGCGAAAAGAATGGGATTAAAATATGTTCCTAAAAAATCAGAAAAAAGCTTTTTTAAGTACAGGAGACTGGAATGATTAAAGCCCTGATGCTCAAATATGAAACAACAACAGATTCCGGGATAAATAATCCAATGAGGGGAAAAGAGCCCCTTGAAATTATTCTTAATGCTGCAGAAACATACAATCCGGACATTCTTCTTGCGCCTGAGTTCTTTTTTTACAATGGGGGAAAGCCTTACAGCAGGAAAGAGAAAAAAGAAATTGAAAAAGAAATTGCAGGCACAGCGGGAAAAGAAGGAAGGCTGATTATTCCAGGAACAATAATTTGGGAAGGATTCTGGGGAATTTATAATACAGCACCCATTATAGATGGAACAAATATTTCAGAATATCATAAGGCGACTGATGGAGGGACATCGCAGATTGCAATCAGAGACAGGCTGAGGATAAAATATGGAAAAGAAAGCGGCAGGCTGTTTAAGTGGAGAAACCTTGATTTGGGGATTGAGATATGCTCTGACCATGCTGAAGGAAGCATCAGGAAATTAAGAAGAAAAGCAGATATTCATATTATCGCGGGCTGCGGCATGAGAGTCCATGACAACAAGGCAATTGCAAGAGAAAGAGGCTATCTCCTGCTCTGCGACGGTGCATATCATGAAAGAGAGCTTACTTCAAACAAGGCAATGAAGAATGAAAATGGAATTCTTCAAAGCATAAAGCCATCACTGAAAACGACCACAGAAGAATTATATGAATTAGAATTATAGATAAAAAAAGAAAAAAAAAGAAAAAAAGCGTTTAGCAAACGCCGAAGTTTTCTCTCAAGAATGAAATCATCATATCATTGCCTGCAGTGTTGTAAACCCTGTATGCATCTGAAAGATATTCCTTCTTCAGGAACAAATCTCCGAGCTTGTTAAGCCTTTCTTTTTCATCGGCTGCCGCATATGCTTTCTCAGCAAACGGAAGAGCTTCTGTTCTTTCGCTGTGTATGCATTTGTCCCCTACATCAATCAGCTTTGCCTTGTTTCCCAAGAGCTGGAAGACTTCAATTGCAGAGTCAAATTTCTCTCTCTTTATGCATTCTTCGCCGACTTTCAAAAGCATGTCCCTGTCATTCAAGAGCTTGTAAGCCCTTATTGCGTCAACCATCTGGCCGTCTCTTAAGCAGGCTTCTCCTGTCTTTCTGAGCCTGTCCTTGCTCTCAGCCAAATGATAGCAGTCAATGGCATCGGAGTACATTCCCTTTGATGAGAAGTCGTCTCCAATCTCAATAAGCTTCTGCTTATTGCCTGTCTTTGTATATGTGCTTATTGCTTCCGGGATTTTTCCCTTCTTCAAAAGCTCTTCAGCAACTGCATTCAAGACATTTCCTCTCATTTCGTCGCTGAACATAGCTAGATTTACGTTGTCAACGCCTTTCTTCAGAATAATGGGCACCATCTTTTCATAGGTCTCATTTCCTCTGGCGTTAAATTTCTCTACCAAACCTGGCACGGCTTTTTTTATGTGGTCCATGTTCAATCACCCTCTCGTTTTATAAGTATTAATTCTGTTAGATGAGATGAACTACTTATTTATAAAGTTATTGCTAATTTATCACGCAAAAGATTAGTCACGATGTTATCACTGCAGAATATAACATTAGTCAACATGAACTTCAACAACGTCTTCGTCTTTCAGCTGGTGCTCAAGCTTCAGCACTTTCTGCCCGTCAAACTTCACTGACTTGCCCCAGATTCTTGCAAACCTAAAGCGATTTACAAAGCCCCTGTGCAGCTTGTCGCAAACATCCTTGATTGTAGCCCCTTCATTAAGCACCATGGGGTCATTCATGTCTGCATTCTTTCCTGCTTCCTTGCAGTAAATCCTCACAAACTTCAGTCTCTGGAATATAAGCTCTTTTAATTCATTTAGCCCAATATCTTTTTCAGCCGAAATAAACAAGTCAGGCTTTATCATTGCCTTTATTTTTTCAAGAGAGGCATTATCAACAGCATCAAGCTTGTTAACAACAATAATGCCGGGCACATATCTCCTGTTTGCTTCAACAATATCGATTAATTCATCAGGGCTGACATCGCCCCTTAATACAACATCCGCATTGTTTATCTTTAATTCCCTTAGCATTGCCATGGCAGTTGCTTTGTCCATTTTTGTGAGGTTTCCTGTTGAAAGAGTGATTCCGCCTGTGGGTTTTTTTGTAATCCTTATCTCGGGCTTTTTCATGTTCATCCTGATTCTTGCCTCATACAATTCGTTTTTCATAACAGGAAGCTGCTCAGGATGCATTGCATCAACCAAGAGGATTATCAAGTCTGCGTTTGAAGCAGCTGCAAGAACCTCCTTGCCTCTTCCTTTTCCTTCAGAAGCCCCTTCAATCAATCCGGGAACATCCAGGATTTGAATCTTTGTTTTCTTGTAATTAAGCATGCCGGGAATGACTGTTAATGTGGTGAAGGCATATGCAGCTACTGCTGAATCTGCATCTGTTATCTTGTTCAATAAGGTGCTTTTGCCTGCTGACGGGAAGCCGATTAGGGCTGCTGTTGCATCTCCTGTCTTCTTTACTGCAAAACCATCTGCTGCAAGCTGGGCAGTTGCTTTCTTGTGGTGCTCCTGCTTTAACCTTGCTATTTTTGCCTTGAGAAGCCCTATTGAGCGCTGAGTCCTCTTGTTATATTTGGTGTTTTTCAGCTCTTCCTCAAAGGCAGCTATCTTCTCATTCAGCTTGGGATCGTTCATATCCGAGAATATGGGACATATTGGTTAAATAGCTTTCTATGGCGAAGAAGTTATAATGCGCTAAGGCAAAGTCAGATTTAAATACTGCCTAGTATTTGTTAAATATATGAAACCGCATCCAAAACTGAAAAATCCCGAAGCGTGCAGAACCTGCGCAATGTGCTGCAAGGTATTCACGTTCTATGACCATGACTCTGACGGGTTTGTTGAAAGAGTCAAACTGCTGAAAACAGACAAAATCAAGATTGAAAAGACAAATCTTGCTTCGCCTGACGGGCAGAGGCTTTACAGGATTATAATTGACATTCCATGCTCTGCACTGGAGCTTAAGGACGGCAAATATTGCTGCAAATTGTTTGGCAAAAGAACAAGGCCATTGATGTGCAACCAATATCCCTATGATATCACTGACTGGGAAGAGAGATACTGCAAGGCATTGAAATGAAAGAAGCGCTTTATTTCAAGAAGCTGAAGAATAATTCCATACAATGTGTTCTATGCCCACACTTCTGTGTTATTGAAGATGGAAAAAGAGGGAAGTGCGGCGTGCGCGAGAATCAAAAAGGCGTTCTTTACAGCCTTGTCTACGGCAAGCCAAGCTCTGTCGCAATAGACCCTGTTGAGAAAAAGCCCCTTAACCATTTCTTTCCCGGAACAAAGACGTTCTCAATAGGAACACCAGGCTGCAATCTCAAGTGCCATTTCTGCCAGAACTATGATTTATCCCAGTCAAAACCCGAGGATTTGCCTTTTCACGACTTGCCTCCTGAATCAGTTGTAAAAGAAGCATTGAAAAACAAATGCCATTCAATATCATATACTTATTCAGAACCGACAATATTCTATGAATATATGCTTGATACTGCTAAATTAGCAAAAAAAGCAGGCTTGAAAAACATCTTTGTCACAAACGGCTTTATCAACCCCGAGCCATTGAAAGAGCTTTGCAAATACATTGATGCGGCGCATGTTGACTTGAAGGGATTTGATGAAAAAATATATTCAAGAACCTGCGAAGCAAGGCTGAAGCCTGTTTTGGAAACACTGCAAACACTTAAAATAAATAAGGTATGGTTTGAAGTAATCAATCTTGTAATACCTACCATCAATGATAATCAGAAGGAAATCCAGAAAATGTGCGTCTGGCTTAAGACAAAGATTGGTGCTGACTGTGTTTTGCATTTCAGCAGGTTCTTTCCGTGCTATCTTATGAAGAATATTCCTCCAACGCCTGTTGAAACTCTTGAAAATGCAAAGAAAACAGCCGGGAAAGCAGGATTGCATTATGTATATATCGGAAATATTGACGGCGAAGAGAATACAATGTGTTCGCAGTGCGGCAAATTAGTAATAAGAAGAAAGTATTATCATATTCTTGAAAATAATGTGAAAAAAGGGCAATGCTCTTTTTGCAAGACAGTTATAGCTGGTAGGTTTTAGGCAGCAGGGTATAGTTGGCAAGGCAGATTTATCTAGCCCTTAATAATAAGTAGAAAGCGGAAACCCCGAATCCAACGACTGCAACATCCCCCAATAACAAGAATGGAAACGGCGCAAAGAACAAGAATAAATTAAATGAAATCAATGCAGTGCTATTTCTTAATTTGGAATAAAATATGCTGCTGTAAGGCAAGCCATAGATAAAAACAAGCGACGAAAAGATAAGCAGCATGTCTTTGTCAAGGACAGCTATTGCAGACACAAGGCATAATCCAAGAAAAAAATAGTCCATGAAAAAGTTATACTTCTTTCGCTCCAGCTTTGCATGCGCAATATTAAGGACAACTGCAAGAATAATGCCTGATGCTATTGACAAAAGCCCAACCCACGGCACTGCATGCGTAAAAAGCAAGACAAGTGACATCACAGCTATTGCAAAAATTAGTATCTGCCTGAAATATCCGATGTATTTTGTTCCCAAAGACAATTCTTCTTTTGCAATCCAAGCAAGCAATATTCCAAGCGGAAAACCGGCAAATACTGCAACAGGAAGCAGGAAAAGGAAATCCATAATATATTATACTCCCGCAATGTTTTTAAATGTATCTTCAGAATAAAGTAGCATGATTACAACGCCGTATGAGATATTCAGCATATTTGTGGTAATTGCAGCTGTGGCATATATATTCTCAGGATTCGTGCCAAAGAAAGACCCATTCAGCATAAAGCCCGGCTGGGAAGAAATAAAGCTTGCCGCAATGGTGGCAGCTCCCGCTGTTCTTGTTCATGAAATGTTTCACAAGTTTACTGCAATGGGCTTTGGATTGCCTGCATTTTTCCAGGTTTCCTGGTTTGGGCTTGGACTGGCATTTGTATTAAAGCTGGTTGGCTCTCCTTTCCTGATAATCGCGCCGGGATATGTTTTAATGCCTGCAATCGCAGGACCTCTGCAAAGCTCTTTGATTGCATTTGCAGGGCCTTTTGCAAACCTGATTATGTGGCTTGGCTCTGCCTGGCTTTTGAACAGGAAAAAATCATTCAGGAGAAAGACATTCATATTCCTGATGGTTTCAAAGCAGATAAACAAGTATTTGTTCATATTCAATATGATTCCAATACCGGGCTTTGACGGATTCCACGTTGTTTCAGGAATCTGGCAGTTAATAGCTTAAATAATTTACTTTTTTTAAATAACTTAAAAATTCACTTCTTTTTCTTCTTTGCAAATAATAGCCCTAGAAATCCTTTCTTTTGCGGCTTTCCAGAAATCTTCTTTATTATTTTCTTTACAATAATCTTCTTAACAGCCTTCTTCACAGGGGCTTTCTTTACAGGCTTCTTGACTATCTTCTTGACGACTTTCTTCACTGCTTTCTTTGCAGATTTTTTCACAGGTGCTTTCTTAACTGCTTTCTTAACCACTTTCTTTACAGGCTTCTTCTTGACAGCCCTTGCAGACGCTCTCTTTGCCTTTTCAAGGAGCCTTAAAGCTTCTGCAGCCCTTGCATCTTCTTCCAATTTGATTTCAGCTGAAAGCTCTGCAATCCTTCTGTCAAGGTTCTCGATTGTTCTCTTGTTGTCCTGCTCTGTTAGCAATTGTCCGCATTCAGGGCAGTGAAAGTCAGCTTCCATTGCGTCTTCCATTGTAAGCCTTGCGCATTTTACAGGGCATACGTAGAATTTGCCTGTGTTTTCCTTTGCAAGCTTTTCATGGAACTCAGCAAGCTGCTTTTTCTTCTGGTTGAATAATGCATCTTTTATGTTTTTCATTGCAAGAGTCCAGTAGTAGATGTACCAGCCTTTTTTCTTGTCTTTTTTTCTTGTGAATGTGACGAGATTTGACTTGTGAAGGCGGTAAAGCATGTTCCTTACCTGATTGACTGTGACATTAAGCCTGTCTGCAATCACGAACTCAGAGACATTTTCCTTGCCTTTCAGCAAAGTAACCAAAGGAAGAACGTCTTCTCCTGCAAAATTCACAACAAGGTCGTCAATCTCAGTTGTTGTAAGAACAATGTCGCCTTTCTTGAACGGCTTGTCCTTTTTCAAAAAGAGCTTTTTGTTTGATTTTCTTTCAGGAGTTCTTTTGTATGCCTTGAATGTCTTTTGGTTAAGGACTTTGAACAGTTTCTTTGCAGGAACAGGCTTTTTCTTTGAGAATCTTTTTGTTGTATTCATAGGATATAGCACCTGCTGTGCAGAGTAGTAATAATATTGTTGGAAGTGGTATTTAAATATATCGACGAAATTAGCTTATCTGGCAATTTAAAGGCAAACCATCCCCTTAACAGTTATTGAGATTCTTTCCTTAAGTCTTCATATACTTTTTTTAAAGAGCTGCAAACCCCGCCTGCCCACGAATGGATATCCGCAGATTTGCCTGACAAAGGCACTACTCTAAACATTTCATTTCCTATTAAAGCGCCAGGACCAAATTTGTAAGCATTGATGTGCGAAAAATCACTGCCCGCCCTTCCGGTATCTGTAACCAATACATGCATTCTTCCAAATGTTGCATTCACATCTGCTTCTGATAATTGCCTGCTTTGTTCTGCAATTGCCTCGTGTATCGTGGGGCTTACTCCGTAATCCTGCAAATAATCAAAAACCCCTGATTTTAATTCCTGTTCCAATATCCTGACTGTTTCTTCAGGACAAGATTCCAAAGGCAGCCTTGGATGATTATGGTATAATATTGAAGTCAGTGAAGGCTGGACTAATTTTGTTCTTCTCATTAATTCATTATGAAACTTCTTATATTTTGGGTCAAATGAGCAGGACGTGGCATTTCCCTCTCCCAAAACCAGATATCCCAAGGAATACAGGGAATCCCCTCTTATAACTCCGTGCAATAATCCTGTTAATTCATTGCCTGACCGGCTTATTCTGCGCAAATCAGCAACATGCTCCCTGGGCAGGACTATCTCCCTTACATTTCTGTCTTCCAATGGATATACAATCCAGGCTTCGTCATTTTCCATTGGGAAATGGATAACCCGAGGGTTTATAAATCTTATTATTATTAACTACTAATTAGTTAATAGTCTTAAACTGCAATGGAATCTTGCAAAAACTTATAAGCCAATACACACATTATTCTATGTATGACAAAAGAGGAAGTTAGGTGGAATCTGGATGATATCCTCCCAATAAAGAAGTTTGACGCATTATACAAAGAGGCTGAAGAAGCGCTTAAGCAATACGAACTATTCTATGCAAATATCTCTCCTGAGATGCCTGAGCTTGGATTCAAGGCATTGATTGACTTTGATGAGAAAATGTCTGAAAAGATTTCAAGGCTGTTGGACATGCCTCTTTTAATGGAATCAACTGACCAGAAATCAACTACTGCAAAACTATTGAAAAGCAAGGCTGAGAATTTCGCAGTAAGGTGCGCCAATGTCTCAAGAAAAATGGGGCACTGGATACAAGGCAAGGAAGTCAAAGACATTAAAACCCTTGACGACAAGAATGCGGAAAGGTTGTTCAATGCAGTGCCAGACTTGAAATATGTATTATGGCACGCAAGGGAATCTGCAAAATACACCCTTAGCGAAAGGGAAGAAAGAATTTCAACTGAAAAGCATATTACTGGTTTAAGCGTCCTTATGGACTTGAGAGAGCTTATTGAAACAGAATTCAAGTACACTTTCAAGCCAAAGGGAAAAAAAGAGCAGATAATTGACACAGAGTCAGAGGTTATCAAATATTCCTATTCAAGCAATCCTGCCGAGAGAGAGGCAGCTTCAGTTGCATTACTAACCAAATTCAAGGAAAATTTAGATAAATTCTACATGATGTACCAGGCTGTTGTAAAAGACTGGGGATATTCAGCTGAGATGCGCGGGTTCAAGTCCCCTATTGCAGTCAGAAACCACGCAAACCATGTCCCTGACGAGGCTGTTGAAGCGCTTTTGGAAACCTGCAGGGAAAACAAGGATGTTTACAAGTCTTATTTCAAGTTCAAGGCAAAAGAGCTTGGCATGAAAAAGCTAAGAAGATGCGACATATATGCCCCGTTAAAAATAGCAAAGCCTGAGAACATACCTTACAGCAATGCAGTTAAAATCGTATTGCAGACATATGACTCATTTGGAAAAGGATTCGGGGAAAAAGCAAAGGCAATAATTGACAGAAGGCACATTGACTCGCATCCAAGATTAAACAAAAGAGGAGGGGCTTTCTGCTCAACAGTCGCACCGTCAATTGCCCCATATGTCTTATTGAATTACACAAACAGGTTCAGGGATGTTTCAACATTGGCGCATGAATTAGGGCATGGGATACACGCATTGTATGCAAGGCACCATTCAACAAGCGCGCAGCACGCAAACCTTCCTCTTTGCGAAACAGCATCCACATTGGGAGAAATGGTTGTTTTTGAAAAGCTGCTGGAAAAAGCAAAGGATGACAAACAAAGAAAAGCAATGCTTGCTGACAAGATGGCTGATTCTTATGCAACAATAATGAGGCAGTCATATTTCATTGAGTTTGAGATAAAAGCGCATGATATTATCAAGAAAGGAATCACTGCAGAAGAGCTGTCTGAGGAATACATGAAAACGCTCAAGGAGCAGTTTGGGGATTCTGTTGTAATCAATCCGCTTTACAGATATGAGTGGGCAAGAATATCGCACATCTTTGAAAGCCCCTTCTACTGCTATGCATATAATTTTGGTGAATTATTATCTATGTCTTTGTTTGCAAGATATAAGAAAGAGGGAAGCGCATTTATTCCTGCAATTGAGAAAGTGCTTGCATATGGCGGCTCAGAGAGCCCTGACAAGGTGCTTAAGGAGATTGGAGTTGACATGCGCTCAAAAAGATTCTGGCAGGGCGGATTTGACATAGTGAAAGAGTGGCAGAAGAGACTTGAAAGATACTGACAATGCGAAAAGGAAAGATTTTTATAGTAGCAAGCTTGTTTTATCTTTGTAAGTGAGCCGGCTCCGTAAAAAGCCTGTGTATGCAGGTTAACCAGCGCCTTGGGGCGTGTTAATGGTTGGAAAGGCCATTACTCACTTACGCTTTTAATTCATTCCACTTTTCACTTACCTTGCTGAAAGTTATCTTTACAAGATTCAACTTTATGCCTATGCCCTGCTTTGTTTCGCTAAGCCCTCTCTTTGCATAGTGCGCTGCAAAATTATCTGCCGGGGACTTTATGCATCTTCCAAGTTCTTTCCTATATTCAATTATACTAATTATTGGAAACGGGCATTTGCCTATCATGCTTATTAGATATTTCCGTACAAAATAGAAATTTTCATCGTTACATACAATTAGCTTTCCTATACTCTGAAGCCTGTCATTTATCAGGTAATAGATGCAAATAGAGTATAATTTAGCCCTTTCCTCCCCTGTGCCCCCTTTCATTAAATGCCTTACTATGCTTTTTTTAAGGTGTGAACTAAGCGCACATCCTGTGTGCTCTCCGCTTTGCATCCAGAGGCACGCTATTCCGGTAGTGCTTTTTTTCCAAAATTTAATACTCAAATCAACGTGGCAATCCTCTTTCATGCCCAAAAAGGATGCAGTTACAGTTTAAAAAGATAATACCTAAAAAATAGGCAGCAGATTATTTTTATGAAAATTCTCTGCTTTGTTTGTAAAAACGAGGCATAATTCTGAAAAATTTATCAACATTCCGGAAAAAGGTTTCTACGCTTCCAGCACAGCCTTGATTCTTCTCACGCCTTTTGAAGAAGCTTCTTCTTTCTGGATTTTGAATTTCCCCAATTCTTTTGTATTCTGCACATGCGGGCCTGCGCAGATTTCCCTGCTGTAAACATTCTTTGGATCGCAGATGGCATAAACAGAAACCTTTTCACCGTACTTGTGCTCAAAAACTCCTATTGCCCCTAATTTCTTTGCATCGTCAACAGTCATTTCCTCTCTTTTGACATCAAGCTGTTTCTTGATATTATCATTTACAATCTTTTCAACTTCCTTTATCTGCTCAGGAGTCATTTTTTCATCGTGCGAAAAGTCAAACCTCAATCTCTCTGCAGTAATATTGCTTCCCCTCTGCTCAACATGAGAGCCAAGAACCTGCCTTAATGCAGAATCCAAAAGATGTGTTGCAGTGTGCAGTTTTGTTGTTGCCTCTGAATTGTCAGCAAGCCCTGACTTGAATTTTCCCTCTGTCGCAGTCCTGCTTAATTCCTGGTGCATTGCCTGCTCCTGCTCAAATCCAAGAATGTCAACTTCAAAGCCATTTTCTTTTGCAAGCTCCTGAGTCATTTCAATCGGAAACCCGCAGCTTTGGTACATAAGGAAAGCTGTCTTGCCGTCAATGACTTTTCCGTTTATTGTTTCCTTTAATCTGTCAAAGTACCTTATTCCTTTTTCAAGGACTTCTGAGAATCTTTCTTCCTCTGCTTTTAATTCTTTTAATATGAATTCCTTGTTTTTCTGCATATGGCTGTAATCAGGATAAATCTTAAAGACTTCTTCTGCAATTATATGCGTAAAGTTTCCTGCAATTTCCAGAGTTCTTCCATGCCTTACTGCCCTTCTAATCAGTCTTCTCAATACATATCCCTGCTCAACATTTGAAGGGGCAACAAGCTCAGCCAATAAAACAACAGATGACCTTATGTGGTCAGCGATAATGCGCATGCTCTTGCCTGTCTCTTCGTTATATTTCTTGTTTGAAAGCTCTTCTGCTTTTCTTATCAATGGAAATAATGAATCTGTTTCATAAACTGAATTACATTTGTTTAAGATGGCAAGAGTCCTTTCAACACCCATGCCTGTGTCAATGTTCTTTTGCTTTAATTCCTGGAAGCTTCCATTCTCCTGCTTGTCATACTGCATAAACACATTGTTCCAGATTTCAGCCCATTCTCTGGGATTTACTCCAGGATTGCCGTGCGCTTTTCCTGTTCCAACCCAAAAAAATATTTCAGTGTCAGGTCCGCAAGGCCCTGTCTTGCCTGCAGGCCCCCACCAGTTGTCCTCTTTTGGAAGGAATGCAATCCTGTCTTCTTTAACTCCAAGCTTTTTCCATTTCTCAGCTGCTTCCTTGTCAACAGGCGCATCCTTGTCGCCCTTGAAGCAGGTAAATGAAAGCATATCCAATGGAATTCCCAATGTTTTTGTCAGGAATTCAAATGAGTATTCAATGGATTCATTTTTAAAATATGAACCAAGGCTCCAGTTGCCGAGCATTTCAAAGAATGTAAGATGGAACTTGTCTCCAACTGCGTCAATATCAGTAGTTCTTATGCATTTCTGCACATTGCACAATCTTTTTCCCAAGGGATGTGCTTGCCCCAATAAGTAAGGAACCAATGGATGCATGCCGGCTGTTGTAAATAAGACAGTCGGGTCATTCTGAGGTATTAAAGGCGAATTAGGAACTTCCTTGTGTTCTTTTGATTTAAAAAAGCCAATAAAAGCTCCAATGAGCTCCTGCCTTGTTTTAACCGGTTTCATAAGCTATAGAGAACCAAAAAGGAATATAAAAGCTTAACTGTCTCAGAACAGCTTGCTATTGTAATACTGGGAGCACCAGTTCTGATCAAACAACTGATAATCCCCAGAATTTAAATATGAAGGCCACATTTCCCAAACATCAGGCAAAGTATAAATATCAAGCCCAAGATAATTAACCTGCTTGTAAGCATAAAGCACTGAATCCCTCCATTCTTTCCCCTGAAGGCACTCTTTCATTCCTGAATGCCCGCCTCCAAAAACAATTGCAATCTTTGGCTTTTTTTCCTTGTAGCCCTTAAGCAATGGAGCAACAAATTCCTCTATTTTTCTTGCTGCAGCACAGTTCCTTGCCTCAAGAAGCGGGCTTGGAGGAATCCTGTGCACAGAAGCTGCCGCTGATTCAATAACATTGGAAGTTTCACCTTCTGAAAGTGTGCCAAAAAGAAGCCCTGAATATCCGTTTAAAAGCCACATTCCAAACAAACCCTTGCCAAGACCTTTAAGAAACTGCCTTCTGTCTGTCTTTTCGTGCTCACAGGCATTTCTTATGTCTTTTCTTGCCTCTGCAACAGAATACGCGCCGCAAACCAAAGGCACGCCCATCAATGCATAACTTGCCGCGCGCCCAAGAACTGAAGGGCACGCATCAACAAGATAAATAAATTTGCTCTGCTTGTGCGACTGCGTGATTATTGTTTTATATGCTGGAGGAAGAAAGCTAACACCATTATATGAGCAGCTCATTGTTTCAGGAGGCCAACCGGAGTTCTCAATAACAATTGCATCCAGGGATTTTATCTTTTCATCATTGAAAATATCATCATCAGTATCGCTGAAATGAGCAGCATATACAAGAACATAATCAGCATTTTCCGTTGAAAAAGGCACATACCCCATAAAGGCAGTTATGAACAGAGAGTTTAAATAGCTTTCTGGAGATAGGGCATAATTTCTACTTTATTTTGCTGCAAGACATAATCTAGGTCTTTAAGCTCAACTTTTTTCAATTCATCCCTGACAGGAGTAAGCCCATCTGCAACTGTCTGCAGATCCTTAAGACATGTCTGCTTTTTAGTCCTGAATTTCGCGATTGTAATCCCTATAAATGGTGCCAGGCAGCTCAAACCCAATACACCCAGATATGCGTTTATAGGTATTGCAAGTGTCAATAAAGAGCCTATTGCTAAAACTTTTTGGCTGTAATTAACCACGTTAACGAACCTCGTGTTTAGAATGCCTTCAACCTGAATATCATGCAATGAAACAAGAGTATCCTGTATGTTGCGCAAATAAGTTGTTTTTCTGGAAGAGGGCGCATCAGGAGCCAAGTTATAGTAATTGTCCAATGTCCTCATGTAATCTTCGCCTGCAACTCTATTTGCATGACCTTTAACGCAGTTAAGAATGATATCTGAAAGTTCTTTGGTTTCCATGTTAACGCCCCCTAATGGTAGGGATAGGCTGGAGGTATATAAACGTTGCTATCTTAAAATGATATTTATTGATTTGCCCACACAGGCTTGAGCTTTTCAGTGAGTAATTCCCTGCTGCTTTTCAACACTTCGCCCCAAGCCTTAAACTCTGTTTTTTCTAACAGAGGATATGCCTCTTGTAATACTGCATATGCTTTTCTCATTTCTTTCTTATTGCCTATTGACTTGTCTTCAACAGTGCCCTCTTTTTTTCTTGCAGCATATGCAAGATAGATTCCAATCGCAAGAATGCCTGCTGAAACAGCGCCAAGCCCAAGTGCAGATGCAAGAACAGCGGGCTTTATTATGCTGTAAGCAGCTCCTGCAGCTGATACTATTATTCCAGCAGTACCTATATTCTTTGCCTTGCTGACAATGGATTCAATATTAACCGGTTTTATTTTAGGGCCGTCATTCATATCATAGCCGCTATCATCATTGTCATCTTCCTGCTTTCTTGCCGGCTTTGCATCAGGAAGCCTTGACATGTTAGTAAGATACTTGTGAACTTCCTTGTAGAAAAGCCTGTTTGAAAAATCATCTTTTGATTTTGAGCGCAGATAATTTGTAAGCATTACATTATACTCAAAAGCCATGTCAGAATCCATTGCAAAGTGAGGCTTGTAGCCTCTTTTTTCAAGCGCGACATTCACAGAATCATCAACGCTCTTCAATAATATGTCTGAAAGCTCTTCCTTTGTCATAAGATTAGCTTTGGATTGGGGATATATAAACGTTTCTGAGAATGGGAGGAAAATAACGTGCTAAATCTTATCAATGGGTTTGAAGCCAAGCTAATCCTTCTTTCACGAACTCAAGCTCTTTTTTTGCAGTGAACTCATTCGGCTCTTCAAAAACAGACTCGATGATTAATGGCTTGTCATTGGTGTAAGGAATGTTAAAAATTATATCCCTCCAATTGGCTGAATTATGCAATAAGACGTGGTTTGAAGTGCCGTCCTGTCCGCTGATATGATATTCCATAAGCCTGTCTCCCATTGCCTGTGAAAGCCCAAACGCAAGATTCATTGTAGGATCATGCTCATATACGTGCTTCAAGTCAAGCACATAGCCGAAATTGTAAAGCATTGAATAGGCGGTAAACTCCGAAGCCCTTATTCCCCTTGTTTTTCTCTTGTCCATATTTTCTATCAAAATAGGAATCCCAAGATATTCCAGCGCATTAAAATCATCAACAGTATCAGGATGAATTACAACACCCCTCACAGGAAGCTCCTTGCAAAGCTCCTGCAGCTTATTTATAGTATGCCTTGAAAAGTCATTGTCACCATATCTTATTCCTTTGAAAGGCGCGTGAATGCTGACGTAGGAAAAGCCCCTTATTGTTTCCAGCAAGCCATTATCATACTTAAAATCCTTCAGTTCCTTAATAGTTGCAAAATTGATTTCCAGCGCATCAGCGCCTATGTGAGAATAAAATGAGATTATATTATCAAGCGTCAAGCTGCTCTTGAACATGCATCCTGTTGAAAATCCTAGTGGTGCCATGGAGAATGGGAATTGGAGGAGGTTTATAAAACTAATGGGAATACTGAAGATATCCACTGTGTCTATAAGAATAAGCAAGTATTTAAAGAGAAAAAATATAATTCAAAATATGAAATCAACAGATTTCCTCTGGAAATTGCATAATAGGCTGTTAATAACGCTGGCAGTATATTTAGCAGTTTGCGGAGGAATAGGATTCCTAAGCTGAAAGGTTATTACAAGCTCGGCGGGCTGACCGCCATTTTTATAGTATCAGCCTAATATGCAAAGGAGATAAGATTATATATTTACTAAATTTCCTAATAGTATGAACTGGAAATTAAATTGGATTAAGGAAACTATATTTGATTTATTTTTTATATGTATTATAGCCTTAACTCTATTTACCCTTGAAATTTATAAGACTCCAAGAGCCTATTTCTTGATGTGGTTTATAGGAATTCTCATTTTTAGTTCTATTGTCAGATATCTTCTTGAGAAAAAAGGATATTTACAAAAAGAAATTTCATTTCCTACAGAAGAATTAAAGGTTATGACAAAAAGAAAAAAGTATGAAGCAAGATGTTGTGGCTGTGGTGCAAGATATAGTATGAACAGCGAAAAGATACCAAAAGGCGTAGAGTGTTTTTGCGAAAGCCGTAAATTTAAGATAAAAAAAATCAATTAACTCGTTTATTTCTGTTTTGATAGGCTGTTTAATCCAATAATCAACTCATTTTTATCGCTAAAATTCAATGACTCAAAGCCAAAAGAGGCAAAAACTAATGGGGATGCAGGGCGTTGTCGCTTCGCTCCAGGCCCCACATCCCAAAGATTGACAATTATTATTTAAATTAATTTGATTGAAAATTAAGAATTAAAAATGGGGATGCAGGGTATAGTCACTTCGTTCCTAACCCCACATCCAATTTGTTTGCTTATCAATATATTGATTTTAATCTTTTATAAATATTATATGGGGATGCAGGGATTTGAACCCTGATCAGCCGGTGTCTTCCTGCTGTTTAGCCTTTTTTCTTCATTGCCGAAGCTCAGAGCTCCAGTGTCTGGAGCCGGCTGTACTGCCGGATTATACTACATCCCCATAGCGAAAATAAGTAAATATCAAGACTATTTAACCTTAACGCTTTAAGGAAGAATTTATAAATAGCTAATTGCTGTAATTGATTACAATGAGCCTTAATGAAGTGCCAAAGGAAAACAAGGATTTGGTTGAGAAATTCGGAGCGCAAGCTATGTCTGACTTAAAGGAAATGCCTGAATTTTACACGTTTCAAAAAGGGCTTATCTATTCGCACAGGGACTTTGACAGGTTCATGCAGGCATTAAAAAAAGGCGAAAAATGCGCTATTGTATCCGGCGTAAATGCCTCAGGAACCCTTCATCTCGGGCATAAAGTGGTTTTTGACACAAACCTTTACTTTCAAAAAGAATACGGCATTCCGGTTTATATTCCTATATCAGATGACGAAAGCTATGTTGCTGGAAAAGTGCAGACCCAGGAAGAAGGCCTGAAAAATTCAATAGAGCTTGCAAGGGAAATGCTTGCATACGGATTTGACCCAAAGAAAACATATTTCATAATAGACCAGATTTATACAAACATCTACAATCTCGCAATAAAGCTTTCAAGGCATGTCACAATGTCTGAAATAAAGGCAAGCTATGGCTACCAGATGGAAAATAATCCGGGGCTATTTTTTTACCCGGCTGTGCAATCAGCCCACATTATCCTTCCGCAGGAACTGAAGGGAATAAAATACGTTCTTGTCCCAATCGGGCCTGATGAAGACACCCATATAAGGATATGCAGGGATATTGCCTCCAGAAAAGGGTATGAAAAGCCGTCCATATTGCATGTAAAATTCTTTCCCGGGCTTGACGGGGAAAAGATGTCAAAAAGCAAGAATAATGCCGTTTTCCTAAGGGATGATGAAAAAACAATAAGAAAGAAGATTAACATGGCTTTCAGCGGAGGGCAGCCCACTGTTGAAGAGCACAGAAAATTGGGGGGCAATCCCGATGTTGATGTTTCAATATTCTATCTTGAAAAATTCTTTCTAAGCAAAAACGAATCTGAAAAACTGAAACAGGATTTTAGGGAAGGAAAGATTTTAAGCGGCGAAGTAAAAAAGAAATTCGCAGACTGCGTCATTAAATCCCTGCAGGAATTCCAGAATAAATTAAAGAAAACAACGGAAAAAGATGTTATTAAATGCCTTCTAAAGAACAAAGAGCCTGAATTTTAATAGGATTATTAGGGGCTTTCTACTCCACCTTAATCTCAACTTCAAAATACTTCGAGACAATTTCCTGTATTCTCTTCAGGTTTGTCTTTTCCCTTCCAAAAACCTTGCCTTTCTCAACACTGTCTGCTGTTTTTATAACAACAAGATTGTCCTTCCTTTCAACAGCTTTTGGCTTGATTGGATAAAGAAGATTTTTTACAAATTCAACAGGCTCAGGATTAAACTCATATGCCTTGATGTCTTTCTTGAAAACAGAGCAGGCATTCTTGATATTCACGCCGCCTTTTCCAATAGCAAGCCCCATCTGGCCCTGGTCAATAATAAACACAAGAGAATCCCCCTCTGCAAAGCAGTCCTTGACGCCTGCGTGAGTCAGATTCTCAAATATGTTAATGAATCCTATTGTCTTCATGTCGAAACTGACCATTTTCACTTCGCTCCGCTTCGTTCAAGGGTCCACTCACTTCGTTCGCAGACCATATTTTAACAACTCAAAACAGAAATACTAAACGGCTTTCTTGACAAAAGCCCGATTTCCTTGTCAGGAATATCAAGTTCAACAACAACTGCATTTGCAATCTTTGCGTAATGCGCTACAGTTTCCCTTACTGATTTTGGGCAGTTGGAAGCTAATAGAACTTTTTTGACTTTTCCGTGTTTTAATCCGTCAATGGTTTCATTTGTGCCAAATACTACGTTTTTTTCCCTTAATACATCCTTAAGTTCATTGCTCATTAATCTCATCCTCCTTCATCTTTGTAACAAGCCCTGGCAATCCTGTTCCCAAAGGAATAGGCTGGTTAATCAGTACGTTTTCAACAACTGAATTAAGTTTGTCAACTTCGCCAACCATGCTGGCGTTTATCAAATGCACGATTGGTGTTTCAAATGAAGCTCTTGCAAGAACGCTTTCTTTCTCGCCTGTGATTCCGCTTCTTGTGACTCCCTTTATTGTTCCTGTTGTTGTCATTAAATCAGACACGAACATGATGTGCCTGTCGTCAATCTCAAGCCCCTGATCGTGCAGAACTCTTGAGATTTCCTTGATTATTGCATTTCTTGCAGCTTCTATGCCCAGAACTTTTGCTGTCTCAAAAATATCATTTGAAACAGTCCTTGTGGGATCAACAGCATCAATCTCAAGAACTCTCTTTAAGTTTGTTCCTGCTGACAACAGCATGACTTCCTCATTTCTCTTGACAGGCAGAACCTGCTTTATTCCCTCAATGCCCTTGATGTGCGCTTCCTTTACCCTTTCCTTTATTGCGTAAATGCTTGGCAAAGTAAGCTCCTTAACCTTGGGCTTCATGATCAATAAGTCATCTTTCTCCACAATGTCGACTGCCTTTAATGCAATTCTCAGTCCTTTAACCAGTGAGTCATAGGACACTTCAAGGTCTTTCATTCTCTTCTTGTTCAAAAGAACCTCTATCTGCATCTTTGCGATGTTTATGTTGATTGAGTCTATAACTTCTGAGAATTTTATTTCCTTGATTGAAGCGATTATCTTTTCAAGCTCTCTCTCATCCTTTGGCTGCTTTTTCAAGAATATTTCCATGATTGGAGTGCTTATGTCTTTTCTTGCATCGAATATTTCAATCAGCCTGGGCAAACCAAGTGTGATGTTTGCTTCTGCAACTCCGGCAAAGTGGAATGTTCTTAATGTCATCTGAGTTCCTGGCTCTCCGAATGATTCTGCAGTGACAATGCCTATTGCCTCGCCAGGATGAATCTTTGAAGCCATGAACTTTTTCTCAACTTTTTCAAGGGCTTTTTTCTGGTTTGCCTTTGACAAGCCGACTTCGTCTGCATAAGCCTTGAAAATCTTCATCATAGGCTCCGGGATCCTTGTCTTGAATTCCTTCATTAATGCTTCGTCAACTGCCATTTTTAGTCAGACCCCTCAACTTCATTGATTATTTTCTTGACATCGATTGTTCCGCCGTCACTCTTTGAAACATCAAGCCCGTCATCTCCGTAAGTGAACTGCATGATTGAATTGTTTGCATCCCTTACAGTGTAATCATACTCTATCTTCAAATCCTGCATTGCGTTTGCCAGCCTTCTGTAGAGATAACCTGATTTTGGAGTTCTCAAGGCAGTGTCC
Source organism: Candidatus Nanoarchaeia archaeon (assembly GCA_041659245.1). GTDB lineage: Archaea > Nanobdellota > Nanobdellia > SCGC-AAA011-G17 > GW2011-AR17 > UBA9640. The sequence goes on from JBAZYQ010000007.1 coordinate 22,391, forward strand.
ATGAGCGAGTCCCTTCCTGTCATTGCGTGGAAGAAAAACTCAAATGGATTCAGTCCCTTCTTATAGCTGTGCCTTACGAAACCGTGGGCTGCAGGGCTTAAGTCGTTCTGCTTGAAAATTGACAATGTCCTGTTCCTGTAACCCTTGTTAATTCTTTTTCCTCTCAAAGCCTGCTGTCCTACCAAGGCAGCTGTCTGGGCTAAGTTAAGGATATTTCCTTTTGAACCTGACTGTGACATGATTAATGAAGAGTTGCCTGGAGAAGCGCTCTTTGCAATCAATTTTCCAATCTCGTTTCTTGCTTCGTTCAGCCTCTGCAGTATCATTCTTTCAAGAGTGTCCTTTACGCTGCTGCTGCCTATTCCTGCCTTAAGCTTGTCTCCCTTGAAGTCAGCAATAAGCTTGTCAACATCAGTCTCGGCTGTTTCCAGAATCTCTTTTACCCTTCCCTGTATTTCAACAGGAATATCTGCGTCTGATGTCTTTATTGTCAATCCGCACTTGTTTAAGTATGCAATGCCTAATCTGAATATCTTTCCAAACAAGTCAACTGTGGTTTGCTCATCATAGATTCTGTGAATATCTCTCAGTAAAGTGCCGTTTCCCTCACCAATTGTGTTGCTGTCAATGATGCCTGAAACAAGCGTTCCATCCTTTATTACAATGAATGAGTCTGTCTCGCATTTCTTGCCTTCGCATACCTTGTGCTTTTTGCAGTTCTTTGAAAAGCCGATAAAGTTAAAGTCCTTGGGCAGTAATGCGCTGAATATTTCCTTTCCAGTCACTGTTGCCTTGAACTTCTTGAATTTCTCGGAGTTGTCAATGCCTATGCTTATGAGCAGCATGACTGCCTCATCCTTTGGCATTTCTCCGATTTTTGTAAGCAGGTAGTTTCCTGTAACTGCATCTTCAATGCAGCCGATAATGTTTAATCCGTTCTTTGGGCTCATAATCTGAGTCTCAACTTCCATCAGCATTTCAGCTTCTGCCATTGCTTCCTGGGTCTGAGGAACGTGCAGGTTCATTTCATCGCCGTCAAAGTCAGCGTTATAAGGCGCGCATACTGCTGGATTCAAACGGAATGACTTTCCTGGCAATACTCTCATCTTATGGCACATGATTGACATTCTGTGCAATGAAGGCTGCCTGTTAAAGATGGCAACATCACCGTCAAGAATATGCCTCTCAACAACCTGTCCCAGGACAAGCTCGCCGAGAATCTGTTCCTGAGTTTCATCGCTTATTTTCTTTCTCTTTCCGTCTTCCATTACAACGTAATTAGCGCCGGGATATTGTTTTGGCCCTCTCTTTACAAAGTCCTTGAGCCATTCGATATTCCATTCTGTGACTGCTTCAGGAATTGTTAACTCCATTGCAATTTCTTTTGGAATTCCAACTTCATTCAATCCGATTTTAGGATCAGGAGAAATAACAGTACGCGCTGCAAAGTTAACCCTCTTACCAGCCAGGTTGTGCCTGAATCTTCCCTCTTTGCTTTTTATTCTTTCGCTGAGTGTTTTCAAAGGCTGTCCGCTTCTGTGCCTTGCAGGCGGAACCTGGGTTACTTCATTGTCAAAATATGTTGTGACGTGGTACTGCAATAAGTCCCACAAGTCCTCTATGATAATTTCAGGAGCTCCTGCATTGATGTTTTCAAACAATCTCTGGTTGATTCTTACAATGTCGCTGAGCTTGTGTGTCAAGTCATCTTCAGCTCTTTCGCCTGTTTCCAAAGTAATGCTTGGCCTCATTGTAACCGGAGGAATTCCTAAAACAGTAAGTATCATCCATTCAGGCCTTGAAAATTCAGGCCTTAATCCAAGAAGCAGGCAGTCTTCATCGCTTATCTTTTCAAGCCTTGCCCTTAATTCAATGGGATTTAATCTCTTTGTGTCCTCAAAGAATGTTGTTGGCTTTTCAATTTTTATTGTAATCTGCTTTGCCTTGCAGTGGGGGCATTTTCTCTGCGACCTTGCCATTACCCTTACAAGCTTTCCAATTTTTCTGAAGTTGTCAACATTGCCTTTCTGCAGGTATTTTTCAATCTTTGCAAGCAGGTTCTGCCTTTCTTCTTCAGGTATCATAACTTTTCCGCATTCCTTGCATGTGCATTGAATTGCGTTGAATATTATTTTTGCATAATTAATGTGCACTATGGGCCTTGCCATTTCTATGTAGCCGAAGTGCCCGTGGCATTCCTTTAGCTTTCCTGCGCAGGTCTTGCACCTTAAGCCGGGATCAATGACTCCAAGCCTGATGTCCATCAAGCCTCCGTCAACAGGATAGCCTTCCCTGTCATAAAGTTCGGGAGTTACTATCTTTGCAGTCGCCATTTTCTTTATCATCTTAGGCGAAAGCATTCCGAATGTTATTTTTTCAATTTTTTTGTATGATACGTACATTGTTTACCTCAGTATTTACTCTTGAGCTTGATTTGCGGATAGATTCCTATCGCCCTAAGCTCGTCCAATAACAATTTGAATGCATAGCTCAGCTCAACGCTTGAAACTTCTGCATTGGCGCCGCACTTTGTGCAGGATGCCTTGCCTTTCATTGAATCATATACAGCCAGCATGCCGCAGTTTTCGCAGACATAAACAACTGTCCTGTCTGAATCAAACCTTTCCTTAAGCAGGAGGGATGCACCGTGCGCTACAAAGCAGTCTTTTTCCATTTCACCCAATCTTAAACCGCCGCCCTTGCTTCTTCCTTCAATTGGCTGCCTTGTCAAAAGCTGGATTCTTCCTGATGCCCTTGCGTGCAGCTTGTTTGCAACCATGTGCTTTAATTTCATGTAATACATGCTGCCAACAAATATCTGGGCTGTGAATTCTTCGCCTGTGATTCCGTTGTACATCTTTTCAGTTCCGTTTTCCCTGAAACCCATTTCCATTAAAGTTGACCTTAAGTCAGCTTCGCTTTCTGCAGCGAATGTGCTTCCGTCAATATATCTTCCAGACAATGCTCCCACTTTACCGCCTATAATTTCAATAAGATGCGATATTGTCATTCTTGAAGGCAGTGAGTGAGGCGAGAATATCAAGTCAGGCATTACTCCTGATGCTGTGAACGGCATGTCTGCCTGTGGTATGATTCTTCCTATAACTCCTTTCTGACCGTGCCTTGATGCAAACTTATCTCCAATTTCCGGGATTCTCAAATCCCTTAATCTTACCTGGATAAGCTTGTTTCCCTCTTCATTCTCTGTAATGAATATCATGTCAACTGTTCCGTGCTCGCCGGGCTTTACAGTCAATGAGCTTTCCCTTCTCATGTTTGCCGCAATGCTGAAATCTTCCAATTCTCCAAGGAATCTTGGAGGCGAAGTCTTTCCGATTACAACATCATTCTCGCGCAGCTTTGATTCAGGATAAACAATTCCATCGTCTTCCAAAAAGCGGTAGTCTGCCTCTGTCTTGTAGCCCTTGACTTCCTTGTCAGGAACTCCTATTTCATCAACAAGTCCGCCCTGGTATCTTAATTCCTCAACAACATAAGGCCTGTAATAGCTTGACCTTGCAAGCCCCCTGTCAATTGAACCCTTGTTAAGTATGATCGCGTCTTCCATGTTATAGCCGTCAAGCGCCATGACTGCAATTGTGACATTGTTTCCTGAAGGGTGCTTGTTAAAGTTTGAAACATCATGTACAAATGACTGCACAAGCGGCCTCTGCGGATAATGCAATACGCTTACATCAGTGTCAACCCTTAGCAGGAAGTTTGACGCATACATTCCAAGGCTCTGTTTCTGGGTTTTTGAACCCCTGTTAAGTCTTGAAGACTGGCCAAAGTTTGCATAAGGAACCAGAGATGTAATCATGCCTAATATTGTAATGGGGCTTATTTCCAAGTGAGTGTGCTCTTTTGTAAGATACTTGTCATTCAATGCAACATAGGCTTCCTCTTCCTCGCCTGCGTCAAGATATTCAATGACTCCTTCCTTTACAAGCCCGTCCCATGTCAATTCGCCTGACTTTAATTTTTTCAAATGCTCTTCAGTGAGCTTTGGAACTCCGTTTTCAACAATAATCAAAGGCCTTCTTGCCCTTCCTGTGATTGTGTTTATTACAACTTCATTGAAATCAGGATCATAGGCTACATTGACTGCAAAAGATAATTTGCTTGCTCTCCTGTCTGCCTTGATTGCCTTTACAAATTCCTTTGCATTGTCCACAGTTCCTACGAACTTTTCATCAACATATACGTCTACCATTATGCGCACTTCTTCAGGCCCAATGCTTCAAGTGATTTCTTGAGCTTGTCTTCCTGAACCTCCTCTTGTGTAATCTCGCAAAGCATGGCCATGTTCTTTCTTAAACCAATAGGAGTACCTTCCGGTGTTTCTATCGGGCACAGCCTGCCCCAATGAGTGCAATGCAATTCTCTTGCCTCGAAGTTTTCCTGAGTTGCTGACAATAATGAAACAACCCTTGTCAAGTGTGATTTTGTTGCAATGAAGTTTATCCTGTCAAGGTTCTGGCTTATGCCTTTTCTTCCGCCAACCCATGTGCCTGTTGCCATGGCGCTCTTTATTCTTGAAGTCAGGAGCTTGTCCCTTATGATTGTCTTTACTGACTGGAACTTTCCTCTCTTGACTAATCTCTGGAAGTTGTATAATATGTCATTGACAAGAACTTTCATGTTTACTCTCATGAGCTCTGCCATCAAATCGCCTGACAATTTTAATTTCTTGTTCTTGTAGTGGTCCTTGTCAGCAGGAACAACGCCATCCTTTGAAATCTGGAGGAACTTCTTTATGATTTTGCAGAGGTTGTATGCTTTCAATGCCCTTTCTTTTGGTGTTATGCCGATGTGAGGCAATAAAAACTGGTCTAACTGCTCAAGAGCCTTGTCTGACTTGCTTTCCTTTGGCTGGACAGCTATTCCGCCTTTTGAAGCCAAAACATTCAATGCATCCTCGGATGTTCTTACATCTGTTATATCATGCAGGTTAATGTAAACCTCATCGTACATCTTTTCATCGCAGATAAGCTCCATTATGTCCTGGTCTTTTACCAAGCCAAGTGATTTTATCACATACATAATCGGGACTCTCTTGAATCTGGTGAATGAAATGTATATGATTCCATCCCTCATCTGCTCAATTACATGTGGAATGTTGTATGAATCCTTGTGCGAGAATAATTTTGCAGTGAATTTGCTTGGGCCTGAACTTTCCTGAACAAATAGTTTGTTTGGAACCAGGTCTTCAACTGTAATCAATGCTCTTTCATTTCCGTTAAGTATGAAATATCCGCCCGGGTCGTCAGGGTCTTCTCCTCTCTTGATTAATTCGTCCCTGTTAAGCCCTGTAAGATTGCAGAATTTTGATCTCAGCATTACAGGCATTTTTCCGATTGGCGTTGAGAATGCCTCTCTCTGCACGCCGTCAATATGAACTGTGACATCAAGATGCATTGGCGCTGAATATGTAAGCTGCCTTAATCTTGCTTCCATTGGATAAACATCTTTTCTTGAGCCGTCTGCTTCCTGAATCTTCGGCTTTTCTATCCTGATGTTGTCAAATCTTATCCTGAAATCATTTACATCAGCAGGAATTACAGTGGGAACAATATCGCCGACTTCTTTTATTATTTTTGGAATTTCAACTTCAACAAAATGATTGAATGACTTCCTGTTGAAATCTGTGAGAGCATGCTCTTCAAAATATTTTCTTATAAGAAAATTTGAATCCGTGCTAGGCATTGATAACCACCCTGTAAAAGTTTACCTTCCCGACTGTGGGACTTTCTCTTTCAATTTTTATCACGTCGCCGGGCTTTGCATCAAGTGCTTTTAATGCCGGGTCTGTTTTTAGAATCTTTGGAAGCTGTTTCAAGGAAATATTGTACTGCTCAAGAAGTTTAAGGATTTCTTCCTCTCCAAGTTTCGTGTGCTTAGGGATAAGCTTGTGTTCCTGGATATCGAATTTTTCAGCCATTCTTTGTTTCCTTCTTTGCTTGATGGACCGGACGGTTCGCATCATTTGCATGATGCACCACCCGTTCCAGTTCTACTGGACCGGACGGGTTGAGAGACTTTGTCTCTACCCGCCCGCCCATTTCGATGGACCGGACGGGATTCGAACCCGCGACCACCTGATATCTTCCATCGCCTGGTAAAAGTTACACCGAGTTATTCTCAGGTGCGCTACCAGGCTGCGCTACCGGTCCGCTATACGCCCTGACGATATAGGGATTTTATCCCTCATCGCCCATTGCGTTGCTACGCCCTGGCCGAGATTTGAACTCGGGTCGCGGCCTTACCGTGACCTTTAAGCCTCGACAGGGCCGCATGATAGACCGGGCTACACTACCAGGGCCTATTTTAATATTTCTTTCAGAGGGCGAAATGTGTATGCATAGTGCCGACTGAGAGAAATATTATTGCCATTTCCTATTGGAGATATGCTCTTATTTATAAATGTTTCGGTTTTTTTACAAATAAATCCGACAATACGAAATCAGCATATAATCGGCAAAATACCTGATTAACATCTAAAACCAGCCTGCTTCAAGCTCATCTATGCGCCATCTTGGATTGATTTCAACTGTCTCCAGATTCTCTTCCCTCTTGTTAAAATTGTACTCCATAAGGCCCTGCCACGCAATCATAACAGGATTGTCTCCGCAGTATTTCAAGGGAACAGGATAAAATTTGCAGTCCCTGTCCTTGCACATTGTATCAAGCATTTCGCAGAATCTCTTGTTTGCTGCAACTCCACCTATGAGAATAACTTCTTTCTTGTCGCAGTGCGCAACAGCTCTTTCAGTGACTTCAGCAAGCATTGCAAAGCAGGTTTCCTGAAGAGAAAAGCACAAGTCCTCAATCTTTGCACCTTTCTTATAAAGCAGTTCTGCCTTTGTTATTATGCCTGCGAAATCAACATCCATTCCTTTTACAATATAAGGCAACTCAATTAGTTTTCCTGACTTTGCCATTTGTTCTATTTTTGGTCCTGCAGGAAAGCCCAAGCCGACAATTCTTCCGAACTTGTCCAGCGCATTTCCAAGCCCAATGCTCAATGTTTCGCCAAACACCCTGTATTTTCCGCCTTCATGCGCAATTATCTGGGTATTTGCTCCTGAAACAAAAACAAAAACAGGATCTTTTGTTCCTGTAATCATTCTTCCGATTTCAAGATGAGCGCAGATGTGATTGACGCCGATTAAAGGAGATTTTATTTTTTTTGCTAATTCAATTGCAAAATTCTTTCCAACGTGCAGGCAAGGCGCCAAGCCGGGGCCTTTTGAAAAGGAGATTAAGTCAATATCCTCCAATGAAATCTTTGCATCGTCCAATGCCTTTTGCAATAATTTGTCCTTTAATTCCATATGATGCCTTGCAACAACAGGCGGGTTCATGCCTCCTTCCATTGTAGTGAATGTGTCGGAAGCAAAAGAGAGTTCTTTCTTGTCTTTCATCAAGGCTATTCCAAATGTGTGCGCTGTTGATTCTATTCCAAGGCAAATCATATTATATTGTGAAGAGAGGTTGTTTATAAGTATTATTGAAAGAAAGCCAGCCTCCGGCGTGTATTCTTTTCACTGCAAAACCTTAAAAATAAGAATATTCATTTAATTTGCATGGATATATTTTCAATGATTCTGATTGTATTGGGGCTCACTGTTTTTGAAATAATAAACAGCGTTGACAATGCTGTAATCAATGCAGAAGTCCTGGGAAAAGTTTCACAAAAGGCGAGAAAATGGTTTTTATTATGGGGTATGGTAATTGCTGTTTTCCTTGTAAGGGGATTATTGCCATTAATCATTATCTACGCAACAAATCCTTCATTGGGAATAATGGGTGCATTGACTGCAACATTCAGCTCAAATCCTGCAGTAGCAGAGGCAATGGATGCTTCAGCGCCTATTTTATTGGGCGGCGCAGGAATATTTCTACTATTCCTTTTCCTTCACTGGCTATTTTTAGAGGATAAGCATTTCGGGCTTCCGCACGAAAAATTCTTTATGAGGCAGGGAGTGTGGTTCTTTGCATCTGTATCCATATTACTTGCAGTGATTGTGTGGTATTCTATAAAATTAAATCCGTTAATGGCTTTTGGGGCTGTTGTCGGCTCAACTGCTTTTTTCATAACGCACGGATTCAAGGAAAATGCCGAGAAAGTTGAAGAGCAAATGGTAACCGGCAAGGGAAACATGAGCGACATAAGCAAGATTCTTTATCTTGAAGTCATTGACGCAACCTTCTCTATTGACGGAGTATTGGGGGCTTTTGCATTTACGCTTTCAGTGCCTTTGATATTGATTGGAAACGGCATAGGCGCATACTGCGTCAGAAAAATCACAATGGGAAACATTGAAAGGGTGAAGAAATACAAATATTTGAAAAACGGGGCAATGTATTCAATACTTGCATTGGGAATTGTGATGACAGCAGACGCATTCGGAGTTCATATTCCAACATGGGTTTCTCCTGTAATAACATTTGCAGTATTGGGATATTTCCTGCACAAGTCGTGGAAAGCGATTAAGGCAAATATTCAGCAAACAAATTAGAAAGCAGTTCTGTAAAAAATTAAAAGATATTAAAAAAAAAGAATTAAAAAAAATCAGCTGAGCTGCTGGTCAATTGAGTCAAGCTCTGCCGATACATCTTCAACGCCTGTTGAAACCTCGCCAATTGCCTTTACAGCGTCTGCATCGCTTTTTACCTTGTTAACTCCATCTTCACTTGCGCATCCTGCAAGAGAAAACAGGAAAAGCAATGCAAGCATTGCAATAAGCAATACTGATATTAGTTTGTTCATTTTTTTACCTCCCTAAAAATTCTTTTAGCAAGTCTATGGCAACATAAGCACCTGTGACTATTCCGCCTTCTCCACCACCGCTGGTTTCTGTTGCGACAGGTTCCTCTGTTATGGCGGGTTCAGTTGTAACAG
>JBAZYQ010000008.1:0-29165 GCA_041659245.1 Candidatus Nanoarchaeia archaeon
CTTTTTTCTTCCTGTGTCTTCATAGCCTATTATCACATCAAAGAAATCAGTTATTTTCATTGCATCCAATCGCTGGTATAATTTTAATCTTGGAGCGTCTGAGATTACTCCCAGTTTGTATTGCTTCAGCTTTCTTAATGTGGGGATTATATCCTTGTAAGGCTTCAGGTTTTTTATCTTGCTGCTGTTATATGCGTTTATTCCTGCCGCCAATATCTTTTCATTGAATTGCCTGTGGTTTTTTAGGAATATTGTGAACGGCTTTTGGCTTTCAATGCCTGCTTTCATGTAAGTTTTCATTAACTGCTCTTTTGCATCTTTTAATTTTAGTTTTAACCCTGCTTTTACCATTGCTTTTGCAGCATTGTCTGTTGCCAATCGCTTCATGTGCATGAAGTCAATCAGCGTGTTGTCGCAGTCCATTAGAATTGCTTTTATCATAGCTGTATAATGGCTTTCTGTGTATAAAAGTGTTTTGGGGTTGTGAAATCTCTTGTGGTGCTGCACGATGGGAACAAAGAGGCAGAAGCCTTATAAAGCGGCTGTTTATACCTCTCAATATGCTTGAAGACACCTTAAAGCTGGATTACGCAGGCATAATCTGTCTTGAGAAGGAGACAGAAACAGAGTATATTCGCAGAGGGAATAATGTCCTTAGGAAAGCGGATGAGATAAAGGATGATTTTGATTTGGTTTATCAGCAAACTGCCAAAAGGCCGAAGAAGCGCGTTGAGTTTCCTGCAGTGGTTTCTGAAAACATGAAACAGCTGTTTAGCATTGATAATTCCTGGGTGCCTGTATATAACATGAAATATAAGTTTAATACCTATGGCTATTGCTCATCTGTTTATTCAGACAAGATTAAGGTTCCTGTAATATTCTACCGCGGCACTTTCATCGGCAAATACGGCACAATGCAGCACGAGGCAATACATGCTGTGAGAAAATTCGTGCCTTATTTAAGATTTAAAGGCTTTGAAGAAGCATTTGCTGAATACACTGAGCTTGCGCTTTGGCCTAAAAAATTCATGCCTTCTCTTGCAATAAGAAAAGCAAGAAAAAATCTTGAAGACAAATTCGGCGACAAAGCAGGGCACGTTCTAATAAGGCTTCTTCCTCCTGAGATTTATGCAATTGCATCATCAAAAGAGCCTGAGAGGCTTTTGAAGGACTGGGGTTGCATGAGGCATAAGATAATCAGAGAGAGATTGGGGCTGTAGTTAATTAAGAATGCTTGATATCCTTGAAAAAATTGTCTATGTCTTTGTTTGTTTTTAATATTACAAATTTGGCTTTATTCTTATCCACTAATTCTTTATGCTTATAATATCCTCTTTCGGATGCTTTGCTATAATATCTCATAACGGCTTTCAGCAAACCTATATAATCCCTAAAGCTTTGCCTGTATCTTTCCTTGCCTAATTGTTTTTGTTTTTCTCTTCTAACGACTCTTTTTGTGATTCTCCAGAACAAAATAAGTCTGGGTATCTTTAGCAATACAACAACATCTGCTTTTTTTATGCCATATTCTATCCATGTGCTGTAAACACCCTCAACAATCCATTCCTTCTTGTCGCACAGGCTTTTGAATTTTTTATCCCTTTCTTTTTCAGTCCTTTTCTTGTTAAATTTACTTGTCCAGAAAACATCATCTAAGTCATAGTGCTTGATTTTAAGCATTGCAGACAATTTTTTTGCAAAAGTGCTTTTGCCGCATCCCACAGTTCCAAGGATGAAAATCCTCTTAGGTTTCATATACATTATCAGGGAAAACAGGTTATTAAGCTTTTTGAAGAGCGCTGCTAACATAAACTTATAAACTGGCTTAGATGAACAGGGTTATGGATTCGCAGATATTGTCCATCAAGGGATTAAATAAGAAAACAGCATACAATCCCACTGTTCCATTCAAGCATAATAATAAGGAGTATATTGGATTGCGTGTTGAGTCATTGTCTTCTGAGCTTGATTCAAGGATAATGTTTGCTTTTAAAAACAAGGATGAGTGGGTGATAGATTCTTCTTCATTTGCTTTGCAGGACCCTGCATTGATGCAGATAAATGGCAAATTGCTTCTTGCCGGTGTTTATGTTGAGAAATTTAGGAAAGGACTTCGCTGGAAAACTGATTTTTATTACGGAAGCTCTATTGATAATATGGAGAAGATAGCTTCAGGGCCATGGGGAATGAAAGACATAAGGCTTGTTGAACTGGATGATAAGATTGGGGTTTTCACAAGGCCTCAGAAGGGGCGATATGGCAAGGGGAAAATAGGATATATGGAGATTAATTCTCTTGATGAGCTTGCTTCTCTTGACTGGTATTCTGCTTCACTGCTTGAAGGGCTTTTTGACAGCAATTCATGGGGCGGAGTGAACCAGGCTTTGAGAATTTCTAATTCTAAGATTGGCGTGATAGGGCATGAGGCATATGCTGACAAGAAAGGAAAGCATTATTCTGCAATGAGCTTTGTGTTTGATGTTAATACTTTGAAGTATTCTGACTATAGGATTATAGCAAGGAGAAGTGACTTTCCTTCGTCTTTATCTAAGAGAAGCCCTGAGCTTGATGACATCTTGTTTCCTGCAGGAATTGTTGGAGTGAAGAACAAGCACGTGGATTTGTATGTTGGAATATCTGATTACTGCTGCGGGAAAATGAGGATAAGGAATCCGTTTATGTAGAAAGCCCTTAAGGGGCTCTGCCCCTTAAAAACCCCGCAAGGGGATACTTTTATGTTTCAATTAACAAATCAGGAATTTGATTCTTTGAGGTCGCAATTTGCGACCTCAAACAAAGGCCGATTTGAGTCTTTAAGGTCACAATTTGTGACCTTAAACAAAAGGCGCGGAACTCATAGAAAATGGAATTTGATAACTTGAAATCACAAATTGTGATATCAAGTTGGGGAAAAAGGAGTGGTCTCCGGCATCTGTTCTTTCATTATTCTAATTGGGCATTTATTCAAGCCGGATTTGACGACGAGCTCTGAAATTCCCTTCCGGCAATGTTGAAAAAACATATGCTTTTTCTTTGTGCCTTATATACTGTTTCCGGCGGAGTTGTTGGGTTTTTCGGAGGTTGCCGGAAAAACAGATGTTTTTTGGGCGAAGAGTTTATGAAGGGCAAGCAATAATCCCGGCTTATGCAAAAAGAAAGTTATAGCTTGCTTGTTTCAGGCATAGGGCATCTGCTGGAAGAAGGAAGGCACAAGGCCTTGTCTGCTGTAAACAGAATAATAACCCAAACATATTGGCAAATAGGAAAAATGATAGTTGAGTTTGAGCAGAAGGGAAAAAAGAGGGCCATTTATGGCGGCAGCCTTATAGGAAGCCTGTCGCAGGATTTAACAAAAAGGTATGGAAAAGGATTTACTGTTTCAAACCTAAAATATATGAGGCAATTTTATCTTGCCTGCCCAATTAGCCACGCACTGCGTGGCGAATTGAACTGGACTCATTACAGGCTGCTGCTGCATGTTGAAAATAAGCGGGCAAGGGATTTTTATCTTATAGAATGCATAAACAGCAGATGGAGCACAAGGCAGCTTGAAAGGCAGATTAACACGCGGCTTTATGAGCGCCTTGCACTAAGCAGGAACAAAAAGCAAATCATGGCATTAAGTGCCAAAGGGCAGGATATTCAAAAGCCAGAAGACATAATAAAAGACCCTTATGTGCTTGAGTTTCTTGATTTGCCTTCTTCTCATTCCGAGAAAGAGCTTGAAGACAGGATAATAATCAATCTTCAGATGTTCCTGCTGGAATTGGGAAAAGGGTTTAGCTTTGTTGCAAGGCAGTTCAGGATGGAAATAGGCAGAAAGCAGTTTTATGCTGACTTGGTGTTTTATAACAAGAATCTGCGGTGCTATGTCCTCATAGACTTGAAGATAAGCGGCAGCCATGCAGACATAGGGCAGATGAACCTTTATCTCAATTATTTTAAGTCTCACGTGAACCAGCAGGGAGACAATGCGCCAATAGGCATTATATTGTCAGGAAATAACACTTCTATTGAAGTTAAATACGCCCTTGGAGGGCTAAGCAACAGGATATTTGCATCAAAATACATGATTGATTTGCCTTCTGTTGAAGAGCTGAAGAAAGCAGTTGGGTATAACAACTAAAGCATGCAGGCTCAGGGAAATAATTGAAAAGAAGACTAAGGAAGAGATTGAGAAGAGGTTATTAGATTATTGAAGATGTTTTGAGGATGGAATTAAAAGAAAGCCGTTAAGGGGCGAAGCCCCTTAAGAACCCCACGACGTTGATTTTTTTCTTGCTTTATCTAAACATTTATTTTGCTTGGTACCAAAAACTATTTTAAGGACTATTACAAAGTAAATGCGGAAAAATGGACGATATAAATGAGTCAATCAAGTGGTATGCATCTGAACGGCCAATTTATCAGGCTTTCGCAAACAAAGTTGCAAATTTACTAAAAGAGATATTAGATGTGCAAGGCATTACATTCCACGCAGTAACAGACCGTGCTAAGACTGTAGAAAGCTTTAAAAATAAAATCCAAACTATTTCAGTCAAGCCAAAAGATATTCAAGATCTAGCCGGAGTTCGTGTAATTGCTCATCTCAAGTCTGATGTGGATGCAATTGTAAAGGTAATCACTGCACATTTCAAAGTTAATCCCTTGCTTAGTAAAAATAAGGCACATTTGCTTGGCACAGACAAAATGGGATATCAGTCAGTACATCTCGTAGTACAATTATCAGATGCAAGGGCATCTCTGATAGAATATAAACGTTTTCAAGGATTAGTATGTGAGATACAAGTAAGAACCGTCCTTCAACATGCGTGGGCTGAGATTGAACATGATCGCAGATACAAATTTACAGGCATATTGCCTGATGACATTTCCAGGAAATTTTCACTTCTTGCTGGAACTTTAGAATTAGTAGATAATGGATTTGAGAGTATTTCAAAAGAGATAGATAACTATTCCGCAGATATTTCTAAGAAAACACAAGAAGGTAATTTAAATATACCTTTGAATTCAACATCCTTAAAACAATATTTTAAAGATAAATTTCAAGGAAATAATTCAATAAAATTTATATTTGGACCCAAGGATGATAGAGCTGACGAGGTAATTGCTGAATTAAAAGTTATGGGCCTAAATACTCTCGCTGAATTAGATATCATTTTCAAACCAGATATTAAGGAAGCACTATTAAAGTTTAAGGAAGATACTAATCTATTAGGTATAATTAGAGATATACTAATGATATATGATATTGAAAACTATTTTGAAAATGCGTGGGATAATAATTGGGGTGCAATTTCACAAGGGAGTATTGACTTTTTAAAAATATTTAATATTGATGTTATTCCTTATATTGAAAAATATGGACTATCAATTAATTAAATTTACTCTCTCTTCTTTTAAAATTTCCAATTATTAAATTGAGGGATTATAAGGGGCTGCGCCCCTTATGGGCTTTATTCTTCGCTTTATTTAGTAATTAATTATTAGTAATTATTTATAGAAACCTTTATAAACAACCCCATATATCCATTTCCTAATCAAGTGAAGCTCATAAGGAGCTTTTCTAACAGGCGAGTGCAGGGGCGAAGTCTATATCCCTGCCATCTTGAAAAAGATGATCCGTGAGATGCTCTTGAAGCGCCGTGCGCTGTGCTTTGTTAGACACTATATATACTAAGGTAACAAAAAATGGCAGGCTCAAATCAAATGCACCACCCCCACAGGGGAGGCATGCAATTCTGGCCCAGAAAGAGGGCTGCAAGAGTTCTTGCTAAAGTAAGAAACTGGTCAAAGCACAAGGAAGCAAAGCTTTCAGGCTTCATAGCATACAAGGCAGGCATGACGCACGCATTTGTCATGGACAAAAATTCCAATTCACCAACAAAAAACTTAGAAGTGTCAAGAGCAGTAACAATTGTTGAATGCCCCCCGATTAAAGTCATGGGCGCAAGATTCTACAAGCACACAACTGACGGATTAAAGCTCGCAGGCGAAATATTCTCAACAAAAGTTGACAAGGAATTAATAAGAAAAACAGGCATTGGGACAAACAATGAAGTTCCAGCTGATTTTGACGAAGTAAGAGTTGTCGCGTACAGCCAGCCAAAGATGACAGGCATTGGGAAGAAAACTCCAGATGTCACAGAGATTGGCATTGGAGGCGAAGATAAGAACGCAAAGGCAGATTATGCAAAATCACTTCTTGACAAGGAAATAAAAGCATCTGACCTGTTCAAGGAAGGGCAGTTGGTTGATATTCACGCTGTTTCAAAAGGAAAAGGATTCCAGGGAACAGTAAAGAGATACGGCGTTAAAAGAAGGCAGCACAAATCAGAAAAGACAGTAAGGGGAGTCGGAACATTGGGTTCATGGCATCCAAACAGGGTTTTGTACACTGTTGCGCAGCCCGGCAAGATGGGATTCCACCAGAGAACAGAATACAACGAGCTGATTTACAAAATAGGAACCAAGCCAGAGGAAGTAAACCAGGACGGCGGAATAACAAGATACGGATTTGTCAAGAATGACTTCATACTAATCAAGGGCTCTGTAATAGGAGTCAAGAAAAGGGCATTAATAATTTCACAGCCAATGAGGCCGTGGCAGAAATACAAGCAGACGCAGCCTGAAATAACATACATCAGCAAGGCTTCGAAGCAGGGAATGAGATAAAATGAAAGCAGACGTATTATCACTCGATGGAAAAAAGCATAAGGACATTACTTTGCCTACTCAGTTTGATGAGGAATTCAGGCCTGACGTAATCAAGAGAGCTGTTCTTGCTATACAGGCAAACAACAGGCAGGCTTACGGAGCAATGCAGGAAGCAGGAGAAAGGGCATCTGCAAGGCTTTCAAGAAGGAGAAGGCATTACAGGGGCAGCTACGGAAAAGGAATTTCAAGAATCCAGAGAAAAGTCATGTCCAGAAGGGGCGCTCATATTAACTTTGTCGGAGCATTCACTCCGGGCACAAGAGGCGGAAGAAAATCACACCCGCCCAAGGCATCAAAGATTTGGGAGCAGAAAGTAAATGTAAAGGAAAGAAGGCTTGCAATAAGGTCTGCAATTGCAGCAACAGCAAAGAAAGAAATTGTTGAATTAAGAGCCACATTCTCAAAAGTTCCAATCATAATTGTTGATTCGCTTGAATCACTTGCAAAGACAAAAGATGTTGAGGCATTGCTTTTGAAGCTCGGCATGGAATTGGAAGTTGCAAGAATAAAGAAGACAAAGATAAGAGCAGGAAGAGGAAAGACAAGAGGAAGAAAATACAAGCACAAGTCAAGCGTATTGTTCGTTGTTTCAGGCAAGTGCAAGCTGCAGAATGCCGCGAAGAACCTGCAGGGAATTGATGTTACACCTGTTGAATCATTGAATGCAGAGCTTTTGGCTCCCGGCGCAGTCGCAGGAAGACTGACAATATGGAGCGAGAAGGCAATTGAAAGAATGCAAAAGGAGAAGCTGTTCCTATGAGCGATCTAAAAGCAGTAATCAAATACCCGCTGACAACTGAAAAGTCAGTAAGAGTCATGGAAGCTGACAACAAATTAATATTCATAGTTGAAATTCATGCTTCAAAGCACGACATAAAAAGGGCTGTTGAAGAAATGTTCAAGGTAAAAGTTGTAAACGTTAACACTGCAATCATGCCGTCAGGAGAAAAAAAGGCTTATGTAACCTTGTCTCCGGATACGCCGCAATTGATGTTGCAACAAAGCTGGGGCTAATCTAATATGGGCAAACAATTAATTCAGCAGAAGAGAGGAAAAGGCTCTATTACTTACAGGGTCCCAAGCCACAGGTATTACGGGGCATTAAAGCACAGGAATTATGATGAAGCAGAAAAAACAGGCGTTACTCAGGGAAAAATAACAGACTTTGTTAAATGCCCGGGCCACAGCGCGCCTTTGGCAAGAGTTTCTTACGGCACTGAGCAAATCTTGGTTCCTGCGCCTCAATTGGTAAAAGTAGGGGATGAGGTAAGGTCAGGAGCAGGAGCTCCGGCAGCAATCGGAAACACTCTTCCCTTGAAAAATATTCCTGAAGGAACACTTATATATAATATTGAATTGCAGCCAGGCGACGGCGGCAAGCTTGCAAGAACAGCAGGCACTTTCGCAAGAATCGTCACAAAAATCGGAGACAAAATTTTAATCGAGCTGCCTTCAAAGAAGCAGAAGCAATTCATGGGCGACTGCAGGGCAACAATCGGAGTAATTGCAGGCACAGGAAAGCAGGAAAAGCCTTACCTGAAAGCTGGAAAGAAATGGCATGCGATGAAAGCAAAGAACAGGATGTACCCAAGAACAAGCGGAGTTGCCATGAACGCATTGCAGCACCCATTCGGTTGCGGTAGAGGAAGGCACGTAGGAAGACCTAAGACTGTTTCAAGAAACGCGCCTCCAGGAAGGAAAGTTGGTCTTATCGGAGCAAGAAGAACAGGAAGGAAGAGATAAAAATGGCTAAAAAAGAATTCACTTTCAGGGGAAAGACACTTGAAGAATTGCAGAAGCTAAGCTTGGAAGAGCTTGGAAAGCTTCTTACATCAAGGCAGAGAAGGACTCTCAGAAGGGGCTTTACAGACGCAGAGAAAGCGCTGCTTGAAAAGATAAAAAAGTTCAAGGAAGGAAAGAAAAAGAAGCCTGTAAAAACACACTGCAGGGACATGATTATACTTCCCATGATGGTTGGAATGACAATACATATTCACTCAGGCAAGCTGTTTAACCCGGTATTAATAGAGCCGGAAATGATAGGGCATCTGCTTGGAGAGTTTACAATGAACAGGCACAAAGTTACACACTCAGCTCCTGGTATCGGAGCAACAAGGTCAAGTGCCGGAGCATCGGTGAAGTAAAATGGTCGCTGAAAGAATGTCTGCAACTGCAAAAGGAATGTCACTTCCTATTTCAAGGAAGCAGGCTGTTGAAGTATGCAGGTTTATCAAGAGAAGGGACATTGCGGCTGTAAGAAGAAGATTGAACAGGGTTCTTGAGCTGAAGATGGCTGTTCCCTCAACAAAATTCAAGAGAGACATCCCGCACCGT
This sequence comes from Candidatus Nanoarchaeia archaeon, assembly GCA_041659245.1. Classification (GTDB taxonomy): domain Archaea; phylum Nanobdellota; class Nanobdellia; order SCGC-AAA011-G17; family GW2011-AR17; genus UBA9640. The sequence continues at coordinate 9,052 of JBAZYQ010000008.1, forward strand.
TCAGGAAGCATTGGGCCTGGAAGATTCCCGATAAAGGCTGCAAAGGCAATATTTGATGTTGTCAACTCAGCTGTTTCAAACGCGGAAAACAAAGGTATGAAAGCAAGCTCACTATATATAGTAAAGGCGTCTGCATGCAAGGGACCCACATCGTGGCACTACGGCAGGCAGTCAAGAAGGCATGCAAAGAGAACTCATGTTGAAATAGTGCTTGAGGAAATGGATAAGAAAGTTAATAAGCCAGTTAAGCCGAAAGCAGTTGAAGTTAAGAAGCCCGAAGCTGCAAAGACAGAAGTCAAAGCAGAGCACAAGGTGGAACACAAATGATTGAGAGAAAATTCGTTGCGGAAAAAATGAGAGAATTGGAAGTAGAGGAATACATAGCCAAGGAGATTGGCTCTGACAAGTACAGCTTCCTGCAGATAAAGAGAACTCCGCTCGGAGAAAAAATCACAATCTACACATCAAGGCCCGGCTTCATAGTGGGCAAGAAAGGCGAAACAATCAAGAAGATGACTTATGTTTTGAAAAACAAGTTCAAGATGGAAAACCCGCAGATAGAAGTTGCGGAATTTGACAATCCCAATCTCGATGCAAAATCAATGGCTGACTTTATCGCAGGCTCCTTGGAAAGATTCGGCGCAAACAGGTTCAAGTCAGTTGGATACAAGGTATTGCAGAGAATTATGGATGCAGGCGCAATGGGCGCTGAAATAAAGATTAGCGGCAGGGGAGTTCCAAGCAGCAGGGCAAAGAGCTGGAGATTCTATGCAGGCTATTTGAAGAAATCAGGCGACATTTCAGAGTCGCAGGTATTGAAGGCAATAACTTCGGCAAACCTGAAATCAGGAACAGTCGGAGTAAAAGTAAGCATCATGCCGTCAACAATACAATTGCCTGACAAGATTATATTCACATCAACAATTGAAAAGAAAGAAGAAACAAAAGAAGAAGCTCCGAAGGAAGACAAGCTTGAGGAAGCAAAAGCAGAAGAAGCTGTTGAAGTGCTGAAGGAAAAGAAAGAAACCCGAGAAAAACAAGGTTTTTCTGGGCACCAAAAGTCTAGCAGACTTTTGAGTGAGAAGAAAGAATCAAAGCCTAAGAAACCAAAGTCTTCCGAGCGAAGCGAAGGGAGGCTTGGAACGCCAGTGACAAAGGCTGAGAAGAAGAAAGAAGATAAGAAAGAAGAAGTCAAAGAAGAGAAGAAAACAGAAGAGAAGAAGGAATAAAAATGTCAAAGAAAACAAAAGCAATAAGAGCAATGGGCAAAGAGCAGATGCTCGAGAGAATAGTTGAGCTCAGGAAACAGCTTTTGAAATTCAATTCGCAGATTGCAGTTGGCACAATACCGGAAAGCCCGGGCAAGGTAAAGCAGTTAAAGAAAGAAATCGCAAGAATACTCACAATCATGAATGAGCCTTTGAAAGCAAAGGCATCAGTGGCGCCGAAAGGGGCTGCTGTGAAGGAAATAAAACACGTAGGAGCTGGAAAAGCTAAATGAGCGAAGTATGCTCAAAGTGCGGGTTGCCTAAGGATCTCTGCGTTTGCGAAACTATCGCAAAAGAAGAGCAGAACATCGAGGTAAAGCTTATCAAGAAAAAATTTGGCAAGCTTTCAACCATTGTTGTCGGGATAAACGACAAGAATATAAACATGAAGGAACTCGTGACAGAGCTTAAGTCCAAGCTCGCCTGCGGCGGTACGCTTAAGGACGGAGTGATAGAGCTTCAGGGGAAGCACCTTGCAAAAGTAAGGCAGGCCCTGATTGAGTTCGGCTTTCCGTCAAGCACGATAAAGGTATTCGAAAGATGCTGAAAGACATCCTCAAACAGGAGTTCATAGGGCTCGATATTGAGGTAACAGCTTCAAAGAACAAAAGCCTCGTGGGCGTCAGGGGAAAAATTGTCGATGAGACAAGGAACACCCTCAAGCTCAAAGCAGGAAACCGCGTTGTTGCGCTGATGAAAAACGCAATCATGTTCACAGCAAAGATTGACGGAAAAACCGTTGAGATTGACGGCGCTTGCCTCATGGGCAGGCCCGAAGACAGGATAAAAAAATGACAAAGGAAAAACAAAAAACAAGAAACCTTGGAATTGACGTAAAGGTTCCAAAAGAAACATGCAAGGACAGGCACTGCCCATTTCACGGAGAGCTCGGACTGCACGGAAGGACCTTTACTGGAAAAGTCGTAACTACTGATTACAACAGAACTGCAAGCATATCCTGGGAAAGGAATGTTTACCTGGCAAAGTATGAAAGATATGAGCAGAGAAAAAGCAAGGTAAAAGCCCACAACCCTGACTGCATTGGCGCCAAAGTCGGCGACACTGTAAAAATAATGGAATGCAGGCCAATCAGCAAGACAAAATCATTCGTGGTAATAGAGAAAATGGAGAAGGAGTAATACAATGAAAGCACTTCCGGCATATGTAACAAGGTCGCTTCCGCTTGGAGCGAAAGTTGATACTTGTGATAACTCTGGAGCAAAGCAAATCCAGCTTATCAATGTTAGAAACCAGAAAACAACAAGAAGAAGAGTTCAGTCTGCCGGAGTCGGAGATTTGATCATGGCGTCTGTAATCAAGGGAAAGCCTGAAATGAGAAAGCAGGTTGTATTTGGAATAATAGTAAGGCAGAAGAAAGAATACAGAAGGCCGAACGGAGAAAGAATAAAGTTTGAAGACAATGCAGCTATTGTTTTGAAAGACGACAAGGGAAACCCGAAAGGAACAATGTTTAAGGGGCCAATAGCAAAAGAAGTTGCTGACAGATGGCCGCTTGTCGCAAAAGTAGCTAGCATGGTGTTATGAGGCAATGAAAATGAAACAATGGAGCAGTAAATGGAAGGCAAGCACAAGGCCGAGAAAGCAGAGAAATTACAGGCACAAGGCTCCGCTGCACATTAAGCAAAAGTTTGTTTCAGCCCACTTGTCAAAAGAGCTAAGGCAGAAGTATGGCAGAAGAAGCCTCGGCGTAAGAAAGGGCGACAAGGTCAAGGTCACAACAGGGCAGTACAAGGGAAAGACTGGAGCAGTTATCCTCGTAAACCTGATGAAAATGAAAGTTGCTGTCGAGGGAATTGAAAGCATAAGAAAGGACGGAACAAAAAGCCCGTATCTTTTGGAGCCTTCAAACCTGATGATAACAGAATTAATGATGGACGACAAGAAAAGAAAAGCAATGCTTGAATCAAAGAAAATAATACCTGAAGTAAAGAAGGTTTCCCAAGCAGCAGCGAAGGTGCTCGAAACTCACGTTTCGGCACACCGAGACAAAGTCTCGATTGGAAGCTCGGAACAACGTGACAGAGGAGTTAAATAAAATGGTCAAGAGCCACTTAAAAAGAAAGAACGCGCCGAAGACATGGCCAATTGCAAGAAAGGAAAGAAAATGGATAATAAGGCCTTTGAGCTCGCAGCCTCTGGAATTATGCATGCCTGTGTCTGTTTTCCTCAAGGAAATACTCAAGATTGCAAAGACTTCAAAAGAACTAAAAACAATATTAAACCAGAAGATTGTCATGGTTAACGGAAAGACAATCAAAGACCCCAAGTACGGCATTGGTTTCATGGACGTGCTTGACCTGACTTCATTGAAGCAGAAGTACAGGGTTTTGCTTAACAAGCAGGGAAAGATGGTTATCCGCAAGATAGATGACAAGGAAGGCTCATTAATACCAAGAAAAATCACAGGCAAGAAGTTAATAAAGGGCGGCAAGACACAGCTGTCATTTTCAGACGGCCATACTTTGCTTTCAGATTCAAAGGAATACAAGGTTGGAGACACCCTGGTGTTTGACAACGGAAAAGTCAAAGAACATTTGAAGTTTGAAAAAGGCGCACTTGTGCTTATCGTCTATGGAAAGCAGACTGCAATGTTCGGAAAAGTCGAGGAAGTAAGGTCATTTGCAGGAGCACAGCCTGACAATATTGTTTATTCAGTTGACGGAAAATCATATGAAACAAGAAAGGAGTATGCAATGGTTATAGGCAAGGACAAGCCGGTAATTGCATTGGTTGAATAAAAATGGTCTGCGAACGAAGTGAGTGGACCTTCGAAGGGAACGGAGTGAACTGAGAATGAATCCGATGAAAGAAATAAAACTGGAAAAAGTAACGCTTAACATAGGAACCGGCAAGCCCGGACCCCAGCTTGAAAAAGCGCTTAAGCTTTTGAAGCAGATTACAGGAAAAAAGCCTGTTGAGGCGAAAACAGTAAAAAGAATTCCCACTTGGGGATTAAGGCCTGGTCTGGCAATAGGCGCAAAGGTTACAGTCAGGGGAAAAGAAGCAGAGGAATTGCTCAAGAAATTATTGCAGGCAATTGACAACAAGATGCCCAGCTACAAGATAGGCAAGGACGGAAATTTTGCTTTTGGAATAAGGGAATACATTGACATTCCCGGAATAAAATATGACATGGACATTGGAATGTTGGGGCTTGAAGCTGCTGTCTCATTGAGAAGGGCAGGATTCAGCATAAAGAAAAGAAAGATAAGGCCCAAAAAGCTTCCTGTAAGGCACAAGATTCACAAGGAAGATACAAAGTTATTTTTACAGCAAAAATACGGCGTAACATTTGAAGAGGAGAAATAAAAAATGACAGCAGGAAGCCACACAAAAATGCTCAAGCAGCTTTCCGGTAAGCCGGCAAAGCTTAAAAAGTATGAAAAATTCAATGTTCCGAAGAAAAGAACAACAGGCGTCAATACAAGACCGTGCAGGATTTGCGGTAGGATTGGCGGACATGTCCAGGCATATGGGCTGCACATCTGCAGGCAGTGCTTCAGGGATAAAGCCAAGATGCTTGGGTTTAAGAAATACAGGTAGGTAAACAAAATGAGCATGAACGACACACTCGCAACGGCAATGTCCAATATTATGAACGCTGAAAATATTGCAAAGGACACATGCCTTGTAACACCAATTTCAAAGATGCTTACAAAGATGCTTGACATAATGCAATTGAAAGGATACATTGCAGGTTATGAAGTTGCAGACAAGGGCAGGGGCGGAGTTTACAAGATAAAGCTCAACGGCTCAATAAACAAGTGCGGCGTTATCAAGCCAAGATTTTCAGTAACAAAAGCAGAATTTGAAAAGTTCGAAAAAAGATACCTGCCTGCCAAGGATTTCGGATTCATAGTCATATCAACGACAAAAGGGCTCATAACTCTTGAAGAAGCAAGGGAGAAAGGGCTCGGAGGAAGGCTAATTGCCTTTGTGTACTAAAATGATGGAAGAAAGAAGGCTCAAAAAGGAAATATTGCTCCCTCAGGGAGTATCTGCCCATATTGAAGGGCATACTGTGTCTGTCAAGGGGCCTAAAGGAGAAGTAAAGAAGGATATATTTGATCCTACAGTAAAGATTGTTGTTGAAGAGGGCAAGGTAAAGTTCAGCCCGAATAAAATGACAAAGAAGCAGAAAATGCTTATCAACACTTATGTTTCGCATGTAAAGAACATGATTGCAGGCGTGCAGAACCAGTATCAGTACAAGATGAAAGTCTGCTCAAGTCACTTCCCAATCTCAGTTGGATTGGAAGGAAGCACTTTGGTAATAAAAAATCTGTTTGGAGAAAAACAGCCAAGAAGGGCAAAGATAGTTCCCGGTGTTAAGGTTGAAGCAAAGGGAGATTTGGTTACAATCACAGGCGCTGACATTGAGTCAGTCGGCCAGACATGCACAAACATAGAGCTTGCAGTAAGAATCACAAACAGGGACAGGCGTGTTTTCCAGGACGGAGTTTGGCTGTTTGAGAGAGGGAGAGTGGATTAACAATGGAAAAAATGCTCATAATCAAGAAGAAAATCAACAAGAGAAGGCCCAAGTTTGTAAGACAGGAAGGGCACAGCAAGAAGATGCTTACTAAAACATGGAGAAAGCCAAAGGGCTATCATTCAAAAATCAGGAGAAAGTTCGCAGGGCACAGAAAAATGCCTGAATCAGGATACAGGAGCCCAAGAATAGTCAGAGGGCTTACACTGCAGGGATTTAATCCTGTCTTGGTAAGAAATGTGGCAGAAGCAGCAGCGCTTGTCGCTAAAACCGACGGCGCAATAATTGCCAAGGTTGGAAGAAAGGCAAAAGTGGAAATAGTCAAGAAATTATTGGCTGCAAAAGTCAAAATACTCAATGAGCTCAACCCGGAAAAGTTTATTTCTGACATTGAAGCGGAAATAAAGAAAAGGCAGGAAGAGAAAAAGGCAAAGGAAGAGAAGAAAAAGAAATCAAAGGAAGAAAGCCTTAAGAAAGCTGCCGAGAAAAAGAAAGAAGAAGAAGTAAAATCCGAGGAAGACAAGAAGAAAGACCAGATTGAAGAGCACAAGAAATTGTTGGAGACACCTCAGTGATAAAAAATGAATCTCTCAAATAAAAAACGGATTGCAGCAACGCTGCTTAAATCAGGGGAAACCAGAGTATGGTTTGACCCGGACAGGCTTCAGGAAATCAAGGAAGCAATCACAAAAGCAGACATAAGAAAGCTCATAAATGATTTGGCAATACAGGCAAAGCCAAAGACAGGCGTTTCAAGATTCAGGGCAAGAAAAATTGCAGTCCAGAAAAGAAAAGGCAGACTGGCAGGCGAAGGTTCAAAGAAAGGAACATTGTATGCAAGGCTGCCAAGAAAAGAAGCATGGATGGCAAAGATAAGGTCACAGAGAAATTTCCTGACAGAATTGAAAGAGAAAGGGCTTGTTTTGCCCTCAAATTACAGGCAGATTTATCTTATGTGCAAGGGCGGTTATTTCAGGAGCGTCAGGCACATAAAAATGTACATGGATGAGCATACCATGTTTATCAAGAAGGAGAAACAATGAGAAGGCATAAAAGATTCGTACCATTCAAGAGAAAACTGCAGGGAAAGACAGACTACAGGAAAAGGCTTGTTCTGCTTAAGTCAGGAAAGCCAAGGCTTGTTGTAAGAAAATCCCTGAACAACATTTCAACACAGATAATTGCCTATGAAACAGCAGGCGACAAGGTTCTTGCGGCAGCAACAAGCAGGGAACTTTTGAAGCTCGGCTGGACAGGAAAAAGAAAAAACATGCCTGCAGCATACCTTACAGGATACCTCTGCGGAATACACGCAAAGAAAGCAGGCGTTACTGAAGCAATATTTGACGCAGGTTTTTACACATCTGTAAACGGCTCTGTTGTTTACGCAGTGCTGAAAGGGGCCATTGATTCAGGATTGAAAATACCTCATAATGAAGTTGTATTTCCACCTGAAGACAGGATAAAGGGAAAACATATTAAAGGAAAGGATGTTGAATCAGAGTTTGAGGCTGTCAAAAAGAAGATTGGAGTTAAAAAATGATGAAAAAGCGCAGGGACAAGTCAAGAGAAGACATAACAGGAATATCAAAGGAAAAGGTATTTGACATAAGCGCATGGACTCCAATAACAGAAATAGGAAGAAAAGTCAAAGCAGGCGAAATAACAAGCCTTGATCCAATACTTGATGCAGGAAAAAGAATACTGGAGCCACAAATTGTTGATGCTTTGCTGAAAGACCTGCAGACAAATTTCCTTGAAATAGGGCAGTCAAAAGGAAAGTTCGGCGGCGGAAAAAGAACAATTTGGAGAACAACCCAGAAAAAGACAAAGGAAGGAAACAAATCTTCATTCACTGCAATGGCAATCGTCGGAAACAAGGACGGCTACATTGGAATAGGAACAGGAAAGGCAAAAGAGACAATGCCTGCGAGAGAGAAGGCAGTAAGGCAGGCAAAGCTTAACATAATCAAGATAAAGAGGGGCTGCGGCTCATGGGCATGCAACTGCAGGGAGCCACATTCACTTCCGTTTGCAGTTGAGGGAAAGAACGGCTCTTCAAAAATAAAGATAATGCCTGCTCCAAAGGGAACAGGGCTTTGCGCTGAAAGCGAATGCAGAAAAATGCTCGCAATCGCAGGCGTAAAAGATGTTTATTCAGTTACAAGAGGGCAGACAGTTACAAGAATGAATCTGCTGATGGCATGCTACAAGGCATTGCAGAACAGCTCAAACATGAAAGTCCAGCATGATTACATAGCAAAAGCAGGAATTGTTTCAGGAAAGAAGGAGAACGCACAATGAAAAGAATCGCAATTATAAGGGTGCACGGCAATTCAAAGCTCAGGCACGATGTTGTAAAAACATTTGACATGTTCAGGCTTTACAAAAAGCACACGTGCGTTGTAATTCCAAACACTGCTTCATACGTAGGCATGATTGCAATCATAAAAGACTTCATAACATGGGGCGAATTAAAGCCAGAAGTATTCAGGAAAATGCTAGAGAAAAGAGGCAAGCTGCCGGGCAACAAGCAGCTTACTGAAGCTTATTTGAAGGAAAAGCTGAATATGGGCTTTGACGAATTCACAAAGCAGTACTTTGACGGCAAGAAAGAATTAAAGGATGTTCCGGGATTAAAGCCGTTCTTTAAATTATCACCACCTCTTAAGGGATTTGAAAGAAAGGGAATAAAGACACCTTTCAGCCTTGGCGGAGCATTGGGATACAGAAAAGATCATATAAATGAATTAGTGGAGAGAATGTTATGACAGTCAACAAGAGAAGAAAAAACTCAAGGTATCGTGGAAGTAAAACACACGGCTGCGGCTCAATGAAGAAACGCAGAGGTTCCGGCAATAAGGGCGGTACAGGAATGGCCGGCTCAGGTAAGAGGGCTCAGTCAAAGAAGCCGACAATCTTAAAATTGTACGGAAACGAGTACTTTGGAAAGCACGGATTCAAGAGGCCGCTTGTTGAGAAGATAGTTCCAATCAATATCATGTTCTTGGAAGAGAAATTTGATACATTGCTTGCAAAAGGCGCTATCAAGAGTATCAGTGGCATGTTTGAAGTTGACCTTGGCGCAATGGGAATCAATAAATTACTTGCTTCAGGCAAGCCTTCAAGAAAATACAGAATAAAGGTAACATATGCTTCTGAGAATGCTGCTGAAAAGATAAAAGCAGCAGGCGGCGAAGTCGTTGCTGAAGCTGTTGAAGAGAAAGAAGATTCTAAAGAAGAAAAGCAGTAGGGGGTAAATAAAATGAAATCAAAGACATTAGCAATTGGTGCAGCCATAGTTGGTCTTGTGGGTTTAGTGGGATGCGGGAACAAAGAGCCCAGTGTTCCGCGTTTTGACAGAGTGGACTGGCCGGACAGCAATGGAAGTTATACTGTAACTGAAAGGGGATATTTGCGAATATTCCATCATAACTGCTTTGATACTTCTTGCTATGATGAGCTCATTGATAATCTTAATGGCAGATGGTACATTGATAGCGATCTTGATAATGATGTGGATATATTGGAGTTTTACTCACGCCCGGGCATATATAGGAGAGAAAACCAGCAAGTGTGGGGAGAAGAATTCTTTTTACAGGCTGACAAGAATTTTTTACAATCCAAAAAAGAAATGGGCGTGCAATAAACCGCCTGCATTTTATTTCTTCTTATTAAATTAATTTCTTATTTGCGGTATTTAAGGCTTAAAGCCAGCAATAATACAATTGCGCAGCCAATAAAACCCAAGCCTGACACTATTATAAATAACAAATCAGGAAGAATAAATATGCTGTATAAGAAAGCCACTGCTGCGCAAAAAGTCCATATTGCATATGAGAATATATTTGCGCTCATTTTCTTCCGATGGTATAAATCTTTTATTGTGGGCATATACCCCAAAAGCGTGATTATTCCGACGCTTGCATAAGCTATTACCAGTATTTGCAATAGGATTTCTTTCATGAGAATATTGTGCGCAGCAGAGTATTTAAAGATGCTTTTTATTAAAACAATCTATTGTTTTGAATTCATGCGGCAGCTTGGCTTTTCTATCAGCTGTCCACTAGAAAGGTTTAAATAGAATAGTTTGCTTCTTTCCTTCATTATTAACGGTGATTATAAGTGAACTTTAACAGCATACTACAGAATCTTCCGGAAGTAAAGTCTCCTTTACAAAAACATCTTCCTTTCAAGGAGAAATTAAAGTGGACAGGCATTACCCTTGTATTATTTTTCTTATTGGGATTGGTTCCGTTATACGGATTAGGAGTTAACGCTCTTCAGCAGTTTGAACAATTATCAATTATCCTTGGCGCGAGCTTTGGCTCTCTTGCAACACTTGGAATCGGGCCTTTGGTTACTGCTTCAATCGTTCTTCAATTATTGAACGGCTCAGGAATAATGAAGTTTGACATGTCTTCTCAGGAAGGCAAGAAAAGGTTTCACGCACTGCAGAAATTATTGGGAGTGTTTTTTATATTATTTGAAGGAGCGATTTATGTATTCTTGGGCGGACTGCTACCGAATGCTACGCTGGATCCCGCGACTTACAGACTAATGGAATTTTTGCTTGTTGGGCAGATTGCGCTTGGCGGCCTGATGATTATGTTCATGGACGAGGTTGTCACAAAGTGGGGATTTGGCTCGGGAATAAGCCTGTTTATCGCGGCAGGAGTTTCGCAGGAAATAATCACAAGGGCATTCAGCCCATTGACTACATCAGGGATATGGGCATTCGGAAGCTCGCAGCCCCCAATCGGGAAAGTATGGGTATTCTTCATGTCATTGATGAGCAGGAATCCGGTGGGAGCTGCTCTTGCATTGTCTGCAATACTTGCGACAGTGATTGTGTTTGCATTGTCTGTTTACGGGCAGTCCATGAAAGTTGAAATTCCCCTGTCTTTCGGAAGAATAAGGGGGCACGGAATAAGATGGCCTTTGAATTTCATTTACACTTCAAACATTCCTGTAATATTGGTTGCCGCGCTGATGGCTAACATGCAGCTGTGGGCAAGACTGCTGCAAAACTGGGGGCATCCAATATTGGGAACATTCTCAGGCAACACGCCTGTTACAGGATTGATTGCATGGATAAATCCCCCAAATCTTGTTGAGGCAATAATAACAGGCAGCTTTGCGCCGATACAGCTTGGGCATGCGGCTGTTTATATGTTTTTCATGATTATTGGCTCAATAATATTCTCGGTATTCTGGGTGCAGACAGCAGGCATGGATGCGCACAGCCAGGCAAAGCAGATTTTGTCTTCAGGCTTGCAGATTCCGGGATTCAGAAGGGATGAGAGAATACTTGAGCACATACTTTCAAGATATATTTTTCCATTGACAATAATGGGCGCTGCATTGGTTGGGTTCCTTGCATCAACAGCTGACCTGCTTGGAGCATTGTCAAGGGGAACAGGCATATTGCTTGCAGTCATGATTGTTTACAGATTGTACGAGGACATTGCAAAGCAGCACATGATGGACATGCATCCTGCCTTGAGAAAGATGATGGGCGGAAGCGAGTAAGCAGTTATTGGTTTCGGTGGTAAAAAAGGAGGGGTTGATTATGGCTGATGATTTTGACGGTGTTGTTTCTATTGTATACAGGAAAGGAAGGCCTGACAAGTTCATACTGGTCAGGAATTTGAAAACAGGGAATGTCTCTTTTCCTTCAGGAGCAAAAATTAACGCTGATGATTCTCCTGCAAGCACAATGGCTTTTGTTGTAAAACAGCAGACAGGATTAAAGCCCGAAGAGTATGAGGCAAAGCAGATTCCTTTGGGATATGATGTTGTTGTCCACAATGAGGGCAGGGCGGAAAGGACAAGGCAGCTTGTTTTTCTTGTGGAAACTTTGAATACAAACAGCAAATCTGAAGATTCGGGATTTAAAATAAAAGACTGGTACACTGCTGATGAGATTATCCAGATGCTGACTGTGAAGGAAGCAAGGCAATTGTTTGAAAAAGCAATCAAGTTTATTTTGCCTTTCTAATTTCATCTTGATTTTTGCAAGAAATATGTTTTCTAAAGCTTTTTAATCCTGCTTGTCCTATATATTGTGATGAAAAAAGTGCAATATGCCATGAAAAAACATTCAAAAATCAGGAAATTGGGCATTAATCAGGAAGATGAGACTGAAAAGCTCAAGAAAAAGAGCAGGCTTATCAGCGTGAAAGAGGGGACTGCCTATTCTGTCTCAGACGGAGCAGGAATGAGATATATCACTCCCTATGCCTTGTCCCTTGGCGCAAACAACATGCACATAGGGCTTCTTGCAGCTTTGCCGACAATGCTCGGCAATTTCTCGCAGCTAGTTACCATAAAAATGATGGAAAGGCACCGCAGGAGCCAGATTTCATTTCTTGGCGCATTGTTTCAGGCTTTCATGTGGCTGGCTTTGATTGCATTGGGAATTATTTATTATGAATTCCCCTCATTTGCATCCAAGGTGCCTGCGCTGCTTATTGTTATTTACTGCATCCTGGCTGTGTTTGGCGCATTTATTGTCCCTGCCTGGGTTTCGTGGATGGGGCAGCTCGTGCACAAGGACAGCTACGGGCATTATTTTGGCATGAGGAACAGGATTGTCGGTGTTGTAGTGATTATTTCAATGATTTTTGCGGGATTTATGCTTGATTATTTCAAGCAGACCCATGTATTCCTTGGATTTGCAATATTGTTTTTCATTGCATTCATTGCAAGAATGATTTCAGCTTATTATTTCAAGAAGCAGTATGAGCCAAAGCTTGAATTGAAAAAAGGGTATTATTTCAGCATATGGCAGTTCATGGCAAGGATGACGCATAATAATTTCGGATTGTTTGTCTTGTTTGTTTCCCTGCTTTATCTTGCAACTTATATTGCATCCCCGTTTTTTTCTGTTTACATGCTCAAGCACCTGAATTTCAGCTATGTGTTTTTCACAATCGTTATGATGGCTGCGCCGATTGCAACACTCATATTTGTTTCTGCCTGGGGAAAGTTCGCGGACAGGTATGGCACAATGAGGACAATGAAGATTTGCAGTTATTTTACATTTCTTATTCCTGTCTTGTGGCTTGGCTCTATTCTATTGCTTAATGTGAATCAGCTTGTCTTACTGGCATACCTTGTTGTTATTGAGGCATTCTCAGGATTTATCTGGGCAGGGCTTAATATTTCAATAAACAATTTTGTGTATGATGCTGTAACAGAAGACAGGGTTGCGCTTTGCACTGCCTATTTCAACATATTTACAGGCATTGGATTGTTTCTTGGGGCTGCCCTTGGGGGGCTGATATCGTCTGCAAATATTGCATTTTTTGGGATGGGAGCCATATTCATCGGATTTATTGCAAGCGCTTTTTTCAGGCTTCTTGTTCCTGTTTTAATGATGCATAAGCTGAGCGAAGTGAGGAAAGTAAAGGATTTTAATCTCCATGAAGCAAAAGAAAAGATATTCACCTTGACTCCTTCAAAGGCAGTAAGGTATCTTGACTTGAACATGTTCAGGCCCAAGCCATAAACTTTTTAAACCTCGTCATAGTCTATATCTCTATGCTTGAAGGACTAGACACATTTTTCAATGTAATAACAGGGCCGTTGTTCAGACTGCCTGAGCCATTCCCTATTTTGGTAATAAGCCTGTTTCTAACTCTTGTTACAACACTTATCTACAAGTATGTGACTGACCAGGAGCTCATGAAGACCCTTAAGGACGACATGAAGGCAATGCAGGCTGAGATGAAATCCCTGAAAGACAGCCCTGAGAAAATGATGGCTGTGCAGAAGCAGGCAATGCAGAAAAACATGAAATACATGATGCAGAGCTTCAAGCCGATGCTTATCACATTCATACCTGTCGTGTTCATCTTCGGATGGCTGAACAGGCATTATGCTGCTTTGGGAAACCCGGACGTGTTCTCTGGAATCTCATGGCTTTGGACGTATATCATATTCTCCTTGGTGTTCAGCATAGGATTGAGAAAGTTCTTGAAGGTTTATTAGAAGAAAGCCAGCCTACGGCGCAGATTAGGGGCTTTCCCTGCGACGTCAAAAGCTTACCATAACCTTTATAAACCCCCTCAATCTTCTTCCTAGAAGTAATTTACGAGGTAAAACAATATGCCAGCACCAAACAAACGTTCAAGAACATTCAGAAGGGTTTTTGTAAAGACACCAGGCGGAAGCACTGTAATGCATTACAGGAAGAGAAAGCCGTCCAAGGCAATCTGCGCAGGATGCGGAGCATTATTGCACGGAGTGCCAAGGGAAAGGCCGTTCATAATGCAGAGGCTTGCAAAGACAAAGAAAAGGCCGGAAAGGAAGTTCGGCGGAACACTCTGTTCCAAATGTTCAAGAAACAAGATTAAAGAGCATGCTCGTTCTTTGTAATGGGATATGCTTCTTTATTGACAAGGAAGATGCGTTTCCGGCGACGGGGCGCTGACAAGCAATAGGGAGGAAATTAAAATGATGGATGTAGGAAGAGTCTGCATAAAAATAGCAGGCAGAGACGCGGGAGAAATTGCTGTTGTAGTTGATAAAATCGATGAAAATTTTGTTCTTGTTGACGGCAATGTAAGAAGGAAGAGATGCAACACAAAGCACCTTGAGCCGACTGAAAAGCTCGTTGCAATACAGAACGGCGCTTCAACAGAAGATGTTCATGCCGCAATGAAGGATGCAGGGCTTGAAGTGAAGAAAAAGGCAAAGCAGGAGAATTCTGAAAAAGCTGCAAAGCCAAAGACAGAAAATCCAAAGGCTGCAAAAGACAAGGCTGCAAAGGCAGATAAGAAACCTGTTAAAAAGGTGAAGTAAACATGGATAACGAGCAGCAGCAGAAGTATGCAGAATACCAGATGCTTAACAACCAGTTGAGGCAGCTGGCGCAGGAAATACAGGGGCTTGAGCAGCAGGCACAAGAGCTTGAAAACCTGATTATAGGTGTTGAGGAAGTTGGAAAGTCTGCAAAAGGCACTGAGATTCTGTCTTCAATTGGCGGCGGGCTTTACGTGAAGACAAAGCTTGAGAACAATGATGAATTTCTTATTAATTCAGGCGCAAGGGTTATTGCAACAAAGACAAAGGAAGAGGCAAAAACACTTTTAACTGAGCAGCTCAGAGAACTGAGAAAGATTGTTGCCAACATGCAGGCTGAATTGCAGGGCGGAATCCAGAGAATCGTGATGCTCGAGTCTGACTTGAGAAAGAAAGCCAAGAAGTAGGCTGTAGGGAGTAGTTTGTAGAGAGTAAGGAGGCAATGAGAATGTCAAGATACACAAAAATTGAAAACGACACAAGACTAATGAAAAATGCGAAGGTTAAAGAGCAATATCTTGAACTGGAAGGGATTTGCAGAGGCGTGGTTTGCACCCAAGGAATAGGTGTGCAATATTCTTACGAGGGAATACTTCAAAGAGCCAATGGCGAATTGCTTGAATTTACAGGCGCCGGCAGAAGGCTTGAAGGTGCATTAGCAAAAGCAAGCTCTGAAATGGAAATGCCTGTAACAGTCCAGGGCTTCTTTACCAAATACCCCCTTCTCTTTTCTGTGCATGGCTTGAAATTAGGCGATATTAAGTCAGAAAGATATGAAGAATAAATGAGGAAATAAGAATGGCAGGAAAAAAGCTGGAAGACAGGGTATTCTTTGGGGACAGATTTATTGGAGAAACTCATCATCCTAATTGTGTATACGGGAAATTGGGGCCTGAGGAAAAGATGAAGAAAGTTGAAGCAGTAATAGCTAACTTTCATTATTCTCCGACAGATATATACCAATTATATGCAAATGGCTGCCGTTCCAATCAGTTTCAGACAATTCTAGAGATTAAATTTACATGTGCTGATGGAATTGAATGCTATCTAAGCTATACAGACTATTTTGAAAAGCAGCGTATTAGTGGTGCTTTCGGTCGTTTCTCAAATATACACCAAGGAGCAAAGGTTTTCGTATATAGAGAGAAGGATAAAGCACTAGGATTTGCTGTTAGCAAAGAGGAGGTAGAGGCTTAAAATGAAAGCAATATACACAATCTTGGTTTTAGCACTGCTTTTATTAAGCGGATGCGCAAAGAATAACATCACAGGAGAGGATACTATGAACACAAAGGTAATGCTTGAGACAAGCATGGGAAACATCAAGATACAATTGTTTAACGACAAGGTTCCTGTAACAGCAGGCAACTTCCAAAAGCTGGTTACTGAGGGCTTTTACAACGGCGTAATATTCCACAGGGTTATACCTGACTTCATGATACAGGGCGGAGACCCGACAGGAACAGGCATGGGCGGTCCGGGCTATAAGATAAAGGATGAATTTGTTTCAAGCCTAAGGCACACAAAGGCAGGAATTTTGTCAATGGCAAACTCAGGCCCAAACACGGGCGGCTCGCAGTTCTTCATCACATTGGCAGCAACCCCGTGGCTTGATGGCAAGCACGCAATATTCGGAGAAGTAATTGAAGGCATGGATGTTGTTGAGGAAATAGGCGCTGTAGCAAGAGATGCCCAGGACAGGCCGAGAACAGACATAGTGATTAACAAGGCGTATGTCGTGAAGTGAAATGACAGACATGCAGGACTTGTTTGCTCCTAAGAAAATAAAAGCAAAGAAGGGGCTTTTTGAGATTGTTCAGGCAGTTGCGACGCAGCTTGGCGATTACAGCTATTTTCTGCCCAAAGGGCTGCAGCTTTCTTATTATCCTGGCACGGGATTCTCAAAAAATGACGTAGGCGTAGACAGGAAATATATTTTTCAAAGCAAAGGTCTAAAGGCAGCTGTTGAGTTTAGCTGCAAGGTTGATGATGACAGGAAGTATTATGCTCCGGCAAGCGCAATTGTGGAAGTTAATGGAAAAGAAGTATTCCATGAATTGAAATGCTTAGGCAGGAATATTGATTTCTGGTTGAAGCCTGTTGTGCAAGCTTATGAGCCCGGCTCGTGGGAAAAGCAGATATGGAATTTCTATGAGCAGGCAATTCATATGAAGGCTGCAAGAGAAGCAAGAAGAGACGTATTAAGGCAGAAGATTAAAGCAGCCGGAATAAGAAGAAGCGCGAGCATCTGGTAATCAGATTGTCGTAGGAACGTCTATAAACTCAACATCTGCCTTGAATTTTTCTTTTATTGGCTTCATCAGGGCCTTTACTCCCCAGACTTCTGACTCATAGTGCCCGTTGAATATCACATTTATCTTGCCTTCTTTTGCATAATGATAAACATAATGAACAGCTTCGCCGATAACAAGAAGGTCTGCTTTTTCGCTGATTGCCTCGCGGATTCCAGCAGAGCCGCCTCCTGAGCAAATGGCTACTGTTTTTATCTGCTTATTGCCGAAAGGAAGCGTTAATGCAGGCATGTTATTCTTTTTCAATTTATTCTGCATTTCTTCAAGCGTTGAGTTTGTTTCTCCAATGACGCCCACTTTTACGCCATCATATTCAAAAAAGTCTTTTGTAACCTTAACACCAAGCAGTTTTGCAAGCTGGACATTATTGCCATATTCCTTGTGCATGTCCAATGGCAGGTGCGCTGCATAAAGAGCCATGTTGTTTTCAAACAAGTATTTTATCTGCCTGTATTCAATGCCTGTAATTGTCTTAAGAGAATGCCATATAATTCCGTGATGGACAACCAGCAAGTCGCAGCCTGCTTTCTTTGCCTTTTGGAATGTTTCCATGCAGGCGTCAACTGCAAAGCCTATCTTCTTGATTTCCTTATCATTCTCAACCTGCAGCCCGTTTGAAGAAACATCCTTGATCTCATTTATCTTTAATTCTTCATCCAGAAACTGCTTTATTTCGCTTAGTTTTGCCATTGTTGTTGGATAATTATCCGATTATTTAAATTTACTTATTCATCCTCTTAGATAAATAAGCGCAAAAAGCAGCTGCTCCCAGGAATATCCATGTCTGGAGCATGCTCTTGTGCCTCATTAAATTGCTAAACCAGAGTATTAGAAAGAAAAGCCCTAATAGAGCAAATCCCATTGAAGCTGCTTTATTTTTATTCATTATCTCACTCTCACCGGTATCTTCTCTGCAACAAGCTGTCTTGTCTTTGCTTTTGTCACTTCGTTCCAAAGTTTCCTGTGCGTGGAAACTTTAGTGGCTGCCCAGTAAAAATCCCTGAACCTTGCCACAACAGGATTTTTATTGTTAAGCCTATAAAGCTTTGCCTTGCCGACTTCCCGCGTCATTGCAATTATTTTGCTGCTTTCAAGCGTTGGCCAAAACATCTTCAGCGTGGAATACCCTATTCCCGCCTCTTTTGCAATATCTGTCATGCTGTAATCAAATTCCTCGTGTATTACAAGGAAGTCCATTACTCTAAGCAAAGGGCTGTCCCCGAATATTTTAAGGAATGTTGATAATCTTTCTGCCATAGATAAAGCAAATGAAGGAAGGTATATAAATGTTTCTATTTATGGCTTATATGGGCTATTAATGAATATTAAATAGTCTTTTTTCCGTCTATGCCGGAAATCCTGCGGAAAATTACGGCAAAGGCTTATGAAGAGCAAATGCGAAGCAATTGCATGCAAAAATTAGGCGAAGAGGATTATATTAAGATAAAAAAGACAATTGTAAGAAAATTGTATGCAAAAAGGGCTTTTAGAAAGGGCCATCTTTTGCTTGAGAGGCTGCAGTCAGGCATTCCTTCACATTTATCAGGCTATGTAAAGAATATTCTTGAGGATTTAATGAAGGAAGGAATAGTTCTGTATTACGGCAAGACAAAGCACGGCGATGCATACCAATTGAACATCTGCAAGCTGAAAGAGATAGAGGATATGCTTTAAACAGCAACTCTTATAAGTCTTGATATTCTTTCATTGCAATATGGAGTGGAAAGAGGTTTACGAGTATTATTCAAGGAGAGACATCCAGAAGGCAATTCTTGAAAGCTCCAAGGACAGGGAAGTCGCTGTAAGAGTTGGGGAGTCATTTGCAAAAAGGCCTGACATTCTCCAGTTTCCCGGCGATGTGAAGGACTGGGCTTCAAAAGGCGCAACTTCGTTTCATATTTCAGAGGAAAGATGGAAAGACCCTATGTCTTTGCAGACAGGGCTTGTGAAGAAGCAGATGGATGAGCTGAGGATTGGATGGGATTTAATCATTGATATTGATACGCATCTATGGGACTATGCAAAACTGACAGCCTATTTTGTTGTTGAGGCATTGAAGTTCCATAATATTGAATGCATTGGAGTGAAGTTCAGCGGCAACAAGGGCTTTCACATATCCGTGCCATTCGAGGCTTTTCCTGATGAGGTTGACGGCGTGATAACAAAAGACCTGTTTCCGGAGGGTCTTAGAGTAATAGCGGCTTATTTGCAGAACATGATAAGAGGGCATCTCAGTGACGCAATACTTACGAAAGAGCACATATCGCAGGTTGCATTAAAGTCCGGGAAAACAATTGCCGAGATAACAACAAATAATGTATTTGACCCGTTCAAGCTTGTTGAGATTGACACTGTATTGATATCAAGCAGGCACATGTTCAGGGCGCCTTACTCGCTGCACGAGAAAGCAGGGCTTGTTTCTTTGCCAATACCCTGCGACAGCATTATGGCTTTTGAAAAGGAATCTGCAAAGCCGATGAATGTCAAGGCTGACCTGAAATTCATATTAAGGGACACTGCAAAGCCTAACGAGGCATCTTCGCTTATAATGCAGGCATTTGACTGGTTCAAGAAATCAAAGAAAGAAGTAAGGCAGGAAGAGGACACCAATGAGAGGCTTAAGAATTCAAAGTATGACAATGAATTGCCAAAGGTGAAAATACCAGAGGAGCATTTCCCTCCCTGCATGAAAAAGATTCTTGAAGGCAAGATGGATGACGGCAAGAAAAGGGCTTTGTTTCTTTTAATGAAATTCCTGATTCATACTGGCTGGAGCTGGGCTGACATTGAATCAAGGCTTATTGAGTGGAACAAGACGCATTCTACGCCTTTAAGAGACAATTATATTCAGGAGCAAATCACGTGGCACAAGAAGCAGAAGACAGTTGTCTTGCCGCCAAACTGCGACAAGCAGGAATACTATAAAGAATTGCAGTTCTGCACGCCACAGCCGTTATGTTCTAAGATAAAGAATCCTGTGAATTTCGCGAAGATTAAGGCAAGCAGCAAGGATTATGGCAAGAAGAAAACAAGAGTTTCTAAAGTGGATAAGAAGTATTAGAGAAAGCCCTTAAGGGCTCTGCCCTTAACAACCCACGATGCAAATCTCTTAGCCAGTTTGACGAGGGGCTCAAAATAAGCTTCCGGCACTGCCGGAAATATATGCTTAAATCCTGATTTTTCAATTCAAATTTTCAGATTTGCTGCGGGATT
>JBAZYQ010000009.1:0-28308 GCA_041659245.1 Candidatus Nanoarchaeia archaeon
TTTGAATTCATCATTTGGGCTTATCCCCAACGTGGCACACATTTCATGATATTCAGCCCATCCTGCGCTCCTGCTGTCCAGAGTTATAGGCTCTCGAATCTTAACGCCTTGTTCATTTAAAAGTGTTATTTTATCCCCTTCTTTACACTCCACATATGCGCCATGCCCGCTTTTTCTTTCATCACAAATTGCCCATACAACCCTTTCCAGGCCTGTTTCAAAAAAGCTTGCAAACCTGCCTAAAGCATCGAAGCCCTGCGCGCCAATAATATCTTGATATAATCTTTCTAATTTCTGCTCTTTTGTTTTCTTAGCGCGATAATCCTCCAGGCATCCTAGAAGATAATTACTCTCATCTTTGGAAAGACCGCCTATATTATGTTTGCCCATTTAAAGAATAAATATCTCTTAACTTTATAATCTTTTCCCTGCATTCCTCAATCTTTCAATCGCGTTAACCCTATCCTTTGCATTAAAGATATAGCTTCCAGCAACAACCAAGTCAGCGCCTGCCTTGAAGGCGGCTTTTGCTGTCTTCTCGTTTATCCCGCCGTCAACAGCAATAAGAGAAGGCCCATACTTTCTGCATTCCTTAATCTTCTTCAATCCCTTCTTGTCAAACTTCTGCCCGCACTTGCCCGGGTTTACAGTCATTATCTGCGTATATGCCCTATACATCGGCTCGTGCCAGATTTTAGTTGAAGGATTGTATGCAAATCCCAAAGAAGCGCAGCTTCCTTTAGATAACTCTTCAAAAGCATGTATCTGCTTAAACCCTGCTGCCTCATAATGAATTATAATGCGTTCAACGCCCTCATTCAATAATTCTGAGAAATGCATTTCAGGCTGGTACATCATCAGGTGCACTTCAATTGGCTTTCTTGTCCTTAGCCAGGTTTTTTTAACCAGAGTAATATCATAAAACTTCTCAGGAACAAACAATCCATCCATAAAGTCAATGTGAAAGCCGTCAACAAAAGGCTCAATAGAATCTATTTCTCTTTCAAGATTATTTTTGTCAGCTGCCAATAAAGACGCGTATATCATAATCTCACCCTGTTTTGAATGGCACCAGCATCATTCTACATCTCAGCAACATAAATATTATTCTTGTTCTCAAGGATTTTTATTCTCACTCTTTTTCCAACATCTGCCCTGCAGCCATTAACGCTTATGCACCTGTCTTTTGCAACAGCAATCATCTGGTCTTTCTGCCAGCCAGGGCATTTAACAACAGCCTGTATCTTGTCCCTTTCCTCAAACATAGTTGGAAGCCTGTTTGCCTTGTGTATATTGAAATCATCCTTGGTAAGAACCAGTTTCATCCCTGTTTGCTTTTCCATTTCCTTGAGCTGGTGATAAAACTTCCAGAACGTGATTGGCTTTGTGCCTTTTACTTTTCTGCTGTACCTGTAAGTCTCATACTTTTGTATTCCAATCTTTGCATTAAGCTTTTTTGCCAGTTCAATTAATTTAGGCATTTCAGCGTCATTTATCTTTGGAATCCATACAGGCGCAATAAGCAATTGTATTGACGAGTCAGAAATCATCTTTGCCATCTGTAGTATATGGTCAAGGCTGTAGGTATTGCATCCGCTCAAGTCCTGCGCCTGAATAGCATTCAGTGAGTTTATCGAGAGGTTAATCTGGCTAATGCCTGCCTTTTCCAGTGCAAATACCATTTCGCCATTCAAAAGAGTGCCGTTTGTCTGCATTGAAATTCTTTTTACTTTAGGTATTGCCTTTATTGCTTTTACAAGCTCAACAAGATTTGAATAAGTTGTTACTTCTCCTACAGAATCAAGGTTTATTTCGCATTCAACTGCCTTGAATTCAATTACTTTTTTCAGCTCTTCAAGCAAATAGTCCTTGTCAATTGTGAATGAAGCAGGATGCAAATCAGCATTGTTTGCGCTCACTGAGCAGAATTTGCAGTGCATGTTGCATACAGTTGTGGGCCTTACCTGCAATAGGTCAGTTCCCCTGTCTATAATGCCGAATGCAATGCATCCTATTAAAGGGATGCCTGATTTCTGCGTAATATGCACTGTTTCCATAGCTTTGAGGTATGTTAAAGGGGTTTAAAATGGTTTCTAAAGGCACACCTTTAGGAACCCTCGAACGGAGTGAGAATGCTTGCGGTTTTAATCAAGAAAGTATTTAAACAAAAGCTTTCTTTCTGCACATTATGAACAAAACAGGGCTTGCCGGCATAGTATTGGCTTTAGGCACGGGCTGCGGCTCAGCAGCAATAAGCCAGGAGCAGGTATTTGCAAACCATCTTGTGCAGTTGAGGCAGGCAAACAATGCAGTTCTTGTGATTGACATGCAGGAGTCTTTTTTGAATGAATTAGACCCTGAAGAGAAGGAAGAGGAAATCCCTTACCAGATTGAGGTTCTTAATGCTGCAAAAAGAAATAATATACCTATATTTGTGATTGAATATGAAGGAATGGGAAGCACCATAGATGAATTAATGAATGTTATTTCAACTTCTGATTATGAGATTGTGACAAAGCCCGGAAACAACGGTTTTAGGCGCACTAATCTTGATGAGCTATTAAAGGAAAAAGGCATTCATTCTCTTACCCTTATGGGTGTTTTTGCCAGCGCCTGCGTGTATGCAACAGCAGGAGGCGCGCTGCAAAGTGGATATGAAATTCTTACTTCAACTGAAGTTATTGCTGATTCTGATTCAACATACTCAACAACAAACCATAATAATCAATCTGCGGAATGGTATGCAGAGCACGGCACCTTGTTTGACAATCACGATCAGATTGTTAATTATCTGGATAGGCAGTGGTAAAAGCTAGAATTATCGTCTGTTCTAATTCAAGGCATGTATATTCCATTTGCTTCTATAAGAAGATCAAGCCCTTTTTCAGCATCTGCAATAGTCTTTGTCCCAAGTCCGCAAGGAAGAGTTATCAAATCATCTCTCTGGAAATCCCTTATGTCTTCCAGTTTTGAAATGCCCCACGCAATCTTTCCGCCTCTTTTCCTGAATTCCTTGTAATAGGGGTAAATGGTAACATCAAACTGCGAAGCGTCAAAGCTTACAATGTCAATATTTGCCTTGAACATATTGTCCCAGTCCATGTTGCCGCAGACATGAACTCCTTTTATTGCAGTGCCTTCAACTTTAACAGAGCTGAATATTGCGTCCCATAATGAAGAATAATCAAATCCTGCGTGCCCTAATGCAGGCTCATCAAGGAAAATATATGTGAACCATGAGTTAAGCCCCTTGCATATTGGCGTTAAATGCGAGCAGATTCTTGAAACAGCATCATCTTCAGCATAGCCGCTTTGTATCAGGGTTGCAGGGCCCACGCACTGCACTTTTTTCACAGGATGGGTGTTCTCCTTGAATTTTTCAAGGCAGCTCATCTTTCCCGGATTCTTGATGTAGTCAAGCATTGAGTCTCCGAGCTTTGTAAGCTCAGGCAGGAACACGACATCGTGCTTTAGCGAGTATTCCATTGCCTTTTCAACAGAATCATAGGGCAGCGAGCCGATTTGCGTTATCATAGCAGGAAAAGGGCAAATATGTCTTTAAATGCGTTATGCAATGTTCATATATGAAATCCAATTTCCAATTTTAGAATATCAGCCATAAGCTCAGTCATCTTTCTTATCCTGTACAAAAGAATCACGTCATTGATGCAGGGCTTGTTCATTTTTTCCAAAGTCATTTCCCTAAGCCTGTCCCTTGTGTTAAAAATGTCTGTTGCAAGTTCCTTGTCATATTTGTGGAACAATACAGAGAATTTCTTGCTCATTGCAACGAATTCCTCAAATAATTTTAAAGCGCCTTTTGAGACAGGTGCATGTATTCCCTTGTAAAGCCTTGCATATTCATCCC
This sequence comes from Candidatus Nanoarchaeia archaeon, assembly GCA_041659245.1. Lineage (GTDB taxonomy): Archaea > Nanobdellota > Nanobdellia > SCGC-AAA011-G17 > GW2011-AR17 > UBA9640. The sequence continues at coordinate 3,869 of JBAZYQ010000009.1, forward strand.
CTAATTGCTCAAGAAGCACAATAATGGTGTAATAATGCATTGTCTTCTGGAAATCCCTGTAACCTTTCAGGTTTAAGCTGCGAAGGCAGTAATTAACAAACTTGTTTATGCTCTCGTCTGTCTTTGAAATGCAGTTCAATGTTTTTATATCCTTATTTTTTAATGCATCAAGCCCTGAATCTCCCATCGAGCCTATGAGCAAAAGAATTCTCCTGAACAATGCGTCAAAATCAGCCTCGGAAGTGCCTGACAAATCCTTTAATATGCAGTAATTCTTGCCCTGCTCCACAACAGCAATGCCTATCATCATGTTTGCTGATTCATTTATCACGTCAAGAAGCTCGTGGCTGTCAAACTTCACTCTTATCTCCTCATCTCCCCGGATATAGCAGTTTGATAGATACACAAAAGCAAGAGACCTTCTTAATCCTGAGATGTCAATCTCGCTTTTCTTCTGCTTGAAGTCGCTTTTTGTCCCTATGACAAGGCTCTTGTTCTCCTCGTTAAGCTCAACCTCGTCCCCTGCCTTTAACCCGAATGAATTCACCCAAGCAGATGGAAGGGAAATGGTCAAAGTGTTCTCGCCCTGCCTTACAAGCTTTCTTTTCATATTATTTGACAAGCGCCTTAAGTATATAAATATTGTTAAAATATATACATATATACAAAAATATATTCTCTATTGAGTAAATATATATGCTTTGCAGCCCCTCTTTCATTTGAGGTTGATACAAATGGAAACAAACAAGGGGCATCTGCACCTGCACACAGGCGCATCAGACGGGCTAATAACAATAGAAGACATAGCAAAGTCAGGAATTGGCTTTGCAGCAATAACAGACCATGACACAATGGAAGGCATTGAGAAGTTTAAGCTGCTGGAAAAGCAGGGCATCGAGATAATACCTGCGATAGAGCTTTCTGCAAGGCATATGGGCAAGAACATGCATATTGTGGTTTATTATCCTGAATACAAGCCGGAATTCATTGAAGCGCTTTCTTCTTTCAGGCAGAAAAGAGAGCAAAGGGGCATTAGGACTGCAGAGAAGCTTAACAATTTAGGGTTTAGGATTTCCATTGAAGAAATGATGAGGGGAAATATTGTGACAAAGGGAACAATAGCAAATTCAGTATTTTCTTATCCTGAGAACAGGGCATTGCTTGAGAAAGCAGGAATAAGGGAGAAAGATGCATTTATCAAAAGCTATCTTGACGACGGCATGCCTGCTTCTGTAGAGCTTCACGGCATTGAAGTAAAAGAGCTTTTCAGCATGGTTGACGGCGTGAAAGTGCTTGCGCATCCAGGGCATAACCTTACAATGGTAAAGCACGATTCTATTGTTGCAGACTTAAAGGCAAATTATGGATTATGGGGCATGGAAGCATGGACAAGAAAGCACACTGAAGCAGAGGAAGAGCATTATTACTGCCTTGCAAGGAAATTAGGATTATATCCCACGATGTCAAATGATGTGCATTTCCCTGAGCAGCTTGAGAAAAATAATGCGCCTTATTACATGCTGGAAGCAATAAGAAAACAAAAAAGAAGAAAATAAAGAAAAAAGGCAATTACTGCCTTGGGTAATTCCAATAGTGGATTATTTCCCTCCTGTTTGGGACATTCCATCTGCCTCTCCAAATTGCATCAACTTCTTCAACAAGAAGTGAATTGAAATGTGAGCCGTACAAGGCAGTGTTGCCTTCGCCAACAGGGGATTCCCTTGCAAAAGGCTGGTTGTCTGCGTCAAATTCTTCATATACATCAATTAAGCCTTCGCATCCTTTATCAAGCCATCTTTGCGAGCCGCTTTCATTGTTTATTCTAAGCATGTTTTCGCATCCGCCATTAATTACAGGATTGGCCAATACGTCGCTTTGCGGCCTGTTTTCAGTATGCATGAAAAATATGTTGCCGCTTTGTATTGTGTAGCCGTGGGTGTCCATTGTGACTATTTCCTCGCTTTCTGCCCTGTATCCAGTGTCATAGCTGAATGTTTCTGAAGGCAAAGGCGCTTCGCTTGAGTAAGCAGGCACTTGCACTGCAGCAGGGGCACTTGCCGTTACTGCTGTTTCAAATCTTGGCATTTGCTGCGCAGCTGTCGCGCATCCCGCAACCAGTGCTGCTAATCCGATTATTGCTGTTTTCATTTTAGTTTCCTCCATTATTCCTGTTTTGAACATGATACCTGAATCTCCACGCTGCGTCTGCTTTCTCCGCTCCGATTGCTGTCTTTAGAAAATCAAGCCCGCCATTATAATCACCTGTTGTAGAAGGGTCGATTATATTGGGCACGAAAATATCATATCCCTCTCTTTGCACAGGAATCCATTCAATAACTGCATTCACATTGCTATCGCAGTCATAATCAATCCACTCTTGTTTTCCATATTCGCTTTCATAGAATAATCTTTCATTGCATTTTCCGTCATACACAACGCTTCCGGGAGCCCACTCAGAATGATCCAGCTTTATTTTCATAAAATCATCACTGCATTCTATTGTATATCCCCAGGTGTCCATTGTAAGAGTGTAATCACAGTGGATTAATGCATAATTCTCAGATTGATTAGAAAATACTGCCTGTTGTGCTGCAGCTGGTTGTGACTCAACATGCCTTGTTTCAGGCGCATTAGACAAAGAACATCCTGCCAATATTATTGCCAGTGTTAAACCTGCTTTTTTCACAAATATTACCCCGTCAATCGCTATTTTCTAGTCCTTTATAAACCTGACGCCTAAGTGTCTGTAAATTCTTATGGGAACGCTTAAATATTCAAAAATGCTTTAGTTTAGCATGACACCGGAAGTTTTAGGAATTCTCATAGGCCTGGCAGGCGGCTGCTTAAGAGCAATAATTGGCTTTCTTTACAAGAAGGCAAAGGACAAAGGCACAAGGTTTATTCCTTTGAAATTCACAGTAACTCTGGTTGAATGCGCAGTTGGCGGTTTGATTTTGGGCATGATGGTTGATGTCACTGATATAAGGGCAGGCATTGCCTTGGGCCTTGCTGCCGCGGGATTGTCAGAAATGGCAGGCAAGTCAGGATTGCACGAGTTTTTAGGCTTGAAAAAACGAAAATGAAAAAAGAAAAGCCGGTGGACATTGCAGATGTTCTCAGGGAGATGAGAGAGTCTCTTGAAAAAGTCAATGATTCTATAGAAGGAATGAAAAAAGAATTAAAAAAGAAGATGTAGTCTTATTGTGATTCTGCTTTTTCCGCCTTATTTTCTAAAAGCATGCAATACTCTGCCCAGAAATCACCATCGCCAGACTTAAAGCCAAGGCAGCACATATTGCCTGATACAACATTGCCGTCATTTACGCCATAAACAGGGAATAAGAGTGTATCTTTTCCCGGCATGGATAGTTGTTCACATAGTTGTGGATTTTTTCCATAAACGCCGTCTTCCCAATGCACATATTCCCATCCTTTTGCTTTTACTGCTGTTTCGGTAATCTTCCCATTCCAGTCAATAACTCTTCCTTTTTCTGATTTAAAAGAGTTGCATCCTGCGCCGCTCAGGCATATTCCTGCTACAGGTATGCTTGCCAGAATGCCAACAAGTCCTAATCCCATTATTTTTTCTTTTGTTTGCTTTTTCATTTTAATTTACCCCCGTGCGGCGTTTGCCGCCTTTTGAGTGAGAAGTATTGCAGGGATTTATAAAACTATTGCCACTCTTTCCACTTCTGCTCAACTGCTTTCTGCCCTATGTTCTCGAGAATCTTGAAGTAAGCGCTTGTTTCCAAGGTGCCTGCAGGGCTGCTTTCATCAACAAAAATATAATCTCCATTGGTTTCGCTGTATCCAAAAAGCATCCACGTATCAATGATTGCATCGCATCCCGGATTAACCCAAAGCTGCCTTATCTCAGGTGTTTCATCAGTCAAAATCTCAGTGCAGGATTCATTCTCATCATGTATGAAGTGATAGCTTCCGCAGTCAATAAAATATCCTGTTTCATAGACAACAGCCAATGGGTTATTATTGCACGCAGAAGCCTGTGTTTCAAGAGAAATCACTTCCAATGGCTTTCTGGGTTCCTGTTCGCATCCTAGAAGGCATCCTGCAAGCATAGCTAGTGTTGTTGCTTTCATAAAAGCAAGCAAACTACCTGTAGTTTAAATAGCTTTTGAATTCTGAGAAAAATAAAAGAAAAAAAGAAAGAAAATCAGCGGATTGTTGCAGACGGAACTGAGCTTGCAACCGTAAGGCCTGTTATTCCTGTTACAATGCCATTTACGATTGTAATTGTCTTGCCATCAGATGTCTTGAATGTTCCGCTTACGCCTGTTACTATTGCTGTTCCGTTTTTTGTTGCATATCCCTTGTCAGAGTAAACTCCTCTTCCGCCCCAGAATGAGCCGCCAAAGTTAACAAGCGAGCTTGTTTTTCCGAATACTCCTGTTCCGCTCTGTGAAAAGCCGTAAACTCCTGAAGCAGTTGTTGTAGATTCGCCGTAAACTCCCGCCCTGTTATCCTCCGCTCTTCCTGTTGACTTCCCATAAACGCCATTTTTATTTGTAGATACTCCCTGAGTGCCGTCATTGTCAGTTGAAAGCCCTTTTATCCCAACTCCTTTTGTTGAAGTTCCTAAAACGCCAGTTGAAGGGCTAGTTGTGCTTCTCACATTCCCCAAAACTGCTGATTTTGCACCATTAGTGCTGTCTGTAACTCCGTTAACACCTGTTGTCGTACTTGATTCCCCTGTTATTCCCATTCCGTTTCCCGATCTCCCTGTTATAGCTGTATTCGTACCAAGAGCAGTTACATCCAAAGCTTCATTATAAGTTATCGCGCCTGTCGGCATGCCTGTATTGAACATAGTGAATATCATGGCAGAAAGCGCCGCGCCCACTACAATGCCAACAATAAGCATTAAACCCATATTATTTTTCATTTTACTCCTCCATTTGCCTTTCGGCTTCAATTAATTAAGCCAATAGACTATATATAATTTTCCAAAGAATTTAAAATGAAGATGGGGATTATATGTCTACACAACATTAGGTATATACCTTTATGTAGACGTAAATCAGAACATTATGCTTTGATTTTTTAGTAAATCCATAAGAAGCAGCGCAAAGCCCCTTATATTGCCATTAACCTGCGCATCATGCAATAAGTCATAATATTCTCTCTTTCTTGCATTGGGAATGTTAATCATGGGGTAGCCTTTTTTATGCAGGATAAAATTCATCAATAGTCTTCCTGCTCTGCCGTTGCCGTCAACAAAAGGATGAATAAGCTCAAAGGCGATATGAAAATAGGAGGCAACAACAAGGGGATGAAGCTTTTGCTTGTTTGTGCTGTACCAAAAAAGAAGTTTTCTCATTTCAACGGGAACAGCAGAAGGCGGCGGCGGCACTTCCTTAACTCCCCTGATGTAAACTTGCACATTGCGATATTTTCCCTCTTGACCGATTAAGTCTTGTCTTAAGGTTTCTTTGATAATAATCTGATGAATAGCAAGTATAAATTTACGGGTTATATCTCCTCTATATTCAAGCATATAATCAAATGCTGCCCTGTGATTTATAGTTTCATTAACCTCTCTTAGGGATTTTGAATTTGGTACAATTTTTTCAAATAACAGGTCTGCTGTTTCCCTTAAGGTAATTGTATTCCCTTCTATTGCATTAGAATCATATGTAAAAAAAGCGCAAAATGACTCATAACGGTTCTCAAAATTTTCTTTTGGCTCTTTTATATACCGCAGTCTTATGCGTTCTAATTCTTCAATCTCATCGTTCATAAGAAGATTCCCCAAGAATAAAAGCTCTGAATCTGCTTTTGTTTCTTTTAGTTTTAATTCTCTTGTCGAGAGGTTTTTTCCCAAGTATATTCTCTTTTTTTGTACTTTAGCCGCTTTTCTTAACGATTTAGTCCTGTAATAATACTTGTTTTTCCCCTGGACTTTCGTTTCAGTGTAAGCCATACATATTATATGTCTACATAGTATATAAATGTTTGTATTAATGTAGACGTAAGAATTACTTCCTGTTCTTTTCCATCTCTTTAAGGGCGTTCTCATCATACATGAACTGCTTGCCGCAGATTGGGCACCAGTTTACGCCGTTGAAGAAATTGTCAAATTCTGTATTGCATCTGTTGCAGTGTGTCATATGATTGTGCTTGTTTTTCTTGTTTATATATTTTACTAAATGGCTTTTTTATAATAGTCTTTACTCAAAAAATATCTTCAACAGATACATCATTATAATTCCTACTAGAAATGGAACTATGCTCATCAAAGCCCTGCTTATCTTGCCTTCATGCAATCTGTGCATCTCTGGTATCAAATCAGATGCTGCTATGTAGATAAAGCCGCCTGCCGCAAATGGTATAAGAAAGTGGGAAAATACTTCTGCTCTTGCCGAAAGGAAATACCCTATTACTCCGCCGATAATGCACGTTGATTGAGCTAAAAATGAATAAAGCAGCGCTTTTGGCTTTTTCTGCTTGCCGTATAATAAAACACCGAAAAGCCCCATCTCCTGCGGAACTTCGTGCGCTATAATCATAATTGAAGTCATTATTCCCAGCTTTATGTCAATGAAAAAGCTGCCTGCAATCACAAGCCCGTCAATCATGTTATGAATCCCGTCGCCTATGAGCATTAAATAAGTGAAAGGATGCTCGCAGTGCTCGCACCTGTGCCAGTGGAAATATCCTTCAATGAAAAAGAACAGTATGAATCCAATCAATGCATAAGCCATCGCAGTCAGGGGCTCTACTTTCTCAACAGCTTCTGCCAATAAATGAAAGAATGCTCCGCCAAGCAAAGTGCCTGCCGAGAATGCCATAAGAAGAACAAGCAATTTATTCATAATCCTGTCGCTAAGCCATAATGAAATAACCCCAATAAAGCCGACAAGGCTGTTTGCGATTGTTGCAATTAAAATCCATATTAGGGCATTCATTTAAATCATTCCCAATTTCATTGCAATAAACATTCCGATTCCCAAAAGAAGCAGTATGACTCCTGCAATAAGATGCAGTGTTTTCAGCTTGTGCTGTCTCCATTCTTCTGCCTGTTCAGTTGTTGTAAAGCCAAAGTAGATTGCAAGGGTTATTCCAATCATTGGAAGGACAAATATGAAGTTATACAAAAGCAGGTACAATAATGCATGGTTTCTTGTTGTTGTTTCTGCCAATAATCCCAATATTACAATGTAAGGGCCTGATGTGCAGGGCAATAAGAATAAGCTTATTACAAATCCAATCAGGAAGGCTCCTGGGACTGAAGTTATTCCTTTCAGCACTGTTTTCATCTTTGGGCGCCAGGACAAAGGCACTTCCATTATGAACCATTTGCCGTACCACAGGTAGTCTTTAAGATTGAAAAGCCCGATGATTATTGCAATCACAGCCATTACAACATAAAATGTTTTTGAGATTCCAGTTGCCTGTATTGCAGAGTACAAGCCTATTCCCATAAGATAATAGGAAATGAATATCGACAGCGAGAATGCAAGCCCTGCGTACAATGCCCTTTTTCTTATGCCTGCTGCCAGGATTGTTGTGAGAAGCATGATTAATATTGCAAATTCGCAGGGATTTATTGAGTCAACAAAAGCAGCTGAAATCACTGCAGAGCCTGTAATTCTTTTTAGTGCCTCTGTTTTTTCAGGGCTGTCTTTTGGGGAAGATTCGCCTATAATTGAAACAGAGCTTCCGCCATTGTTTAATTTATCTTGGGGTGAAGGGCACGCTTCTTTTGTGCATCTTTGTATTTCCTGCTCAATCTCAGTGCCTATCTTGTCATTGAACCCTACAATTACCCTGCCGTCAACAAAAACAGTCGGAACTCCCTGGATTGTTGTTTCAAATGCATCTGCATATTCCTGAAATAATTCCCTGTTTGTCTGATTAAAGTAAGTTTCGTATTCTATTACATTCATTTGGGGATATTTGGATTGTATTGAGTCAAGAAATTCCAATAATTTTGCGCAGTGAGGGCATCCCTGCCCGTGGAAAACAACTAAATCAATCTTGCTTGTCTCTGCTAATGCAAATACTGAAAGCAGCGCAAATATTGCGATTAAAACAGCGATTAGCCTAATCTTCATTGCTTTGTTATTTTGCTTTGGGGTTAATAAATCTTATGCTTAAATTTGGTGAGAGCCTAAGTACCAGAAAGAGGTGAGGGGACAACCCCTCAAACCCCGTGCTAGTTTGTGATTTCCCAATGCCCTCCCTTGTCGGGTCCGATTCTCTTGAGAATTCCTTTTTCCTTAAGTTTTTCAATATTCTTGAATATATTCTTTTCATGAATTCCCACTCTTTCGGATAATTCACTATAAGTAATATGCTCATTTTTTTGAATAAGCTCAATTATTTTTCTTTCGTTTTCTCCTACCTTTTCTCCTACCTTTTCTCCTACCTTTTCTACCCCCTTCTTTCTGTCTTCCAACTGCGTCATCTTCAGGTATTCATGGCTTTGCTTGAATATGATATAAAAATAACACTCGTCGTACTCAATTTCAGGCATTGGTGAATTTTCCCTTTTGCAAATGTCTTTCATTCTCCTGAAGCCGGTGCCCATCTTTTCACCAAAATGGATTCTTGCAAACAGTTCGCAGATAATCGGGTTTCTCCTGAGAACAGTGCTTCCAATCCTGAATGTCCTTGGCTTTGCCCAGTAATTTTCAATCCTTATCCTGTCCGGAAGGAATCTCAGGATAGTGTTGTGCCCGTGCTCAAAATAGTACTTATGCGCCACTGAGTTTATTACAGCTTCCCTTATTGCATCAAAAGGGTATTCGTATATGTTTTCCCTTTGCGGGTTGCCTGTAAACCTGTAAGCAACTTTAGCGTAAAGCTTTACAAAGTCCATTACGCTGTCTACAATCTCAAAAAGGCTTCCTGTAATCTCTTTTCTGTCTATTATATCAACTCCTTCCATATCCTTAAACAGCGCGACAGTAAACACTGACCATGGAATAAACCTTTGCGGCTCTTTTGCAAAGAATAATACGCCTGCATTATTTACGATTATCTTTCCTTCCTGCTTTTCAGCTACATTCAGGTTAATTAATGCCTTTTCAGCGCTTGACTTTGCCGATATGCCTGCAAGCCTTAGGAAGGTTCTAATCTTTCCTTTGTCAATGTCTCTCGGATAGCTGAATCTTGGCTCTATAAGCTCATCAAAGTGGATTTTTCCTTCTGACTTGATGAATTCTATTATTTCGTCTCTTGCCATTTTTTGTGCATTTGGTCCAATTCTTATGTAGAAGCCTGAAGAGCAGCTGTAAGGCTTGTCAATGCCTTCCTTTACATTGATTATCAGGACATTGTCTATTGATTCAAACAGGATATGGGCTTTTGGCTTGCAGTGGTTTGCCATGTCCTGTATTCTTGATTTCAATTCGTTTGTAATTTGTATGCCTTTTATTTTGCCGTCGTTTGATATTCCTATAAGTATCTTTCCGCCTGACGAGTTTGCGAAAGCCACTATTTCCCTTTCTATGTCAGTAATGCTTTCCTTGAATTCAATCTTGTATCCTTCTCCTTCGCTTAGGATAAGGTTTAGCTCTTGTTTGTCCATTCTCACTCTTTTTTTGGATAGGATTTATTGTATGAACTAATATAAAAAGTTTTGTCCGGAAAAGTGCGCATTTTTCCGTCGTCGGCGTAGGATTTGCGGAAGTGTTGGAAAAGAGGCGGAAAAAGTGATTTTTACAAGAAAGTTCTTAAGAAATGTTTAAATATTTGTATCTATTTTTAATCAATAGGTTAGTGAGGTTGATGTTGTTTTCAGCCACGTTCCTGCTTCGGCAGGGCGCCTGAAGGCAGTCAACAATGGATGACGCGTTCATTCCCGCTAACCTTAATAATTCTTCTTTCGTAAGGCAAATTATCTAGAAATTAATAAGATAGGATTAAGTAATATTTATTATTGAGATAAGGATATATTTAAATTTTTCATATAATCTAATAGCTTTAATCCTAAAGGAGATAATGTTATTTTATTTCGGGTAATAATTATAAGATCTCGCTGAAAATCATGAAAAAATGTAGGAACTCCACCACCCAAATGGAAAACATTTGTTACTTGAGGAAATTTATAGGTGATAAATTTGGTTTTAGTTTCTAATAGAGATCCTACTTCTCCAATGTTCTTTACGAATTCTCTTGGTTCTTCTTTAAGCCATTCGAAAAAGCGGATATATTCTCTAAGCTCATCAATATCTTTAATCCTAGTGAGATATTGCTCTATTGTCATATCCTCAGTAGTATTAAAAATAGTTTTTTTACGGGCTTCTTCAATTTCTGAATCAATTTTTTTAACACTTTTACTAATCTGGGGGTGGGATGCCATTTCCTTAGAAACGAGGGTTATTGAATCTTTTAATTCATTAAATCCATTATTAATCCCATCTTTAATCTTTTGTTCAATGAAGGAATCTTGTTTTAATTCAAATAATCTAGGCAAAAGTGCATTCATCTCTCTATGTTTAACTGTTTGTTGGGAAGTTCTATCAATTTTCTGTAAAAGAGTTTGATTTTCATTAATTAGATTTGTTATCTGTTGGGTTTGATTACTATTTAATTTTTGATAATATCTACTTTCAAAAAATTGCCAGACTGCAATAATAAAGGATATAATAGTTATTCCACTCAGTATATATTCAGTTAAAGTTGGCATAATTAACAAAAAAGATTATACTATATAAACCTATACCTTTCATGGTGCCGTCGTCCTTACCTTTCTGCATTTTTTAATACACATTTATTAAAACTAACACTTAAGGCAGGAGGCTCACTTTCTTTACATTTCAGTTAGCCACTTCGTCTTCCCGCAACCTTTAATAATACAACCTACCTTTCCTTCTCTATGCTCAGAGACGGCGTATTAAAGGAAATAAAGCCCTCTTCTGCTGAAGAGAAGGGCGTATTAACAATAGCTTCAGCTGTAATGAAGCAGATAAGAATTCCAAACGCAACCCCTGTCCTAGGCGGCTCTTTTGCAAAAGGAACATGGCTTTCAGGCAACCACGATGTTGACATCTATGTAAAATTCACAAAATCATTTTATTCAGGAAAAAATATTTCAACTGTTCTTGAAAAAGAATTAAAAAAGAGCTTCAAGGATGTTGAAGTCCTGCACGGCAGCAGGGATTATTTTCAGCTGAAAATGAAGGACTTTACAGTTGAGCTGGTTCCGATTATTGAGATTAACCACGCTGATGAGGCTGAGAACATAACAGATGTCTCTTTGCTGCACGTTAAGTGGGTATCGCACCACAGGCAGCTGCTTGACGACATGAGAATGGCTAAGGCATTTTTCAAGGCAAACAGGATTTACGGGGCTGAGTCTTACATTCAGGGCTTTTCAGGATATGTCTTGGAGATTTTGACTGTTTATTACTCGGGATTTGAAGAGCTTATGGAGAATATTGCAAAATGGGATATCTCAAAGAGAGTTGTAATTGACATAGAAGGATATCATAAAGGCAAGCCGATTATTGCTGAATTAAACAAGGCAAAGCTTTATTCACCTTTAATATTGATTGATCCTGTGCAGGCTGACAGGAATGCCGCGGCAGGGCTTTCCTGGGAAACTTATGAAAAAGCCATAATACTTGCAAGAAATTATCTTGAAAAGCCGTCATTGAAATTCTTTGAAAAAGAGAATATGACAAAGGCATTATTAAAAAAGAAAGCAGGAAAAAATGCATTCTTCATGATTGAGGCAAAAGCTGTTGACGGAAAAAGAGATATTGTGGGAGCTAAATTATTAAAATGCTTTGAGCACGCAAAGAAAGAGCTTGTTTCTCATGAGTTTAAGGTATTAGAGTCAGGCTGGGAATGGGAAACCAATGCATTGTTCTGGTTCATTGTGCCGAAAGAAAAGCTTTCACTGCTTTACAAGCATCCGGGTCCTCCTGTATCAGAGCCTGAAAGGCTTATGCAGTTCAAGCAAGCCTGGCATGAAAGGGAAGTTCTTGAGGAAGACGGAGTTTCTTATGTCCTTGCAAAGAGGAAGTTTAGGGACGCAAAGAGCTTATTGAAATCTGTTATCAAAGATGATTATTTCATGGAAAGAGTGAAGAGCGCCAAGCTATTATAACTTCTCATCAACTAGCTTTAGCAGAATTGTTATTATTTCATCTATCTTTTTCTTATTCAACCGTATATAACTTTCTTGCACATTAAATCCCTCATAAGAAAATCTGTTTCTGTAATCCCTCATTTCTTGAAGAAATACTCTTGCGCTCTCCCCAAGCTTGTATTTCTCGCAGGCATATTCTATTGTTTCATAATGCGCGCTTTCCCCTTTCATCTTAACGCCTTCTATGTATAGCAAGGCTTCCATCAGCCCTTTTATAATGTCATAATAATCTTTTAGCGTGTTTGAAGGGTATTTCTCCATATCCGTTTCCTTAAGCCTGTTTAATGTAATGATAGAAGTCTCCCTAAGTGATTTTGCCTTTGCAATGTCCGGCTTTATTATAATTTTCATGCTTAAAATGCCTCCAGATACCCTTCAAGGGCAGTGCCGTTTATAATATTATTCTTAAGTTCGGCAGGGTATTTCCTGAAATTATCCTTGAAATGCAATTGAACCTTTCTTTTTAACCTTTTCTCAAACCTTGAAAGGTCTATATCTTTTTGCTCGGTTTCCACAAATAAGTCAATATCGCTGTCTTCAATATCCTCGCCTTTCTGGTAGCTGCCAAAGAGCACAATTGATTTGGGCATCAGGCTATTCTTTATATGTTCTATAAGTCCGGAATTTATCAATTCTGCAAAGTTATATATCTTTTTATAATCCCTGAATACCCTGCTCTCTTGTTCTGCCTTGTATAGGGGATATGCCCTGCTTCCTTTCTTTTCAATGCGCTCAGAGATAATGCCTTCTTTTTTTAGGGTTTCCAAGTGCTTTTTGACAGAAGTGTGCGCTATTTTTGTTATTCTGGACACTTCCAAAAGCCCGTGCTCCTTTGTCGGCTCCTGAAAGAAAGCGCCTGCAATAATCCATATACTACATTTTTGTAACATATAATACATTTATGTAATAGCTGCTATTTAAGCTTTTTGGTATTACATTATTGTAATAGATGATACATTTATGTAATACACATTACTCTTTTGTGTTCTTGTAAAAAGAAAGTATAGCTCGAGAGTGAAGGCGGCTAATCTATTATAAAGAAAACTAAATATTCTCAAACTCTTTTTCCGAAAAACCTAAATATTGATGGGCGTATGTTCTTAGCAGGAGTTATTGGCTTTTTCAAAACATATTTTGGCATGTATACTTCACACCCTTCGCAGGCGTTTATCATAGTTGCTTGTCTAGTTAATGAATATCTTTCTAAGATCTCATCGGATACAGGCTCGCCTATAACGTCCTGTATAATGTCAAGCAGGTAATATTTTCCTACACCCCTGCTTTTAGTGTATGCTTCCTTCATTAGTTTTGTAAAATTAGCATACCCATATTCATTTACATAATCCTTCCAAAAACATAGTCCTGTTTGATAATAAGTTCCCAAAGAAATTAAATCTGTCGGGCTTGAAGAAAGGTTAGCATACGGAATCCCATCATAATTGTCTTCAAAGCACTGTGTAAAAGTGTATACCTCACTGTCCATTAAATAATCATACATAAGTTGCTGTTCAACATACCTTGCAATCCCTTCATTTAACCCGCGATTTTCGCTGGTTATTCCTTTAGTTGTTAGATGTATTAATTCATGCCCCATTAAGAAAATATTTGGGCAGGGCATTAGTTCCAATTCATCCTCTAAACGACTTAAGTCTGCTGTTTCCCTATCCAGTGTTGCTCTACTCTGAGCCATAGATATATGCTCAATTTCTCCTATTCCTGCTGAAGAGCCATGAGCCTGCTCATACACTTTTATTCCTACCCGCGGCCTAAATGGTTCAAAATCTAAAAAAGCAGTGATATTATTATAACATTGGTTAAGGGTATGGAGTGTAAATTCAGCCAGTGCATCATATCCTGCCGGAAGTACGACTGTAAATCTTCCATCAGAAACTTTTGTTTCCAAGAAGGTTGTTATGCTTGGTTCTGTGGCAGAAGGCACATAAAATGCTTCAAAATTGCATTTAGGCGAACAGCTGAGGGGATTAGGATCATAATGCCAACTACTTGGGTCATAACAATAATCATAATATGCAGTGCAGTTTTCATGGTATATGAATGTAGCATTAAATGGAGTTATTTCTAAGGGATACCCTTCTATTTCAAGAGTTAATCCAAACAAATCAAACGCCGATTCCGGCCTTATTGTTTTATAATAATTAGGAACAAATATAGGGTAATACCTTCCATCACACTCTTTTTTGAAAACTTCAATCTTGGCGTCTTCATTGCTAAGATTTAATATTTTTATAAGCACATCGCCTTTTATGAATCCATCTCCTATTGATACATTATATTTTCCCGGCCTATCATAATTAGTGCCTGTTCTTTCAGGATAAATCTTTGGAAGTTTTGTAAGATTCAAGCCATCGCACATTGTAGGCAGGGGCGCAGACTCCAGAACAGCCGTGCTTTCTGCTCTTGATGGCATTAATTTGAACTTTTCCAAAGAAGCTATCACATTTCCTGTAAGCCCCATCTTTGTGTTGATTAAGGCAAATGATAATGCCAAAACAAGGCAGGATAATATCAGCCATGCAAGAGCCTTTTTTGTTTTCATTACATTTATAGAAAGAGATAGGCACATTTAAATAAGTATTTTTTTATAGCAAGTATTAAATAGCTATTTAGTCACTAAACTCTTATGGAAACTAATCCTGCTGATAATGTTCCTGTTCCCGCAGAGATCAGCAATAAATCTGGAAAACTTAGCTTTATTTTCTCCTTAATCGGCATTTTCATATTCATATTATCAAGTTTTATGTGGATACCCGGGCATATAATGCTTGTATTCGTTGCTTATCTCCTGGGAATAGTCTTTTATTTTAAGCAGAGAAAAATTCAGGCTACAAAAATTGCAACTGCAGGGATGATAATTGCAATTATAGGGGTAATCATGGCAATATACGGGCTGCTTGTTGTTTTTAACCCGATTTATGACCCTGTCACCTGCAGATGGGAAATGGGATGCCGCTTTAGCAGGCAAGGAACGAAGGCAGATATGATTATTATGAATGCAAGAACAAAATCTGATTGTGATGAGATAAAAGGCAAGGCAATGCCTATGAGGGATTATTGCTATTCCCATCTTGTTGATATCAGCGGAAATCCAGATGATTGCGAGCGCATCCAGTTCGTTCCTGAAAAAGATAGGTGTTATTATAATAATGTGAACAGGCTTGTGGACCCGGGCTTATGCGACAAGATTACAAATTTTGAATTATTAAGGGCAAATATTTCACAATGCTATGAAAGGGCTTACAGGGCAATGTATGAAAGGGTCCGCTTTGACACAACAAACAACCTTTGCCTGAATATTAGCGAGGAGGCCAAAAAGCAGGCCTGCCTGTCTGTTCACAATATGCTTGCCTCAATAGTGCATTGCCCTGAAGGCTCTGTTGTTCTGGAAGACAGGACTTGCGGGGAATGCTCAATGCCAGCTGAATGCAGGGAAAAGTACGGGCAGGCATGCTATAAAGGCGATATATGCTATGGGACTACAAGCAAGTGGGATTTTAAATGACAATGGAAACAAACATTAATGAGAATGCTCCAGCACCAACAGAAGTAAAACAAGCAAGGGATGCTTCCATTAAGATACGGGAAGGGTTGCTTATCACTGTTTTCCTGTTTGTTACTTCATTTTTAATTTTTATCCTTATTCTTAAACAAAATACCCTGCTGGAAGCAATATTTTACAGGCTATTTTATAATGCTATACACGAAGGATATGCTCTAAAAGAGTTTATACCTCTTATTTTTATTAATATTGGCATTTTTATCCCATTAATAGTTACTATAATCATCAAAAAAAGGCTTTGTGCAAATCCAAAAAGGCTTTTATATGAATTGCCGGGCTATTCGCTTGCAGTTTCAATTGTAGTAGGATTTGTATTAATGTCTATGATGTTTCCAGCGATGTATTGGGTGCCTTTAGCACTTGTTGCAAGCATTGTATTGGGCTTTTATTACTATTTCTCAAATGTTAGCAAATCATTTAGGAAGCTCTTTTTAATATTAATGGCGCTTTTGTTTCTTTTTGAGGCAGGTTATATTGGCTCTCAGGCATTTCCGGCTATTACAGGCGGAGAAAGCTATTGTGGACCTTCTTCCGGCTCCGGATATGTGGACTATGGCTGCTTTGGGGAAAAAGCAACGAGAGAGAATAATCCGGATGTTTGTGATGTATTAAGCGACAAAACATATAGGGATTTTTGTCTTGCAGCTTATGCAAGAGAATCTGCAGAATCTAAAAGAGATATGGACTACTGCGGGGACTTTGCATTATACGGCATAATTGATAATGAATCCTATAAACGGAATGAATGCATCAGAACTGTTTTGGAAAGGGTAGGCACAAGCCTTTGCGATGAAAAAGGCATGGAAGAAGTTAAAATAGAAAGCATAGACGACCCGTTCACAGCTTTGGTGGATGAAAAAAGAAAATGTTACCAGCTGTATTGCGATTTAAAAGAAATACATTGTTATGACTGGTATAATGGATGGCAGACAGGGGTAACAGAATATTACAAAGAAGAGGACAGGAAGAGAATGGAAACCTGTTTCCATGAATTAGAGGGCAACCTGAGCCTGCCTAAAGGCGTGCCTTTCAAGAGAAGAACGCAGTACGCAGAAGGATATTGCAACGAGTTTATAACTGCAAAATTTGGTGAAGAAACCATTATTACGGTTGCAGAAAATCAGCAGTAAAAAATCAGTAACCAAAAATCTTATAACCTCCTTCTGCTTTACTAAAACCATGAAAAAAGAAATGATAGACAAGTTCGCGATGTTCATCACGACTGCTTTCGCGTTTGCGGCAGGCATGGCATGGAATGAGGCAATCAAGAGGCTTCTTGAAATGCTGGGGCTTACCCAATACGGGCCTTTTGTTTATGCTGTAATACTGACTTTAGTTGCTGTTCTGGTGACAATCTGGGTTGGCAAAGTTGCAGAGAAAGCAGTTGCAATCAATGTGACTGAAGAGCTGAAGAATGCAATTAAAGCAGAAAAGCTGAAGCAGGAATTGAGAAAGGTTACTGAGAAAGGAATGATGCCTCTTCCCAAAAAGAAGTAAGATTTATAAATTCTATATCTTTTTATCCTTCTTATGAAGCTATTCTTTGTTACAGGAAACAGAAACAAGTTTGACGAAGTCAAGAAGGTTACAGACAGGTGCGGCATTGAGCTTGAATGGTCTGATGTTGACGTGGTTGAGCAGAAGCTGAAGACAGAGAAAGAGGTTGCCATTGCAAAAGCGCTTTCTGCGTTAAAAATACTCAATAAGCCTGTTTTGGTTGAGGATACAGGCATTTATTTTGATGCTTACAAGGATTTTCCGGGTCCGAATGCAAAAGTTGTTTTCAATGGAGTTGGGATTAGCGGAATTTTAAAACTGCTTGAAGGAAAGCCAAGAAAAGCAAAGTTTGTCACTGCTTTTGCTTATGCAACACCCAATTTTCATCCAATTGCTTTTATAGGAGAATGCGAAGGCAATATTGCCGAGAAGCCAAGCGACATGATTGATTTTGCATATGACACAATATTTGTTCCAAAGGGAGAAACAAGGACTTTCTCAGAAATGAGCAAAGAGGAAAAAGAAAGATATTCTCATCGGGCAAAAGCATTGGAAGAGTTTATCAAGTGGTACAAGGCAAGAAAGCAGGGGGAATAAAATGAAATCAAACTTTATGGACGTTACAAAAGAAATAAGCGAAAGGCTCAGGGGGCTTTTCAAGACGGATGATTCAAACTATTTTATAACGCACTATTCATTTGGCAAGTATGGAATGATGGAAGCAACGCACGTGATAAGGGGAGAAAAGCCATTCAGCCTCCGCACGCAAAAGATTGCAGAAGTGCATCACAATAATGCCCCTGGCTATGTTCCAAGAATAAGAATCTATCTGGATAATAGTTCTGTCGGATCAAGCGTGGATGCAGTGGTTTCTGAGTTTAAGGAAAAAGGGCTTGAGATTGCTGTTGAGCGCATGTGCTAGCCTAGAAAAACAGCATTACCAATAAAGCCAGCACAGCCATATTCCCGAAGTCTGCTATTGATGTTGTAATAGGAATAAGGAAATTATTCGGATCCTCTTTTTTCTTGTATATTCTCAGTCCTGCATAGATTGAAGTGAAGAATAATATTGAGACTAAGACTGCAACATCAATTATTGTTATTACAAATATCTTCATAGCATTGCCTAGTGCAATATCATATCCTGATGTGAACACAGGAATAATCATTGCAATCACTGCGCTTAATGCGGCAGTTATCATTGCAACAACAGCTATCTGCACAAATAATTCCTTTAATTCAGGTGTTTGCCACCATTTCTTTTGCACAACATTTTCGTGCAGCATTGTGGATAATCTAGAGGAAACAATAGTGCCGTAGTCGCCAATCATGTCGTTCAATGCAGGCAATAAGATAACCAAGGGGATGATTGATACAAACAGGGTTTTAATCTCTTCCAATGCAAAGCCGCCAAAAGCGCTTAATATTGATGCAAGAAGCAGGACTTTAAGGCTTTCTTTTATTATAACCATTGCAACATGCGAATGAGGACCGTATTCCTTAATGTATAACAATGTCTTTCTTGAAATGCCGTGCTTTTTGTGCAAATGGTGCAGAAGAGGGTGGTGTTTGTGCCTTTTGATTTTTGTAAGCTGATTTAATGATTTAGGCAGGTGCTTCAAGAGCTTTATTTTCTTTAAATGAAAGCCGTTTCCGTTCATAGTATCACCATCGCTACCAAAAGTCCTATTACACTTGATACGTCGCCTGTTGAAGTAAGGAATGGTCCCATTATGTTATTTGGGTCATGCCCTTTCCTGAAAAGCCATATTGTTGCAAACCAAGTCAGAGGAATTTCAATTAAGTCAGTTAATAATGCAGCTATTACAGGCAATAATATTATTTTTGGGGCAAGCGTTCCCATTGTAAAATAAGTGAATGCAAAAGCAATCAATCCAAGGAAAGCAGAAACTATAATGCCTAACAAAGTTGCAGCCCACATATTGCCCTTAACTAATTTTGTCTCGTGGTATTTTGGCTTTACAACGCCTAAGAACAATCCGGAGCTTATTCTGGATGCAAACGTTCCGCTTATATTGCCCCTCATTTCAAGAAAGCCAGGGATAAGGATAAGCATTCCGGGAATTAGGAGCAGTTTGTCAGTGTAGATGGCTAAAAATGTACCTGCTATCAAACCCCCAAATATAGAGACTAATTGCGAGAAGAATATCTCCTTGAAGTTCTTGTCAAAGATTTTCATTGATTACCTCATTTAAGGGGCTTTTCTTTTTAGATATAAAAAATACAAACGCAACAACTGCAATAAAAGCGGCAAACCCGAACGCATAGTTGGGATTTAATTTCCACAAGTATCCTGCTATGATTGAAGCAGGAAGATAAACCAAGCCGACTGCGAAATTATACACTCCAATTGCAGTTCCCCTCTTTTTGGTTTCCAAGTCAGTGATATATGCCTTGCTCTGCCCCTCATCAATTGCATAAAATATTCCAAATATGATGAATAAGGCAATCACGTGCCATTTGCTTGAAGCAAATATGAATCCCAAAGCCATCAGGAAATAAAGAATATATTCAGAGGCAATTATCCTCTTTCTTCCAATTTTGTCTCCCAGTTTCCCAATAGGAACTGCTACAATTACAAATGCGACATTGAATAATGCATACAATAAAACAACATCCTTGATTGCAAAGCCCACCATATATGCCTTTAACAACAAAAATCCAAAGCTAAAGTAAGCCAATGAGAATATTCCTGCTGAATACAAGTAATGCCTGAATCCTTTGCCTAATGTTTTATATGCCTGGAATATATTTTCCCTTTTTTGAGGCAAAGCAGGCTTTTCCTTGATAAACAAAAGCACTATGAAAGCCAAAGCAGCAACAATGACTGCAATGAGGAACATTATTTTAAAAGAAGATGCAGTCTGCCCGTATGCTGACAATATACCATATGCAATAAACGGGCCTAAGATAGCGCCTGACTTGTCCAAAGCCTTGTGCACACCGAATGAATAGCCTTTATTCTTTGCATCAGCCAATGATGAAATCCAGGCATCGCGGGGCGGCCCTCTGAATGACTTTCCCAATCTCTCAATAACCCTGAAAACAACTGATGAAGCAACAGTGCTTGAAATAAGTAAAATTCCCTTGGCAAGTGTTGAAAAGCCATAGCCTATTGCAGTAAACACTTTTCTTTTTCCTGTCTTGTCAGAAAGATAACCTGAAACATAATCCAAGGATGATGCTGAGAAGTCGGCAAGCCCTTCAATAATGCCCAATAATGCGGTTGAAGCTCCTAAAATCACTGTAAAGAATATTGAAAACACTGAAAATAGCATTTCAGAGCTTACGTCTGTTAAAAAGCTGACTATTCCAAGAAAGAATATGTTCCTGTCTACTCCCAGCACCTTCTTTTGCATCTGTTTAATTAGGATTTTTGTTTTAATAAGCCTTCCTAAGGTTTATAAAATGAAAAAATAGAATTAATTTATGCTTCAGCAAGCTGTAGATTGGCTTTTGTATTCTGCAATCAAGATGGACTCAACAACCAGATTGGCAGAAACAGTGAATTATGTTATTTATGACACAATAAAAATACTTTTCTTGCTTTTTATCATGGTTTTCATAGCAGCTTTCCTCAGAAGCTATTTGCCTCAGGACAAGATGAAGAAATGGCTCAGCAAGAAGAGATATGGGCTTGAGAATCTATTAGCTGCAATATTTGGCGCAATAACTCCCTTCTGCTCCTGCTCATCAATTCCCCTATTTATTGGCTTTATTCGCTCCGGAATACCTCTGGGAGTTACTTTCTCATTCCTAGTGACATCTCCTTTGGTAAACGAATATCTTGTAGTTCTGATGCTTGGATTTTTTGGCTGGAAAATAACAGCTGCGTATGTAATAAGCGGCATATTCCTTGGATTCTTTTCAGGAATAATATTAGGAAAAATGAAGCTTGAAAAATATTTGAATAAAGACATTGCCCTGAATGCAAAGAACGTAAAACAAAAAATATTTTCAACAATTCAGCAGAGATTCAACTTCAGCATTAATGAATCCTATTCAATGGTTGGAAAGCTATGGATATGGCTTATTGTGGGCGTTGGGATTGGGGCATTAATACATAATTTCGTGCCTCAGCAGGCAATAGAGGCTATTACCAGCAGGACAGGAATATTCACAGTTCCTATTGTTGTTTTATTGGGCGTTCCAATGTACGGCAGCTGCGCAGCAATTGTGCCTATAGCAGTTGCATTGTTCCAGAAAGGGATTCCAATAGGGACAGCACTGGCTTTCATGATGGCAATATCCGGCTTGAGCTTTCCTGAAGGAGTCATGCTAAAAGGCGTTATGAAATTAAAGCTAATCCTGATATTCTTTGCAGTTGTATCTGTTGGCATTATACTGACTGGCTATTTGTTTAACTTTCTGCAAAATATATTGCTTTAAGGAGCAACTAAACCTGTGCATCTCCAGTTAAGCTCTACCTTGTCTTCATCTTCGTAGATGACACAGGCAGGGCTGCAGCCGTCTTTTGCAAACTCAGGCTTCATTCTCATGTTAATCCACCATGTCCTGGTTTCAGGGTTAAATGCATAGTTCTCAGTCAATTCGCCTTTCTCAATGCACTCAGAATCTTTTGCAAAGTTTGTCAAGTCTTCGAATCTTGCCTCATGGCAGTCTGAAGGGCAGGTTCTGTAATTCTCAGAGCAGGGGCAGTTTTCAGCCATGCAAGTAAGCTCAGCGCAGGTATTGTCGCCGCATTGGTCAGTGCATGCAATTCCAATTGCTGCTTTTGCATACTCTTTCATGGGAAGGCTTCTTTCAGTATTTACATTTGATTTTCCAATTAAGAATATTGAAGCAATTAATACAAGCAAGGCAACAGCGCCTATGATATACATTGATTTTTTGGTTAATTTCCCGGCAGGTGTTTTAACTGCCATTGTTTCAACAGATTGCTCCAAAGGCATTTGTTTTAGAACCTTTTGCTTAGGCGCGACTTTTTTTATTGATTTCTTTTTTGCAGCCATTATAACCTCTCCTTTCTATTTATAATGAGTGTTCTCCTTTTTAAATATAACCCCAGCAGGAAAGCGCTTATTGAAACCAAAGAAAGCAGTATGAAGAAGGACAAAAGTATCTGCGTCCATGGAGATATTGAAGAAGCTTGAACAATTGCAGGAGCTGATTCTGCAATTGCATTCATAGAAGATGCCTCCAATGCTTCAGCCACAGGAGCTGCAGAAAGCAAGGCAGTATCAGAAGCTTTCTCAGCAATCCCTCTTAAGGCTGTCTGTCCAATGTCCATCATTGTCTTCTGCACCATTAACTGCTTCAGGAAATAAGCAGCAGCCGCTATTGAAGCAATTGAAGTTACTGCAAACATGAACATTATTTTTACTTCCATGGGCTTTGCAATCATCTTGCCCTTGAATGTAAGTGAATAATACTTCCACTTCCTTTCTGTCTCTTCCTTGGTGATTAAGCCTGCTTTTACCAGGATATCCAGATGCTCCTTAACAGTCGAGGGCTTTATTTCCAATAGGTTTGCAATGTCAGTAAGAGTATATGATTTCTCAGAAAGCAGCTTTAAGATATTCAATCTGGATTCCACTACAATGGCTTTCAGCGTTCCCATGTCTATTGTAACTTTCTCTTCCATGAGGATTAGGTGGCTAAAAGAGTATATAAATGCTGTTTTTTAGTTAGGTGAGAAGCTAAAAGCAGTAAGGGGACACCCCTTAAACCCCATTAATTAATGTCTATATCCTTAATATTAATCTTCTTCTTGTTATTGTGGCAAAATACGCTTCCGCGCGTGCGCGGGTGTTCAACAGTGGGCTTTTCCTGCTTTACTTCCAATAAACTCGCTTCTGTATTATCAGGATAATAGCGTATGACATGCGTGGGATGCAGTGAAGAACTGCCATTTTTATGAAGGGATATTTCCAAATAGGGCCTTAGTTTCCCTGTTTTTGGGTTATAATCAGCTTCTTCCTGTGCATAAATGATTTCGTAAGAATCTTTTCCTATTTTTATCATGCCGTTCTTTTTAAGTTTTTCAATCTCCATGTTTAAATAAAATAATTGCAGGTATTTAATTCTTGTTATCGTCACATTTATAAATCTCTGCCTCTCTTTAAATCCCATGACAAGAGTAGCAATCTTAGAGCGGATTAAGTGCAAGAACGGAACAGGCTGCGAGTTCATCTGCGGGCACTATTGCCCGATAAACAGGACAGGGCAGGACTGCATTGTCTTGAATGAGAAGGACAAGAAGCCTGTAATAGATGAGAAACTCTGCACAGGCTGCGGTATTTGCGTCAAGAGATGCCCTGTTCAGTGCATTTCAATAGTCAATCTTCCTGAAAAATTAAAAGATGACCCTATTCACAGGTATGGCAAAAACGCGTTTGAATTGTTCCACCTTCCGATTCCAAAAGCAGGAAAAGTGGTCGGGCTTATCGGAAGAAACGGCATTGGAAAATCAACTGCATTGAACATTCTTGCAGGCACTTTAAAGCCCAATTTCGGAAACCTTGACACTCCTCCAACTGATGAGCAGATATCAGATAGATATGGGAATACGTCTTTAGGCGATTATTTCAAGAGACTCTATGCAGGAAATATCAAGATTTCATACAAGCCGCAGAGGATTGACCTGCTGCCGAAGCATTTTGAAGGCAATGTGAAAGAGCTTTTGAAAAAAGCAGATGAGAAAGGAATCTCCCAAAAGCTTGCAAAAGATTTGGGCATCGATCATCTGATGGACAGGAATATCAGGCAGTTGTCAGGCGGGGAACTTCAAAAGGTTGCAATTATTGCGGCTGCATCAAAAAAAGCAGAGATGTATTATTTTGACGAGCCTGCATCTTTCCTGGACATTACCACGAGAATAAAGGTTGCAAAATTAATAAGGGGAATTGCAGACGAAAAAACAGCAGTCATTGTTGTTGAGCACGACTTGGCTACTTTGGATTATATCTCAGACGAAATTCAGATTGTTTACGGAAAAGCAGGCTGCTATGGAGTCATATCCCAGTCAAAGGCAGTGAGAAGGGGAATTAATGAATACCTTGACGGCTACCTTCCTGATGACAATGTCAGGTTTAGGGATTATCCCATAAAATTCTTCCAGTATGCAGCAGAAAGGCACGCAAGCCACAAGATTCTCTTGGAGTTTCCTGCAATGGAAAAGAAGTTTGAGACATTCCATATGAAGTCAAACAACGGTAAAATATCAAAAGGCGAGATTCTTGCTGTGATGGGAGCAAACGGCTT
>JBAZYQ010000010.1:0-26658 GCA_041659245.1 Candidatus Nanoarchaeia archaeon
AGAATTAATATCCTAAGCGGGCTTTTTATTTCTTCTTACAATATCATATGGATAATAATTCCAAAGATAGATTTATATAAGGGTATCTGCATCTAAAAGGAAATAAAATTTATATGGAGGCTGACAAAATGTCATCATTTGAAGGAGAACAAGGCGTGAATTACTGCGAAAGCAAGGGATATCACTTTGCCGCGGCAAGGATTGCAGAGAATATAGGAACATATAATATGCAGAAAGCGGCAGTAAGAAATTACCTGAAAGCCAACAAAATGCTGCCTGCTGCGCGAGTCCTAATAAAGATGGGCGACAGGGACGGAGCAGAAATGTTTTATCTGGCAGCTGTTAAAGAACAAATGGACAGGGGCGATTATGCCATGGCTGCAAGAATTGAAAAGGAAATGGGAAATGAAGATTCTGCAAAACAGCTTTATGCAACTGCAATTGAGCAATCAGCAATAAAAAATGACTATTGGGTAACTGCAATGATTGCAGAAGAAGCAGGCGCAAAGCTTGAAGCAAGAGTCTACAGGGCTTTTGCAGAAAAAGCAGAAGAAGACATGCCTGAAATAATATAAAATTATTTTTTTATTTTAATTAATGCCGTAGGCGGACTTTCCTTGATTATTTCTTTTTAGAATTCTTCTTCTTATAATCCTCAATAGCCTTCTTCAAAGCCTCTGAGCCAAGAACAGAGCAGTGATGCTTTATGCACGGCAATCCGCCGACAAACTCTGCAATCTGCTTGTCAGTAATCTTCATTGCCTCAGCAAGGGTCTTTCCCTTTGCCATCTCGCACATCGCGTCAGAAGAAGCTATTGCAGCAACGCAGCCGAATGTCTTGAACTTGATATCCTTTATCCTGTTCTTCTCAACCTTGATGTAAACACGCATAACATCCCCGCAATTATGAGCCAGAAGCGAATTTGTGGCAAATGAATGCGTTTCAGGTACCTCAATATCAAATACCTTCCCATTATACTCTCCTGATTCATATCCGGAAATGGGCGTATAAAAATAATTCTCATCAAACCATGAGTGGTCTTTTTGCTTTTTATTGTAGAAATAATGAATGCCCAATATATCCATTAAGCTCCTCATTGAATTCCTGTCGCCGATATGAATCCTGTAAGCTGTCTTGTGGCGTGTCCCGTTTCTCGTATGTTCTTTCTCAGAATATAATGAAGGCACAATTTTTTGCCTTAACAATAAAAGCTTCATTTGCTGAATCAATTGCTCTGAAACAGTCGTATAGCTTGCCCTTGGCCATTCTCTTTTTAAAGTCACATGTCCATCACCTCTCCACATGCCGCAGATTAGGTGTCTTTGTTTTTCAGGAGGCAGGAGCATCATGAAATCAGGTATCTTCTTGTTTGCCGCCCCGCATCCAAATAGCTCTTTGAAAAGTTTTGCAACAAAAACATTATTTATTATAACCTTGGTAGTTTTTCTTTTTGCATAATTAATAATAGAAGCATTCAATCCAAATATCCCCTTTGTTATGTGACTTACATCCTGAATATATTTATTTTCATTGATGTTAAATGCAAATGTAACGCTATTTCCGCAGGATTTAACATTTGCATGACCCTCAGCCAAAAAATACCCGCATAGCCTTAAAAAATCCTTATTTATAGGGATTTGCCTTGGTATTTTAATGCTCTTAAAATCATATTTTTTTGTTGATAAGTCCGCATCGATATACTGCTTATCCTTAATCTCGTTAAAAATAGGGTATAGAAGTATATCTCTCTTTTCCAAGGTATCGGCATGATACCATGCAGGCACCATTAGCTTTTTTACTTTTGTATCAAAAAATTCCCTTTTTTTGGGCAATTTTATTGCATAAACCAAATGACCATCAGTAAGAAGTGTTTTGCCAAGCTTGCTCTTAATTTCAGCTATTTTTCCTGAATGCTGACTTTTATGAATTTTAGAAATGTTATGGTACCTGCCGTCATGGCTTATAACCCTGTTTTCAATCTCCAAATCAGCCATAGTTATAATCTTATTATTTATATGCAACTTTTGTGTTCCCGGGAGGCAGCGCATGTTGCCGACTTCGCCGATGCCATCAGCGTTCTTGATTTCTCCTGCAAATTTAGGGTTTGTAAATCTCTTCATTACCTTCTTTGTGTACATCCCGCCAAGAGAATCAGCCATCAGAGCCCCTCCTGTTTTGCAAAGCCGCCGACATACTTCCCTTTGCCTTTCATGTTCATCAGTATTAACTGGCAAATCTTCAGGCCGTGCTTTAAAACAATAGGACGAGGTGAAATATTCTTTATCTCAAGAACCTGCTTATTATTAATCCCCGGCTGTATGAATGAAGCTGTTGCGTGAATCATTAGGCCCATTCTTGCATACTTGCTTCTTCCGTAAAGAAAGCCGCAGACGTCTTCAGGCAGTGTTATTCTTTCCTCTGTTATTCCGTGTATGAATTCTTTTGGCTTTAGCGTGATTTTCTCGGCTTTTACAAAAGTTGTATAATCCTCAGGCTTTACGCTCTCTTCAGCAACAATTGCTCCGCCTTTCTTGAAAACCCTGAACTCGTTTCCAAGAGTGAGGTCAATTGAGGCAGGCCCTATATTCTTCTCATTAAGAGGCTCTACCTTGATTTTTCCCTTGTTAATCAGCTTCAGTATTTTGTCTTTTGATAAAACGCACATATTATCACCATCTAATTAATGGTGAGATGCTTTTTTAAATTTAACCTATGTAAAATAAAGAGGAAAAAGTATATAATCCTGTTAGGATATTAAAAATCCATGAAAGACCTAAACAAGATTGCCGCAAAGGCGTCGCACAAGCTTACAACGCTTGGAGTTGCTGTTTATTTCGTGACAGGATTCGGCATCGTGTACCCGGCAATGGAAAAAATCACGTTCGGTCTGCTGACAAGAAGCTTGTGCCTTACCCTGCATAAGGTTCTGGCAGTGCCTTTCCTGGTTGTCACGGCAGCCCATGTCTACTTTGCACTGAAAAGCAAACTGGCAAGGGAAAAAGCGGAAAAATTGAAAAATAAGAAATAAAAAGAAAAAAATAAGACTTTGTCACTGCGTTCCAAGCTGCTTGAAAACGCCTTGCGTTTTCGGCATGCCGAAACTCTGCGAGTTTCCAGCACTTTCTTCGCTCCGCTCGAAAGGGTTAAAACCCTTTTCTGTCGTACCACGCATTTAATTCTGTGTGAATGTTAAAGAACTGCGTGTCCAATGTTTCTTTCATTGAAGCAAAAGCCCCATCGGCATCTGCGCACATGTTTGCTGTTATATCTTGAGCAGGTCCATTGTCAGGAGTGTATGTTGCCCTGCATGCCTCTACTGAGCCATTGCAGAGGTCATCTGAAGCATTCATATTAACCCATCCTGCTAATCCAAATTCAGGGGCATCAACGCGCGCATCAAAAAGAATTCCTTCTCTCAGGCATTCTAGTGAATCTTTTGGCGCGTATGTTGACCAGCTCATGTCCAATGGCCTTGTGCCGTCAACAAGCTCTGCGTAAACAGACAATTTAAGCTGTTCTGCATCGCTCCAAACCGCTGTATAAACAGTTCCCACTCCAGGAGCTTCCTCTACAACCACAGGTCTTGGGCTGTATACAGGCACGTCTTTTGCGCAGCCAAGCATTCCCGCTGCTGCAACTAATCCAACTAATGTTTTGTTCATTTTCTCACTCCCTGTTTTTATTCAAAAATACGCATTAAATGTATTTTCAACAGGAGAATAGAACTGGGATTTATAACCTTTTCCAGAAACACAAAATTTATAAACCACCTAGATACTAGAATATCTATATTGGAGTATACAAATGAAACAAACATGTGATTATCTTCATAGGCAACTTATATAGTCAGTTTTATATTCGAAAACCTTCGGTTTTCGGATATTCAAAAATGCGAAGCATTTTTAAATATATACCAATTAGTTCTTTTCAGTTAAAAGATGGCGGCATTAGTATAGTGGTTAGTATACGGGGCTGTGGACCTTGTGACGGGAGTTCGATTCTCCCATGCCGCCCTTTGCTTCAGCAAAGGGAGGTCCAAAAGCTTGCTTTTGGAAACCGCCCTAATGCCTGTATTCAGGATATTCAAAGAGGTGCAATATGACAGCAATCCAAGGACTAAGGGGAACAAGGGATTTCTATCCCAAGGAAATGAATGAGTTAAACATAATCTTCAATGCATGGAAAGCAGCTGCAAGAAAATTCAATTACCAGGAATTCGACGGCCCAATGCTTGAGCCTGCAGAATTATGGACTTTGAAGTCAGGCAATGAGATTCCAGAGCAGATGTACTGCTTTGATGACAAGTCAGGAAAAAAGATAGCAGTAAGGCCTGAATTAACACCAACTCTTGCAAGAATGGTTGCTGCAAAGCAGAAAGAGCTGCAAAAGCCAATCAAATGGTTCTCAATAGCAAGATGCTGGCGCTATGAAGCACCCCAGTCAGGAAGACTAAGGGAATTTTTTCAATTGAATGTTGACTGCCTTGGCGCAGAAAGCATGGCAGCTGACGCAGAAGTCATTGCAACAACAATTGAAATAATGAAATCATTTGGCTGCACTGAAAATGATTTCTATGTGAGATTAAACAACAGAAAATTAATCGCATCGCTCATCCTGGGGGCAGGCGTTGAAAAACAAAAGCTGCAGGAAGTCAGCAGGGTTATTGACAAGAAGGACAAATTGTCTGAAAAGGATTTCATACTGACATTGAAAGATCTCAATTTAAAACAGGAAACAATAGACACTCTGCTTGTAATGATGAAATCTGATATAGCAGACATAAAGGAAGACAAGCTGGACGAATCAGGTAAAAAAGGATACAAGGAATTGATGGAATTAATCGGCTATTTGAATGCATACGGCATTTTCAAGTTTTGCAAGATAGACTTTACAATCATGAGAGGCTTTGACTATTACACAAGCACCGTATTTGAAGTGTTTGACAAGTCCGGTGAATTCCGCGCAATTGCAGGCGGCGGAAGATACGATGACTTGGTTTCTGACTTCGGAGGAGAGAAATGCCCCGGAGTTGGCTATGGAATGGGAGATGTTGTATTGGGATTGTTCCTTAAGAAGCTAAACAAGATGCCTGAATCAAAATTAGAAGTTGATTACTATGTTGCTCCTGTAAATGAGGCAGTTGCAAAAAAAGCAGTTGAGATAGCGGTAAAGCTGAGAAAAAAAGCAACTGTTGAAATAGACATTCTAGGCAAGAATCTCAAAAAGCAGTTTGAGTATGCTGATTCAATAAAGGCAAAGAAGATTGTCATTGTAGGAGAGAAGGATTTGGCAGAGGGAAAAGTCACTGTGAGAGAGATGGCTTCAGGCAAGGAAGAGAAGATTTCTTTGGATTCTTTGTAAATAGCCATAAGCTTTATATAGTAGTTCTAATTTAGAAGGGGTAAATATCATTCGGGGGTAAATAAAATGACTACTAAAACAGACAAGGTTATGGCAGGAATAGCATGTGCATTATGGATGGGCACAGCAGTGGGTGTTGGTGCAAATATATATGCATCTGCTGAATCAGAAGCAGCCCTCACTCCTGAAGCTAAGCATGCGCTTGTATTGGAAAACAGGCTTAACAGTTCCATACCGGTAAGAGTGCTTATCCAAAATCCTGAAGTGGTAAATGAATATGGCGCAGTCCTGCAAGAATATAACGGCTTAATGGCAAACCCAGAAATAGAGCAGTCCATAGATAATTCAAAAAGCTACACAAATAAATGGTATTGCAATGCGGATGTGCGCAGTGCTTCCATGGTAGGTTTCATTTTCTTTCCAGCCTATTACGGGGTAGGCGCATTGATTAACCACATACAAAAAAAATCCAAAAACAAGAAAGAGCAGAAAGCTAAGGCAAAATAAAAACAATTAATTGTCGACGAAAACAATAAAATCTCTGAATTCAAGCCACTTTTCTAGCCAGTTTAGATGCAAAATCCATAGCAAAATACTTATAAACCTGTACTCCATAAAAAAGAAAGCGAATGAGAGTAGAAAAGTTAGCAAGAGAGGTTTGGAAATTCACTGACTGGGCTGGACTGTGCTCAAATGTTTATCTTATTGACATTGACGTTCCCACTTTGATTGACCTTGGCTCAAAAGAATTCTCAAGAAGCCTTGTGAGAGGATTGAAAGAAGCAGGCTATTCGCCCGCAGACATAAAGAAAGTTATTTACACTCACCTGCATTTTGACCACATAGGAGACCCGAATGTATTCAAGAATGCCGAGTTTTTTGCATCTGAAAAAGAAATAGAAGACTTGCAAAATGACAGAATAGGCGCTTTCTTTGCTTTGTTCGGCACAAACCCGAATGCATTGCTAAAAGGCATTGCGCTAAAGCCTATAAAAAGCAATTCAAGATTCACAATCATTGAAACCCCGGGACATACAAGAGGAAGCATCTGCATCTGGGCAAAAGAAAAGAGAATTCTGTTCTCAGGCGACACATTATTTTCAAACAATATTCTTGGAAGGACTGACCTGCCAAACAGCGCTCCTGATGACTATGAAGATTCTTTGAAAAGGCTTGCAAGATTCAATTATAGGATATTATGCCCGGGGCATTAAATCATGAAGAGCACAACCCTTGCGTCGCTTGTGATTGCGGGTGGAATTGCTGCAAATATTCTTGCATTGGATAACACTGTTCTTGACAGCTGGCTTACAAACCATATTTACTGCCCTGTGAGATATGCTGCTGAAGGGTTTGACAGTAATGATATAGAAAGGGTTGATGTTGCTGTTTACATTGACAAAGAGCTTGATGAAGAGCAAAAAGGGAATTGCTCAAGGGCATGTTCAGGTGTATGGGCTGAATATCTCCATGAATTTGGGATAAGCCTGCAGATGAGGGAAGCAGAGGAAATAACCCTGCCTGAAGAAGCATATCCTTATTATACAGAGGCATTGAGCGATGATGATGACATGACAATTGTATTTACAGGCAAAAGATGCTGGGCAAAAGACAGCGAGTCAGTCGGCCACTCAGACCCCACAATGAATATTGTTTATATTTATTCAAAATATTATGCTGAAGAGGCAATAGAAAATGTGATGATACACGAAATAGGGCATTTGTTCTATGCAGGGCATTCAGAAGAAAGAAACTGCTACATGCATGCAACAGCAAGCCCTTATCTTGATGATATTCAATGGTGCGAAGATGAAAGAAGCACAATAAGGCTGTTTAAGCACAAAATCTGGTGAGAAGGCAATTTTTCCGGTAAGATTTATAAGCTGGCAATCTACAGCACTAATTAAGAGGTAAAATGAAAAAAATTGCCAAAATAATAATTGGAGCGGCTGCAGGCGCATTGGCAGCAGGGGCTATTGGATGGTTCTTATATGACAAGTATGAATGCCAAGGCTATAACTTCAACACGGCTTACTGCACTGCAAGAAATGCAATATTTGGTTTTGACAAGAATAACATTGAAGGCATTGATGTTGACATTTATTTTGACAGCAGGCTTTCATCTGAAGAAAGAAGAAAGGCAAAGGAAGCTTTTGAAGGAGCAAGGCAGGCATATTACAATGAGTTTGGAATAAACCTTATGCCAAACATTGAAGGAATAATAAAAGCCCCAAAGGATACTGATAATATTGATTTAGTTATAAACAATGATGCTGATTTTAGCATTGTGTACATGGAGGAAGTAAAAAACAATGTAAGAAATCCCGAAGGAATGTCTTATTTAAATGAAAATATAATTGCAGTAGATGCATCGCAGGATGTAGGCTGCATTGAAAACACGACAGCTCATGAAATAGGGCATCTTTTTTATGCAGACCACTGCAAGGATGTTAACGAGGATGTTCTCTGCACAATGTTCAGAATAGGGCTCTGCTTTTCTCCAAATAGCTGGTGCGAAACAGACAGGGCAGTCATAGAATTATACAAGCACAGGTTCTGGTAAAATGGATTATTATTCCTCAATTGCAAAAGGGTATGATGAATTGCATAAGGAAGAGCAGTTAAAGAAACTGGAAATCATTGCAAGGCATATCAAACCCAAGGGGCTTTTGCTTGACATCGGAGCAGGAACAGGCATTTCAACGTCTTTCTTTAAGGTAAAGGCGGTTGCATTGGAGCCTTCTGAGGAAATGCTTAAGCAATACAAAGGAGAGAAAGTTGTTGCAAGCGCAGAAAGCATTCCTTTTCCTGACAAGACATTCAATACAATAATCTCAATAACAGCTTTGCATCATACTGACATTGAAAAAGCAATTAAGGAAATAAAAAGAGTCTCGAAAGATAATTGCATTTACGCATTCACTATCTTAAAGAAAGCAGCTAATGCAGTGGAAATAAAAGAAAAGCTGAAGAAAGCATTTAATTTGAAAGAATTGGATGAAGAAAAAGATTGGATTCTGGTTAGCTAGAGCCAATAATCTCTTCCAAAAGCCCTTTAGTTGTTGCCTCGCAAACATCTATCTTTTCAACATATCCATGATAGGAACAACTAGGATCCTTCGGATCACAAAAGTCTGCATAAAACTCATACTGCTGTACAGCAAAAGCAATTGCATCAATAAATCTTCCTTTGAATATTGTTTTCATAGAATTCCTATGCCCTTCCTCTTCGCATGAATATATTGCAAACATCCTAATACCCCTATAGCCACCACGCAAAGCACCTACCACTCTAAAAAGCCCTGTTTCATCAAGAGGATAGGAACATTTTTTTAGCTCTGGTGACTTGTTTAGTCTTTCAAGATAAAGCCTGACTTTTTGCGCTAATTCATCTTTTTCCATAATCTGCTAGAATAAGCACATAGTATTTAAGCTTTTCTTAGAACGCGCCAAAGAAGCTTGCTGCGCCGCCTGCATTGCCGTCGTCTTTCTTTTGGGGAGCTGCAGGTCTTCTCTCTACAGTCCTTCTCCAGGGCTTGTCAGGATACATGGGCTTCATCTTTGCTTCTGTCTTCTTAATCTCATCAAGAGTCATTCTCTTGTAATCCTCAACCATCTTGCTTCTTTCGCGCTCTGCAGCTGTTTTTGCGTCAAATGAAGAAACAGCTTTTTTTGAAAGCCGTCTCAAGTCATCACGGTCCAGCTTTGGAGTCATCCTGGTTCCTCTTTTCAAAAGAACAGTAAGCTCGTATGCAATCAATCCCACAACAAGCAGCAGCATCAAGATATAAATAATATTAAGGCTGTAAATTTTCTTGCCGTCAGGTATTGCAAAGTTTTCAAATGTTTCTGTCCTGTCAGGCAGTATAATAGTAAGAGTATAAGCTCCGGTAGGCGCCTGCTTGCCCAAGTCAAGGTAAAGAGTCTCTCCGGGAGCTATATTTTTTGCAAACCTGTTTAAGAAAGTTCCCTGCTCTCCAACTAATTCCAATTCGGCATTGTCTGTCCATTTCACATTGCCTGTGTTAAAAAATGAGATTCTTGTGCCTGAAACCTCAATTTTAATATCTTTTACTTCCGCGACACTAAACAAGGATTTTGCCTTCAGCTTCCCATATTTCAAAGTTATTTCCCATTCTCCGGGAGGAGCGTGCTGCTGTATCACATAATCTATTTTCTTGCCGCTCGCATACTTTCCTGCAACAACAGGATTTCCTTTTGCATCATCAATTTCCAAATCAAGCTCTGTTTCTATCAAATCATTTGCCTGGTCAAGCAGCTTTGGAAAAATAGCAACAGCCTGAAGCGGATTTACTGAAGGAGTGTCCATGTCAATCTTTAATGATGTTGCAACAGGTATTACGAAAAATGAAACAGAAGCCGCTCCTGAATTGCCAAGCTCGTCGCTTGCGCTTATGCTGATTGAATGCTCGCCTGATTTCACGTTATTGGGCAGGATAATCCTGTGCTCTAATTTTCCGTCAATTATTTTTACTGCTGATTCAGCTCCGTCAATGGAAACATATGCAGTTGCCGAGCTTACAAGCGCATTAAGCACATTCCTGAGCTCGCCCTGAATAAGTATTTCATCTCCGGGCAAATAGTCTTTCTTGTCAGCATCTGCTGTAAGCTCAAGCTTGTTGGAGATTACATACGAAGCAGCTTCAAATGTGTCCTCATTGCCGTACATGTCCCTTGCAAACACTTCTATTGCATATTCCCCTGCAGGAAGGCTGTTTGTGGGATAAGTGAATGAAAAGTTTCCGTTCTCAACATTCACGACAGAAACAAGATATCTTGTTCCGCCAAACACATTGTATACTTCTGCAACTCCTGTAAGCGGAGTATTGTCAATCCTTGCAATTGTGCCTTTTATAACAACAGGTATCCCTGTCTGAAGGTTCTTTTCCTGAATCCTGAAATTTGCCTTGAGCCCTTTTGAAATCTCAAAGTCTTTTGAAACAGCATAGTCATTCTCAATGCCAGCCTCAACAAGCCCGACATTAACGTGGCACATGCCTGACAATGATGAAGACACAATCAGAGGAGGCACATATACCTGCGATGGAAAGTTAAGCCTTTCTCCTGCGTGAATCGTAATCGGGACAAATGAAGAGGGAAATATTCCGCTTTCACACTCAATGCTTGTCCTCAAAAATCCAGTCATCCCTTCTTCCGAGGAAACATATCCTGAAACAAGAATTGCCTCGCCGGCATTATAATCGCTCCTGGGCGTGCTTGAGATGATAACATATGCTGAAGCGCATTGAATGGCAATCAAGACAGCTAGTATTATAGCAAATAACCTCTTTTTCATGCTTATATTATCAGTTCTGGGTGTTTTTATATATTTCTACAGGCAGAAAGCAAGGAAAAAGCGGAAAAAGGACGCAAAAAAGGCAGCTGAAATTCAATTAATGCAGTATATTCAGGAGAATTCAAAATAAAATCTTACCATAAAGTATTTATATTTAGGTGCCATAGATTTAGGTATGGCTTTGGAAGAGTTTATATTTGATCTGGACGGCTCAAAATTAAATATTACTGCCAAACTTGAGGGAAACCACCCGCTTTATCTTGTAAAGGCAAGCCTTAACGGCAAGGACTATTTTGCGCGCTATGATTATGATAAGGAGTGGTTCATTGATGATATTTTTGGAGGAATTCAGCTTCCAAACAAGACATTTATAGAGCAGGATACATTAAGGAGAAATGTTACTGAAACATATGCTGGCTTAGTCAGGCACGGATTTGTTTCTCTTTGAAAGCTAAGCATAAAGAGTATTATTCGTCCCTCTTTTTTTGCGTTATATTTATATACCTCACGCTATTACATAAATCCCAATGGCAGAGAAATATCCTATTGAAACAATCAGGCACAGTATAGCCCATATTCTGGCTCAGGCTGTAAAAGAGCTTTTTCCTGAGACAAAGCTGGGAATTGGGCCTAATGTGGAGAACGGATTCTACTATGACTTTGACAGGGAAACGCCATTCAGCCCTGAAGACTTAAAGAAACTTGAAGACAGGATGAGAAGGCATATAAAGGCTGCTGAGAAGTTTGAAAAAATAGAGCATTCGGAGAAAGAGGCAAGGCAGCTGTTCAAGGACGAGCCATACAAGATTGAATTAATGAATGATCTAATCAAGGAAGGCGAAAAGCCGACATTCTACAAGCACGGAAACTTCATTGACTTGTGCAGAGGCCCCCATGTTAATTCAACAACAGACATCAAGGCATTCTCTTTGACAAAAATATCATCCGCATACTGGAGAGGCGACCAGAACAACAAGCAATTGCAGAGAATCTATGGATTGGCATTCCACACAAAAGAAGAATTGGATGCATATGTAAAGAGAATAGAGGAAGCTGCAAAAAGAGACCATACTGTTCTCGGGCAGCAGATGGAAATCTACAGCACTCACGCAGAAGTCGGAGCTGGTTTAGTCCACTGGCACCCAAACGGCGCAATAATAAGAATGGAAATTGAAAATTTCTGGAAAGCAGAGCATTTGAAAAAAGGATACAAGTATGTTTACACCCCTCATATTGGAAATCTGGGCTTGTGGAAAACTTCAGGTCACTGGAACTTTTACAGGGAAAGCATGTACAGCCCGATGAAGATTGATGAGATTGAATATCTTGTCAAGCCAATGAACTGCCCGTTCCACTTGCATATTTACAAGACAAAATTGCACAGCTACAGGGAGCTGCCGTTAAGGTATGCTGAATTGGGAACAGTATATAGGTATGAGAAGTCAGGCGTATTGCACGGCATGACAAGAGTCAGGGGCTTTACACAGGACGATGCCCACATATTATGCACTCCAGAGCAGCTTGAGTCAGAAATCATAGGAGTTCTTGAGCTTGCATTATACATGCTCAGCACATTCGGATACAAGGAATATGTAATAGAATTAAGCGTGAGAGACCCAAGTAACAAGGAAAAATATCTTGGAGAGGATGCTGTCTGGAACAAGGCAGAAGGCGCATTGAAAGAAGCGCTTAACATAAAGAAATTAAAATACAGGGTTGGAGAAGGCGAAGCAAAATTCTACGGACCTTCAATTGACATAAAGACAGTTGATGCGCTGGGAAGGGAATGGCAGGGTCCCACAATACAGGTTGACTTTAATCTGCCTGAAAAGTTTGATGTTACATATGAAGGGCAGGATGGAAAAAAGCACCGCCCTGTAATGGTTCACAGAACAGTATTAGGCTCAATGGAAAGATTCATCGGATGCCTGATTGAGCATTACGCAGGAAGATTCCCGCTATGGCTTTCTCCTGTGCAGGTAAAAATACTTACAATTTCAGACAGGAGCAACAAGTTCGCAGAAGAGCTTTGCGCAGAGCTTCTTGACAATGGAGTAAGGGCTGAGATTGACACAAGGGCAGAAACACTGCCTAAGAAAGTAAGGGAAGCCCAGGTTGAGCAGGTTCCGAAGATAATCATAATCGGCGACAAGGAAGTAGAGGCAAAGACTCTTGCAGTAAGGACTTTGGACGGACAGACAAAGTACGGCGTGAAGCAGAAAGAGTTTGTTGAAGAAGTCCTTAAAGAAATTAAAGAGAAGAGACTATAATAATCACTTGTATCCGAACTTCTTGTTATATTTCTTGTGATCCATTATATCCAGCACAAAGGCAACTATTTCAATGGTGGTATCTCCGTCTGTAAGCGTGTAAAGCATTCTCCAATAATTTGGGAGCTCAACGCGAAAGAGGTTTGTGATTCCATATTTTATTTTGTATTCAGCAGGAATAAGATTTTTTGCAACAGGAACGCCGTAATGAATGTTTGCCTTGATTAATTCAACTTTCTTCTGTATTGCACGCAAGATACTGCTCTCAATCTTTGAATTAGCAGCTTCTTTGTTTAAGGAAAGAAAAACTTCTTCTGCATCAGGCGAAAGCACAACCCTTACTTGCTTTACAATTCCAAGCCTTGCTTCACGGCTTTCTTCAGGTTCTGGTTTGTGCTGTGTATCCATGTTATTCCCCTTAAAGACACAGCAATCTTATTGCTTTCCTCCAGATATTCCAGAATAGCCATCAAGGTATAATGATTTACCTGCCTTGGCAGCTTTTTTTTCAGCTCTGCAACAGAAATTGCGCTCTTGCCTGCCTTCTTCAATGCATCTTCCACCATAATCACAGTATTCAGCGTCGGGGAATGCTCCTGCACTTGTATTGTTTGTTGCATATTCATCACTTATAGTTATTAACTTATAATTATTACTTATTAACTTGTATATAAATCTAATGGTGCATACATAAGCATTGATTTCAGTCATGCACTGCAAGCTAAAAATCTCTTATTTAAATTCGACGTATATAAATTATATACCTTAATTCTCAGAATTTATTTCAGGCACTTTCCAAACGACTTAATATCCTTTGTCGCGCCAATAAGAATTAATATGTCGCCTTCGGATATTTTCTCGTCAGCGTGAGGCAGCACTGAAACATTGTTCTTTCTTCTTAAAGCAATGATAACTATATTATATTTTTCCCTGAGTTTTATCTCCTTGATGCTTTTCCCAATCATGTCTTCGCACGCCTTTACTTCCTCAAGCGAATATTCAGGTGATAATTCAATGAACTCAAGAACATCAGATGATACCAGCTGGTTCGCAAGCCTTGCGCCCATGTCTCTCTCAGGATAAATAACCCTTTCAACACCCAGCTTTTCAATTACTTTTCCGTGCAAATCAGTCTTTGCCTTTACAATAACCCTTTGTATTCCAAGCTCTTTCACAACAAGGGTTGCAAGAACGCTTGACTCAATATCCTCTCCGATTGCAATTACAACTGCGTCGCAGTTTGCAACGCCGGCTTCCCTTAAAGCAGCAGCGTCAATTGCATTAACCTGCTTTGCAGCAGTCACAAAGTCCTTTATTGCATCAACTTTTTCGCTGTCCCTGTCAATTGCAAGAACAGAATTCCCTAGGTTCTCCAAAGTAATGGCTACGCTTGTTCCAAATCTTCCCAAGCCTATGACTCCAAACTGCTTTTTCATGGATTATAATATATTAAGAACTAGTATATAATTCTATCCAACACTCACGTCTTCTTCAGGAAGCCCAACCCTGCCTGTGCTCCTCTTTGTTGCAAAGAAAAGTATCAGCGTCAAAGTTCCAACCCTGCCTGCAAACATCATGAATGCAATCAAGAGCTTTGAAATATTTGAAAGATGAGGAGTAATGCCTGTGCTCAAGCCCACTGTCCCAAAAGCAGAAACAACCTCAAAAAGAATCTGTATTGGCTGAAAAGAAGCATCAAATATTGAAACAAGCATTGTTACTATAAGCACAAAACCCAAAGATAAAAAGAATATTGCAACTGACTTGTTCACAATCTCCCTTGGAATTTTCCTGTTAAGCATTTCAACATCTTCCTTGTCCCGCACAGCAGCCGCAATATTGGCTGTAAGTATTCCGAAAGTAGTTGTTTTAATTCCTCCTCCTGTTCCGCCGGGGGAAGCGCCGATGAACATCAGAATCATAAGCAAAAACAAGGCAGCTTTTGTAAGCCCGCCAATGTCAACTGTGTTATATCCTGCTGTCCTTGCAGATACAGACTGGAAAAATGACGAGAGAATCTTGCCTTTCAGGCTCAATGGAGCCAAAGTGGCTGCATTTCCTGATTCCATGACTGCAAAAAACAAGGCACCTATCAGTATAAGCATCACAGTCATTATCAGGGCTATTTTTGCATGAAGCGAAAGCCTTTTTCCGTATCTTATCTTGTCATAAACCTCTCCAAGAACAATAAAGCCAATTCCTCCTGCAATAATCAAAGCCATTATTGTAAAATTAACTCCAAAATTATCAACATAGCCTGTAAGACTCCTGAAATTGCCCATCAAATCAAATCCAGCATTGTTAAAAGCTGATATTGAATGAAAAATTCCTTTCTTCAAAGCTCCCCAAGCGCCAAAATCATCCAGCCAGATGAAAAAAAGAATTAAAGCGCCTATAAGCTCCAGTGCAACAACATTGATGAAAACATACCTCGCAAATCCTACTATATTGGTAAGCGACGGCCTGCTAACTGATTCGCTGAAATGCATCCTGTGCCTTAATGAAATCTGCTTCCCGAGAACAACAAGGAAAAACGTTGCCAAAGCCATGTATCCAAGCCCGCCAAGCTGTATAAGGATAAGTATCACCAGCTTGCCAAAGAATGAAAACTGCGTTGCAGTGTCAACAACAACAAGCCCTGTCACATCAACTGCAGAAGCAGAAGTAAACAAGGCGTCAACATAGCTTATGCTCTTGCCTTCCTGTGAAGATATCGGCAGGTAAAGCAATAAAGAGCCTATGAGTATTGCCGCAATAAAGAAAAGCACAACTATGTGCAGGGGATTCATTCCTTTTTTAGGAAGCTCCCTAATTGCATTCAATGTGCCATCCATGGATAAAATTAAAACTCGGTTTCTATTAAGCTTTTCTACTGGCTTTTAGGGGTTTAGACAACGCTACACGATATGCTTAAATACCAGTTATCGCTAATTATAGGAAATGGAGCCTATAAAAGAGTGTTATGAGCGGCTTGCCCAAAGCGAGGCATTTATGGCAAGGGATGAGGACTCTTTCCTCTCGTCTGTTTCAGTAATGGCTGATTATAACAAGTTGCAGACCACGCCCTGGCAGATGGATTTCTACAGCCCGTCAAAGAAGAAAATAATGTCTTTTTTAATGAAAGAAAGCATACAGATAAAGCCTGACCAGGACATGTTTCAGACATTCAGCATACAGGAAGTTGAAATCTCCAAGTTAAACGCTGATTTCAGCGACGCAATGCAAAAATCAGAGGCAATTCTCAAGACAGAATTCAATGACACTCCTTCAAGCATAATAGCAGTCCTTCAGAAGAGGGAAAAAATGCTCTGGATAGTCACATTTGTTACAACTTCAATGAAAGTGGCGTGCATTGAGATTGACGCAGAATCAGGCGAAGTTGTAAGCAAGAAATGCGGCTCTGTAATGGGCGGTCACAGCAACTGAACTAATTTTTCTTTGCTTGTAAAACCAGATATAATTTTAACGTCTTTCTTGAAATGCTTTTTTAAAACCTTCATAACCTCAATATTTGCTTTTCCCTGCTCAGGAACAGCCTTTACATTAACCCTGTAAGCCTGTTTTGCATCGTCAAAGCCTGCAACCTCACTCTTGCCTGACTTTGTCTTTACAATAATCTTTATTGCGCTCATTCGAGAATTCTTACCCCATTCACTCTTTTCCTGTCTTCAGCAACCCATTCAACTGCATTGACAGCTGATTCTGCCTCACTCGGAGTCATGCCAAGCACTCTTGCAAATGCCTTTAATTCTTCAGGCGCCCTCATTTCCCACTTGTCCCTTGCAAAAGATGC
The DNA here is from genome assembly GCA_041659245.1 of Candidatus Nanoarchaeia archaeon. GTDB lineage: Archaea > Nanobdellota > Nanobdellia > SCGC-AAA011-G17 > GW2011-AR17 > UBA9640. The sequence continues at coordinate 16,743 of JBAZYQ010000010.1, forward strand.
AAAAGCCATTTTCACCTTGTGCTTCCTGCAAAGCCTTATGCTCTGCATCATTCTTCCCATGACAAGAGCCCTGTCCCTTGAGTTTAATATTGACGAGAATGAAAACGCAAGAACAATTCCCTTTTTTCTTGCAAGCTCGCATATGACTGAATCAATTGCAGTCCTCCTGAAATGCAGCGAGTCCTTTGGAATTCTCTCTGTTATTGCTATTATGTCAGCCCTCTTTGATTCCACAAGCTGCCTCATGGTTTCCTCATTGCCTTCGGCAATTCTTATGCTGCCTCTTGCATTTGCATTTATGATTAAGTCAAATCCAAAGTTATGCTTATCTCCTTCAAACAACACAATATCTGAGGTCATAATATGAATTAAAGAATATCCTGTTAATAAAGCTTAGTAGTAGAGCTCTTCCGCAGAAGATGATTTCTTTTCTTCATCATCAGGCAGGCCCGGCTTTGTTTCTTCATCAAAAAGCCCTTCTGAAAGAGGGTCTTTGGGATCGGGCATTATAATTGGCTCATCCATCTCAATCTCAGCCTGCTCTTCCTTAAGCAGTTCTTTCCTTATGTCTTCCTTGGAAGATTCAGCAAGCCTGGAAACTTCAACATTTTTTAAACTTTCAACCGGCTTCGCCTCAAAGGACTCTTCTATTTCTTTTTCAACATGAGGCTCAACAGTATCTCTTTTTGAAGAATAATCCTGCACAGGCTCCTGCTTCTTGATTGCCCTCACAAGCGGCTCAAAATGCCTTGGAACGCTTACAACAGGCTGCTGCCTTATTTCTTCCCTTGGCTTTGCCTGCTCTTTCTGCTTCTCTTCATTTGAAGAAGGCAGAAGCTCAACCAAGTCTGAATTAACAGAATTCAGCCCCTTGTTTATGGCATACCTGCATAGCATTTCACAGTTTTTCAGCATTACCCTCACATTGAATCCTGATTTCTTGAAAACATCTTTTATTATGTCATCTGACAAGATTCCCAGATGCCCTATTCTCTTTCTTACTATTGCAACTGCGTCTGAAGATGAGACAGCATCAAGATTATGCACTGAAACAGCCCTCTGCAGCCTTTCAGGCATTGACTCTGTGATTGGCTCCTTGGCAACAAACACAACTGACTTTAAATTGCCTGAATCAAAATAATGCATGATTGCGTTAAAATCCTCTTTTGCAAGATGCTGTGCTTCATCCAAAAGAAGAATCATATTCTTTGGCTTTAAATCAAAAACCTTGCCGAAAAAGCCGTATCTTCCGTTGAGTATTCTTTTGACGTCAAGCCTGTCTTCAAGCCTGTTGCAGCTGAAATATGCAAGCTTGCCCTGTCCGCCAAACTTTTTTAAAAGATGCTTGAGCATTGTGCTCTTGCCGTTGCCGTAATTGCCCCTGACAAAAACAACTTTGCCTGCTGCTATTGATTTTGCAACTTCCGCAATGACATTAGGATAGCCGTAAACGCTGTCAGAATATATAGCAGGCTTTATGCTGAAGGGGTTTTCTGCAAAACCCATTTTCTTGTACCAAAGTTCTGTTTCGCTCATTTTTCAAATGAAAGCAGCTTTTCTACTTCCTCGTCTGTAATATCTTTCTTGCCGTGCGCAATTTCAGTCATTACCGTCTTGCAGTTCTGCAATAATCTTCCGGTGTTTCTGCCTGACTTGCTGTAGATTGTCTTTATAACCCTGTCAGTAAGATACTTGTCCCCTATCTTGTCCCTTATGATTCTCACTGCCTCATAATCAGACAGAGGGTCAATCTTGAGAACCTTGCTTATTCTCTGCACAAGGCTCGGGCTCATGCCTTCAACCGGGAATGATTTTCCCGTGAATATGACTGACTGCAAATAATTCTGGTCAAAATAATATTTTATTCTTTCGCAGTTTTTTGAAGTCAGGGACTCAACTTCGTCAAGCAATAAAATCATCTTGCTTGGCTTTTTTCCCATTATTCTTTTGAAAAATCCCTGCCTGTTCTGCAGAAGAGTTTCCACATTGACTAATTTCTGCATGTGCTTGCAGTTGACATATATTATTTTTTTCTTTCCCCCAAATCTTTTTATTATTTCCTGGAGGATTTTTGTCTTGCCGCTTCCGCTGTCTCCGACAATGGAAACCATGTTGCCTGACTGGATTGCATAGAATACTTCTTCAACAAGAGCATCGTGCCCTTCAAAGCCTGATTCCTTTGTAAAGGGGTCCCCATCAAAACCAATTTTTGTGTACCACTCTGACATGTTAAAACACCTTCGTTTTCATTGAAATATGACTGTTTTTAGCTAGTAAGAGTATAAACTCATCATTTATAAACTTTATCAGAAAAAGCCCTAGAACTCAACAAAAGGCATTAGCTCTTCTATCCAAAGCGCAAGCCTTGCATGCCACGGAATCTCAGTCACAAGAATATTAAATTTTTTTTCAGAGGAATACATCTTGCCCACTTCGTCATAATATATTAAAGTAATATCAACATTTCCCTTCCTGACCTGCTTTGAATTAAAGGGAATTACAATCTCCCTGACACCCGAGAAAGTGCTAATCAGGGAATAGCCCACAGTTTTAACATTCATCGTGATATTATTTGCCTCTCCATTGCTGTTAAGCATAAAGCTCATGTTTGAATCAATCCCATATTTTATTTCAGAAGGCTTGAATTCTGATATTTCAAGAGCAGGCACTTCAATTATTTTCAATTTAGGATAAGCATACTTTACCATGTCCCTGCTTTCAATTGAAATCACGAAATCACTTGCTTTAAGCTCTTCAAGATTTATGCTCCAGCTTACTTCTTTTTTCTCGCCAATTAGCATATCAGCGTCCTTGCACTGCGCCTCAAAGCAAACCTTCATTGGCTGGAAATTTGTGTTCCCCTTGTTTTCAAGCAAACAGGAAACCTGCGCTGTCTCATCCCTGTAATAATATTCTTTCAATGGATTGCAAACTATTTCCAAGTCAGGCAGGAATTCCTTTTCAGTTCTTGGGGATAATCTTTGCACAGTGTCAAGAGCCCACTCTTTTGAATAATATTCATTTCCTTCGCCAAAGCTTATGTTTGTTGAAGCAGTTCCCGCGAAAACCGCCTTTGCCTCAATAAAAGTGGTGTATGCATAATTCTTCATTATCTCTGAAGGCATCACAGCTGTCCAGAATAGTATTTTTTCCTCGTGAGGCGCAAGAAGCACGGGCTTCTCAGTCTCATCAACAAGATTTGGGGCTTTTGTTATTGAAACCAATAATGGAAGATAATAATCCTGAAGATTTTTAACAGTGACTTTTATCGGGACATAGCTTCCGTTTGAAACCCTGCTTCTCAATGCCTCAACGCTGATGTCTGCAAGCTTCTCGGCATTGCCTGAAGAAGAAATTATTTTTGTATTTATCTCAAGAGGATTGATATTTATTTTGGTGTCCCTGGCTTTCCATGTGTAGCCAACAGAAGATTCAGAGGGGTCCAGCTCTGTTGCAAGCTTAAGATGTGTCGGATCAATCCAGCCGAACTGCCTGAATGTCACGTCAAACGGCACCCAGCCATAGCCCGGGAAATAAACTTCCGCCCATCCGTGGTTGCCGAAAGATTTTTCCTTGTCAGAATAAACCTGCCCTGCAACAAACTTCACGGGAATATTTGCAGACCTAAGCAATGACATGAAAAGAGTTGTGATTTCATCGCAGACACCATACCTATTTTCAAGAACCCAGCTTGATTTCTGGACTGCATCTTCAGTCAATGTGTCAAGAGTGTAATTTATGTTTGTGTTAACCCATTCAGCAACCCTGAACACAGCCCTGTAATAGTCAGTCTCCCCCTCCAGTATCTCCGCTGATTTTTTTCTTATGTCCTCATTAATATCTGCTGAAAGAGTTGCTTTTGTATATGCATCAATGTCCCTGTCATATGCAGCAGCCCTGTAAGGCTCTGCATGCGGGAATGGAAGCTTTTTTGGAACAGTTATGATTTTATTTATTTCCCTTACTTTTGCGTTAATTATAAACTTCATCATTTCATCTGTCGGGTCTTTCCAGTTTATCAAAAGCTTGTCTCCGACAAATTCTACATCTGCCTCAGGCAGTGTGGATACTGTTCTTTCGGCAATAACCTGGTTGTCTGCTTCCTTTGGAAACATTGAGAGGTTTGCCTGCACATAATCAATTTTAACAGCGCCGCTCCCCTGGGACACTGCAACAACACTTGCTGTCTCTTCCACAGAAAGCTCAACAACAGACTTGTCATTAAACTCGCTCGCCATTGCCAGAGGCATTAGCAGCAAAAATACTATCACCAGCTTCTTAATCATAACAAAGAATAGGAAGAAAAGGTATTTAATCCTTGTGTCCGGCAAGCTTTTTAAGCCTCTCAACCAAAACAGGGAAATCGCCTATTGAAATGCTTCCGCCGCAGGCGTGCTCATGCCCTCCGCCGTATCCCTCGAGCCCTTCAAGAGCCTCTTTCAAAAGAGGAGGTATTATCTGGCTTGTGCTTCTCATGCTGAATGCAATCGAATCTTTTTTTACCCTGCCTATTATTATGAATTTTCCAGGCAGCCTGTAAAGCATTTCATTTGCAAGCTCTCCTGACAAGCTCAGCTTTGTCATTGGGTAAGTGAAAACAACAAAATTCCCTGTTCCTGATTCAGCCATTGCCTTTTGCAGCAGCTTTTCATAAACCTTGTTTATTTTCTTATGATATTTCAAAAGGAATTTGCCTGTCGGCGTTTTTTCCTCAAGTATCTCATCAGGCTCTTTTATTTTTTCAAGAGCAGAAATGCAGTGATAGACATCTGAAGTAGGTCCTTTGAGTATTGATGAAACAACGCTCGCAAGCTTGCCTAATGCAGTGTCAAACAGCATATAACCCGGCTCTCCCACTCTTGGAAGTATCTCAGGATATTTTTTTGAGAATTCCTCTGAAAACTCAGGCACAAACCAGTCAGCAACGCATCCAACCATCGCCATCCACATGCTTCCTTCTGAAATCTTGTAAGCCCAATATGAAGTAGGCCTGTTGTCTTTTGTTCCGTCAAGCATCGGGTTGAAATAATGGGCTCCATTTACCTTGTTTGGAGGATGGTGGTCAAGCCATACAACCTGCACTCCTGCCTCATCAATGAAATCCTGCTCAATTCCCGGCTTGTCCAACACGAAAATTTTGTCAGGCCTTATTTCCCTTACTTTTCTCAGGTATTCTGTTGAGAGAGTGGGATTTGATTTTACAACAACGCCCTTGCCTCTTCCTAAATATGTTTTTAACAATAGATAAGAGCACAAGCCGTCAGGGTCATCGTCAAAGAAAAACAAGGGCCTTTCAGAGCTGTCAAGCAATTTCCTGAATTCAAGTATCTGCTCCTGCGTTATCATGGAGGCAATAAAGCTAAAGAAGTATATAAAAGCTTATGTATTACTGCTTCTTCACAAACTTGGGCGTCTTTAAAAATTCCAATGCAATCTGAGTCTCGCTCCAGCCGGCCTCTTTCAGCTTCATTCTCACTCTCTCATCAGTCCATCCCTTTTCCCTCATCTGCCTTATGAATTTCTGGGAATCTGTTTCACCCGGATGCTCATTCACAGGCTCTTGCATTAAAGGAAATTCTTGGTTCATAGGCTGCTGGACAGGTGTTTCAGCTTCATTTGAAGAAGGAATCTCGGGAGGCAGTTGTACCGGCTCTTGAACAACAGGGATTGGCTGCTGGACTTGCTGCTGAACAGGCTTTGGCTCTTCCTTTGGCTTCTTGAACACAAACCTTCTTGCAAAAATAATCACTCCTATGAACAGGAAAGCACCTATGCCTAAGATTATGTAAGTTGTATAATTAATAGTTCCCTGGCAAACTCCGGTTTCAAGGCATGCTTCGCCTGACTTGCATTTCACGTCTGAAGGGCAGTTGAAACAATTTTCACCTGCATCTGCTATCTTATTCCTGTTGCAATCATTAGAAGCAGTCGCATTGCTTTCTGTCTCATTCAGCGCATACGCAGCTAAAGCAAAAGCCATTAAAAAAAGAATGCAAACAAATATGCTGGCTGTTTTTTTCATTTTAATGTTTTAATGCCTGCTTGATTAAAGCTATATTCCATCCCTTTTCTTTCAATGCCTGCTCAATGTCAGAATCAGAAACTCCCTTTTCCCTCATTGCATTCACATAGCCCTTAAGCGGGTTCTCCTGCGGCGGAGGAATGCTTCCTGTATCTGCTTTTGGAGATTCTTTTGTATAAATATCGTGCAAGTCAACAGAGGGCATTTCCCTTTCAACATTTGAAAGATTCCTTCCGTCCCTTATCCTTGTTGTCGCATCTTTCTTTGTCGTGAACTTGTAAGCTGCAAAGCCACCTCCAAGAATAACAACAATTATTATCCCGATAATTATGAGGACTTTTGAAGAGCTTGTCTTGGAAGCGCAGAGCCCACTGTTGCATGTTTCTCCTTCCTTGCAAATTACATCTGCAGGGCAATTTGCGCAGTTCTCACCTTCCTGAACATTGTTGTCGCCGCATCTTGCAATCTCTCCCTTCATGTCAGAAACAATTGAAGCAACATCGGCTGTTTCAGAAGTGTAATTCGCATCTGCTGAATCAGTGACTCCAATAGTCCAAGTACATTCAGCAGTTGCAGTGCCGTCTGTAACAACAGCTTTCAGCACATAAGAGCCTGAAGCATCTTTTGAAAATTCATAAGAGTCGCCTGTCTCCCCTTCAATAACAGTGCCGTCAATTTTCCATTCAACTGTAAGAGTGTTGCCGTCAGGGTCTGATTTTGTGATTGTATAAGTTGCTGACTCGCCTGTTGCAAGACCAATCCTTCCCAATGGGCATCCCAATGATGGCGGCCTGTTTGTTATGTTTGTTGCATTGCCTGCCGAGACAACAAGGCTTACTGAGTTGCTGTTTGTTGTTGCATTGCCGTCAGACGCTGAGAATGTAATGCTTGTAGTTCCTGTCCAGTTTGGCTCAGGAGCAAGTGTTACTGTTGCGCCGCTGACTGTGTAGTTCATATGAGATGGGGCAGTTGACACATTGTATGTCAAGGAAGTTCCTTCCACATCTCCAAAATAGCTTGAAAGAGTTATTGTCTTGTTTGTGTTCTTTGTCATGTTCTGTGTCGGGATTGTTGTGTAGTAAGGCGCGTCGTTGACCGGAAGCACCGTAACTATGAAACTATTGCTTGTATTTTGCAAAGAGCCATCAGATGCTGTAAAAGAAATTAGTTCAGAGCCGGACCAATTATTTGTTGATGAAAATGTTACCAACCCAGCCGATATTGAAATGATTATATGCTGACTAGTAGAATTAGTATGATTTGTATAAGTAAGCGTATCAGTATCCGAAAAATAAGTTGCAAGATTTATTGTAGCACTTGATGTAGTATCCTCATTAAATGGAGTATGATCTGGTATTGTGCCTGTAAAGCTTGGCGCTGTATTGGCTGCAGGGATAATAAATGTAGAATCAGATGATGCAAATGATTCTTCGCCAAGGCTATTAACAGCTTTGCAATTCCACCTATAATTTCCGTTGGCTATGCTACTAATGGTATAGGCAGAAATAGAATTGGAAGCGAATGAGGTCATAGATGCCCACACACCCGTAGTATTTGTATAAAGATCAATAGTGGTTATATTATTCCCACCTGAATCCGGTGAAATTGCATTACATGAAAAATCTACAGATGAACCTTGCGTTGAACCATGTAACGGAAGCGACAAAGTAATAGTAGTTGTGTTAACTGCAAATGCGCAGGGCATTAAGAGCAGCGCGGCTATTATTAGTGTTAGATACCTCTTTCCCATAAGGAAGTATATATTGAGAGGATATTTAAAAACTTATTGCCGCCTTCTCAGCCGTAATCTCAGGCTTGTCCTGGTACATGCTTACCTTGCCTTCTATTGAAATCTTGTCTCCTTTCTTAAGAGTATTTGGCAAAACCTCTCTTGAAACAAAGCCTGTGTTGTCCTTGAAAGCCACTATTGCTATTGTTCCTGTGCCGTCTTTCACATCTAGAAATACTGCTTTCTCTGTCTCACGCAGATTAATGACATCTCCTATTACTTTCACATACTCCCCTTCCATTGAATCATCAATATCAATTATATTTACCTGCTTTGCCTGAATCAGTTGTGAAGCAGCTATAACGCCTGCCAATCCTATTAAGGAGCAGGCTAATGCAATCCAAAAGAGCATTTTCTCATCCATGAGATAATACATAGTATTCTTGTTTAAGAAACCACTTGTGAAAAAATGAGAGGATTTTCAACAAGCCCGGAAAAACAAATGAGAAAGCCCCTTTGCTTTTAAACTGCTTTCAGGAAGTATGAAAAAAAAAAGAACAAATTTAAAAATAATAGCTCTCTGGCGACTGCCTGTTCTTCATCCAGTCCAGTACAATCTTATTGCAGTTTATTTCCTTACACTTTTCATTAAAGGCATTTGTTGCTGCGTCGCATGCCCCGGCATAATCATCTGATGGGCACTCTACCTTATCAAAAGCACCATTTATATTAAAATAGTCTACAACAAAAGGCAGTCTTTCCGGACCAGGCGTTTCTGCCAACCCGCTTATCGCAGAAATGTATACAAAGCCATCATGCTCATTCTGATAGCCTAAAGTTGCACGGATACTGCCATCATAAACTTCGCTGGCTCTGAAAGTCATGCCTTCTTTTTCAGCTGAGACCTCAAAAGGTGTTATTTCCACTTTTAATTCGTCTTTATTTGTCGAGCATCCTGCAGACAATGCCAATGCCGCCAAACCTGCTAAAATTGCTGTTCTCATTTTTGCCTCCTTTGGCTTTTGCCATACATGGGATAAATCCCAAATATATAAACCTATTCCTGCAAAACTTTTTAAGCAACCTTTAACACAGTATCAATATGAAAGACTCACTGAAAAAAGGCTTCAGCTTTGGATTAACATCAGGAGTAATAACCACATTGGGATTAATGGTTGGCTTGGAATCAAGCACAAGCTCAAAACTGGCTGTATTAGGCGGCATTATAGCAATTGCAGTGGCTGACGCGTTTTCTGATTCATTAGGCATGCACATATCAGAAGAAGCGACAAAGCATCCCGCAAAAGAAGTATGGCAGTCTACAATCTCAACATTCATGGCAAAATTCTTCTTTGCAATGACATTTGCAGTGCCTGTATTATTATTCAGCCTTACAACAGCAGTAATAATAGACATTGCATGGGGGCTTTTACTTATCACATTATACAGCATTTATCTTGCAAAGCAGGAAAAGATAAAGGCATGGAAGGCGGTTCTTGAGCACGTTGGAATCACAATTTTGGTAATTGTAGTAACCCATTATTTAGGGCACTTCATAAAGGCTTACCTGGTATAAGGCTTTCTTACACGAAAATATATAAATACAAGTATTCTTGCTATTTACTGCAATGGACACAAATGAGAAGTTCGAGCTTGTGACAAGAAACCTTTTTGAGGTTATTGAAGAGAAAGAGCTCAGGGAGCAGATTGGAAAAAAAGATTTCACAGTCTACTGGGGCACAACACCCACAGGAAGCATTTCAATTGCATATTTCTTTCCCATGCTTAAGATAGCTGATTTCCTTAAGGCGGGATTCAGGGTGAAGATACTTCTTGCAGACGTGCATGCTGCCCTTGACGGAGTTTCGTGGGAAATACTTGAAAAAAGATATTTGTATTACAAGACAGCAATCCCGACAATCCTTAAGACAATAGGCGTTGACATAAAAAAACTGGAGTTTGTTAAGGGAAGCGAGCTGCAGCTCAATGACAAATACTTCCACGACTTGCTGAAATTAAGCACAATAACTTCTGTTCATGATGCGACAAAAGCAGCATCTGAAGTTGTAAAGCTTGGGGAAAACCCAAGGCTTGCAGGAATAATTTATCCATTGATGCAGGCGCTTGACGAGGAATACCTGCACGTTGATGCGCAGTTCGGCGGC
>JBAZYQ010000011.1:0-24370 GCA_041659245.1 Candidatus Nanoarchaeia archaeon
TTACAGATTAAAAGTAAGGGTATTCCCCCATCACGCAATAAGGGAAAACAAGATGATTACAGGAGCTGGAGCTGACAGAATTCAGACAGGAATGCAGCGTTCTTTTGGAAGAATCATAGGAACTGCGGCGCAGGTAAAGTCGGGAGCTCCTTTGTTCTCAGTATTTATAGATCCTGTTGACAAGCCCACTGTTTTGGATGCCTTTAAATCAGCAAAATCAAAGCTTCCATGCAGATGCAGCGTGGTTGTTACCACAAAAGCTTAAAGTGCTATTTTTTGCCTTCTTTAGCCTTATAGGGCTTAAAAACGCTATTTCTAGCCTGATTTATCTATATATTGCATTTCAATAATCTTTAAATACAACTTCCACCATATGTATTACTATAAGATTACAGCAATAACCAGTAATCCTATGTATTGATGACAACAAGTTCAGTGTTCTGCGTTTTTAAATTGGGAGCTTTATGCTCTTTGAAAGCAAACGCAATGTTTAAAGAAACAGAAAAAAACAAGAGGTGAAAAAAAAGGAAAAAGTTTTCCCCAAAGTTTCCACACCCAGAGGAAAACAAAATTCAAATAAGTTCCTGGAAAAATAAAGGCAGACTGCTTAATAAGTCTTATGGTTAGCGCACTAACTATGGGATTGCGAACACAGTGAGCAAATATTTTGGTTGCCTTGAATCCGGGATTTTTCCAAAAACAACATGATCTTTCAGCTTCAGGAAAATAAAGCAAACAGCGTGTTTGCTAATGATATGCGGCAGGATAGAGTTTGGAGGTGCGCCGCACACCATAATAGTAAGGGCATTAGTTTTTTGAATAGTTTAGGGGGTATTATTGCCGCACGAGGCTTAAGGTGTAAAAGCACTCCCTCAGGAATAAAGAAGGGATTGGGAGATATTTTGAATTACATCCCTTCTAGAACGTCCCACACCAACTTTCCCCTCCCATTCCCGGGGGGGGAAGCTGTTTTTATGGAGGCAGCGGCATGAAAGAAGAGCTTCCAATGAACGACAAGCAGAGGGCGGACGTATTTGTTGAGATTGAGAACTGCAGGAAGAACATAGAATTCTATAAGGAGCAGATTGACATGCTGCAGGAGAAGATGGATGAATTAGAGAGATTGAAAGAAGCGTATGAGTACTACTAAAGATTACCTTATAGAAAGCCCGCCTCCGGCATTAATTCTTTAATTTTTTTGTTTAAGCAAAGTGATTGCGGGGTTCATAAGGGGCTGCGCCCCTTATTGGCTTTTCATTATGCTTTATTTTTCTTAGAAACCTTTAAATAATTGCACCTTATCATCAAGTACAGGAGAGGTGAGCATTATATGACAAATTTTCTTCAAAATAGAAAAGACGAGGCGACAAAGCCGCTTACGATACCTGAGCACAATATTCTCCAGCTTATGAACAAGATGGAGATACTTGAAAAGAAAATGCAGGACACTGCGGCATTTCTTGGGCTTTACAATGAGATGAAAGACCTTGAGCTAAAGTTCGCGGAATCAGTCCAGGCTGCGGAAACAAGCAATTATCCGCTTACTGACGCCGTGAAAAAGAGAATAAGGATAAGAAAAGAAAAGATAGCAAGGAAGAGGTGAATATGATGGAAAAAGTAACTTTGAAATTCAAGAGGATTGAAGTTACAAAAGTTGACACAAGGAACAATGTGCTTGAGATGGCTTTTTTCTATGACGAGAACGGCAAGGAATTTAAGCACACAAAGAATTATTCGCTTGAAGCGGATGTTGACGGCTTTGTAAACACATTGATTAACGAGGTAAAGACAAAAACCCACGAAAGAAACGCGGTGATTGTCGATGATGATGATTTTCTCAGCTTTCACCTGAATGTTTTGCTTGACGAAAACGAGCCCGGCCTGACAAAGGACAAGATTGCAAATGCAGTAAGGCGGTTCAAGGACAAGATAAGGGGATTCAGAAGCCTGAGAAGCTCTGAGAATTACATTGACCATTATCAGTCATTAATAGGGCTTAAGGCAAATATAGAGTAAGGCGCATAAGCAAAGGCGAGCCTGCCGGCATTTATTTTTTTATTATTTTTAGTTTGCATGAATACTCAAATAATGGACCCAGTTTAATTTCCGCCCCACTGGTGCGGAAATCTTGAAATTTATATAAAAACGCCTCATTCAAAATTCTCTCTTCATAATTAGGGCAGTGACTTTAAAACCTAATTTTTCGTAAAAATCTCTTAATCTTTTTGGGCAATCCAATCTAATCGCCTTTATACTTTTATTTTTCCAATCAGAAAAGAATTTCCTTGCCAATTTGTTTGCAATTCCTTTTTTTCTAAATTCTTTTTTTACAAAAATATTTTCTAAAATTAATTGCTTTCCTTTAATTGCTCCAGAAAGATATGCAATTATCTCCCTATTTTCTTCTCCAACATACAGGAGATTTTTATTTTTTAATATCTTCAAAAAATCTGACTTTGATAATGGTTCCCACCATTTTATTTCTTTGTTTGAAATCTTGTCTAATTCTACTAATTTCTTCACGTCAGATTTTTTTCCCGCTCTAATTTTTATCATTATTAATACTAGTATTTGCTCGTTTATTAATTTGATGGCTCCACCCGCCGTCCATATCGCCTGTGATTATGCCTAATCTTAACATAAAGCATTTAGGGGGTTCAGGGGTGCCCCCTGCCTCCTTCTTAGATAGCTTTTTAATCTCTTCTTTCCTTATTTATATCATGAGAGTCTTTTGGGAAATAGTACGGGACGTAATTGACAAGTCTGACATACTGCTTGAGATACTGGACTCCAGGTTTATTGACGAGACAAGGAACCCTGAAATTGAAGACAAGGTAAAGGCTTCAGGCAAGACGCTTATTTATGTTCTCAACAAGTGCGATTTGGTTGACAAGGAGGCTTTGGAGAAAAAGCACAAGACTCTCACTCCGTCTGTGTTTGTTTCCTCAATCAAGAGATATGGCATAACAATGCTTTTGCACGAGATTCAGAAGTACTGCGACAAGGACAAGAAAAAGATTATTGTTGGAGTACTGGGATATCCGAATACAGGCAAAAGTTCTGTGATAAACGCATTGTCAGGCAGGTGCGCTGCGCCTGTTTCACCGCAAAGCGGCTTTACAAAGGCAATGCAATTAATCAAGGTTACAAAGATTATTTTCCTTCTTGACACGCCGGGAGTATATTCCTATATGGAAAAGGATTTCAACAAGCACGCAATGAGGGCCTCTTTGGATTTCAGCAGGGTAAGGGACCCTGAGACAACTGCATTATTTCTCATTGAAGGCAACAAGCAGGCAATATCCAAGCAATACAATGTGAAGGAAGCTAGCGGAGATAAAATGCTTGAATCAATCGCATTAAGGCTGAATAAACTGAAAAAAGGCGGAATTCTTGACACTGACCAGGCAGCAAGGGCATTGCTGAAAGACTGGCAAAGGGGAAAAATCAAGCTGCAATAGGGAGATTAAATTATAATAAATTGGCACTAATTTTAGAAATATAAAAATTCTATTTATTCTAAAACTTCTATCTCAATCTTCTTTTCTTTTGAGAACTCGCCGCGCAGGTTCTTCAGTTCATATTTCTTTATGCCTTTTCTCTCAGCCCATCCTTTTGCAGCAGCTTCTGACCCGAATGTCTTGGGTCTCAAGGCTCTCTTCCTGTTTTCGAGTCTTATGCTCTTGTGGTGAGAAGGCGAACCAAAGTACCTTTTCTTCTTTGTATGTGTTTTCTTAGCCATAGGAGTATATAATCCGTCTCCCTTTTATAAGCTTTTTGGAAAGAATAAGAAAAAAAGGAGGGGCCTGCGTCTCAAGCCCTCTCTTTCTTGGCTTAAAGCTTACTGCCCTCCGCCAAAGACTTTCTCAAAGTAGCCCATGGGCTTTATGTCTGTTATTGTTGTCTTGTGCAAAACCCATTTGCCGTCCTTGCTCATCTTAACGCCTGTCTTTATGATAGGCTGCTGGTTAAGCTGCTCAAGCTTCTTTTCGCTTAATTCTCTTGCCATTCAATTCACCTCCTGTCCCTCTTTTTATGGGGACTCAGGGGTTTTTGCAGAACTAATATATAAAGTTTTGTCCGGAAAAGTGCGCCATTTTCCGTCGTCGCCGAAGGATTTTCAAGTTTATAAACCAGAAGATATTTCAATGTTTATGAAAAGGTTTCAGAGATTAAGAAATAAATTATTAAATAAATTCACTGCACTTTAAAGCTGAACAATTCCTTGAAGAACCCTGTCTTGTCCTTTACCTGCTGCTTCAGGTCAAACTTCTCTTTTTTCACATCTTTATTGCCCCACTTGTTAAAGTAGCAGAAGTCATGGAACTCATTTCTTATATGCCCTGCATGCTTTGTGTCATCAGGGAATCCAAGAGTCAGCACAATCTCAGGCTTTGCATCAGACGGAAGGGAAGAGTTAATGCCATGTGCGCACTCATCCAGCTTGCCGGCGTCAAAAGCCCCAACCCAGCATGTTCCAAGCCCTTTTTCAACAGCAAGCAATTGAATGTAAGAAGCTATTATTGCGCAATCCTGCACTGCAAACAATTTTCCCTTGTCCTTGTGCATGTCAATAAGCTTTTTTCCAAAATTGCATATAATTATGTGAACAGGCGCTCCTGTCATCCAGTGCTGATTAGAGCATATGTCGGCTATCTCATGCCTTTTTGATTTGCCTCTTGCTATTGCAAATCTCCAGTTTTGCGAGTTATATGCAGAAGGCGCAAGCCTTGCTGTATTGAGTATTTCATTTACTGTGCTGTGAGGCACATCCTTGTCCAGGTATTTTCTTATGCTCTTTCTTTCTTCAATGCATTGCTCAGCTGTTTTTTCTTTGATTTCCTCTTCTTCTTTTGTATTTTTAACAGAAGCATTTTCAGGCTCAAAAAAACAGAGATTCTTCAATTCGTTCCTTATCTTCTGCTTCGTTTCTTCTTCTCCGGGATAGCCCAGCGTGATTATTGCTTCAATCTTAATATCCTCGGGGCACTGGAGAATGTGCTCTACTTTCTCATTGTCAAAAGCCCCGACCCAGCATGTTCCCAAATCTTTCTCAAATGCAAGCAATTGAATGTAAGACGCGATTATTGCGCAGTCCTGTATTGAGAACATCTTTCCTGATTCTGCGTAAAGAGCAGTCAGCTTTTTTGAATAATTGCAGACAGCAATATGAACAGGCGCTTCCTTCATCCACGGCTTGTTTGCTGCCTCTGAAATCTTTGCTTTTTTTTCCTTGTCAAGAACAATTATGAATCTCCAGTTCTGTGAATTGCCTGCAGAGGGCGCCAGCCTTGCGTGTTCCATTATCTCGGCGATTATGTGCAATGGCACTTCCTTCTCTGTGTATTTCCTTACGCTTCGCCTTTCTACGATGCATTCCCGTATATCCATAGCAATACTTAAAAAGAGCCTTGCTTTTATATTTTGCTATGGACTACAGCGAGCTTGCAGATGCATATGACCAGCTTGAGAATACTGCAAAGAGGCTTGACAAGACTGCAATCATCGCAAAAATCCTGAAAGATGCTTCAAAGGATGAGATTGCAGACGTAATCTGCCTTCTTCAGGGCTCTGTTTTCACAGCAGCTGAAAAGGACAAGCACATTGGAATAAGCTCAAAGCTTGCTGCAAAGGCAGTTGCTAATTGCGCAGGGGTTTCTCAGGAAAAGGTTGAGGAGCAGCTTGGCAAGGAAGGCGACTTGGGAATTGTTGCCGAGAAATTATTTGCAAAGAAAAAGCAGTCAACATTATTTTCGCAAAAGCTTAGCGTGAAAAAAGTAGTTGCAACAATACGGAAGCTGTCTGAGATTGAAGGCAAGGGCTCTGTTGACATGAAAGTGGGATTTGTTTCACAGCTTCTGAATTCAGCTTCAGGCATTGAGGCAAGGTACATTGCAAGGACAGTTCTTGAAAATTTGAGAACAGGAGTTGGGGACAGCACAATAAGGGATGCAGTGGTTCTTGCTTTTTCAGGTTTCAGCCCAGAGAACAAGGAAAAATACAGCGAAGCAATAAATGCAGTGCAGTCTGCCTATGACTTGTCAAATGACTTGGGAAAAGTTGCGATTACTCTGAGAGAAAAAGGAATTGACGGCTTGAAGGCAATTGAAATTGCTCCGGGCAATCCTGTCAAGGTAATGCTCTATGTGAAAGCGCAGGATTTTGCAGAGGCTTTTGAGATTGTCGGAAATCCTGCTTTGGCAGAAAGAAAGTTTGACGGCTTCAGGATGCAGATACACGGAGATGGAAAAGAAATCAAGCTTTACACAAGGAGGCTTGATGATGTCACAAGGCAGTTTCCTGATGTTGTTGAGCTTGTGAAAAAGGCAGTCAAGGCAAAATCATTCATAATTGACTCTGAAGTTGTTGGCATTGACCCAAAGACAAAAAAATTCAGGCCGTTCCAGGACATTTCGCAGAGAATACAGAGAAAATACGGAATACAGGAGATGATTAAGGAGCTTCCTGTCATTATTGAAATATTTGACGCAATGGAACTTCACGGCAAAAGCCTTCTTAATTTGTCATTTGAGGACAGGAGAAAATCATTGAAAGGTATTGTAAAAGAGATTCCCGGAAGAATAGTTCTTGTTGAGCAAAAACTTGTAAAAACAGAGGAAGAATTGGAGAAATTTTATAATTCAGTATTAAGGGAAGGCGTTGAGGGAGTGATGCTGAAGAATATTTCAGGCATATACAGGCCAGGCGCCAGGGTTGGATTAGGGGTTAAGATAAAGCCCACAATGGAAACACTTGATTTGGTTATTACAGGCGCTGAATGGGGCGAGGGAAAAAGGGCAAAATGGCTCAGCAGCTTTACTCTTGCATGCAAGGATGAAGACGGCTTTCTTGAAATTGGAAAAGTGGGAACAGGCGTGAAGGAAAAAACAGGCGGTGAAGTTTCTTTTGAGCAGCTTACTGAATTGCTGAAGCCGTTGATTATTTCGCAGAAAGGAAAGCAGGCAATTGTGAAGCCAAAGATTGTTGTTGAAGTTCTTTATCAGGAAATC
Organism: Candidatus Nanoarchaeia archaeon; assembly: GCA_041659245.1. Lineage (GTDB taxonomy): Archaea > Nanobdellota > Nanobdellia > SCGC-AAA011-G17 > GW2011-AR17 > UBA9640. The sequence goes on from JBAZYQ010000011.1 coordinate 7,011, forward strand.
CAGAAAAGCCCTTCTTACACTTCAGGATATGCATTAAGATTCCCGAGAGTTGTAAGAATGAGGGATGAGAAAGGCGCAGATGACGCCAATTCTTTGTCAGATGTTGAGCGGCTTTATTATCATCAGTTATCCAGGAAGCACTCGAAAAAGCCTTAGTTTATATATGCAGGAATAAAATATTCTTATAAGAATAATTTGGTGCGTAATCTTTAAAAACCGATTTTCAATTTTTCTCATTAAATGTTTTTGAAAAAAGAGATACAAGGAGGAATTTAAAATGGGAGACGACTATGTACTTAGTTCAGAATCAGTCGGGCCGGGGCATCCGGATAAAATGTGCGACATTATTTCAGACAGCATTCTTGATGCTTGTTTGAGAGAAGACCCAAACAGCAGGGTTGCATGCGAAACATTGGTAAAGACGCTTAATGCAAAAGAAACAAAGAAAGGCAAAGGAGGCGTTGTTCTTGCTGGGGAAATCACAACACTTGCAAATCCTGATTATGAAAAGATTGCAAGAGAGGCGATAAGAAAAATAGGATATTCAGACGCATCATGGGGAATAGACCCTGACAAATGCAATGTTCATGTCTGGCTTTCAACGCAGAGCCCGGACATTGCGCAGGGCGTTGACACTGGAGAACAAAAAGAGCAGGGCGCAGGAGACCAGGGCATTATGTGGGGTTTTGCAACAAGGGAAACAAAGCAGCTTATGCCTCTTTCAGCATATCTTGCACACAGGCTTGTTGAAAGGCTTGATGAATGCAGGAAAGAAAGCTTTGATTCATACGGAAAAAAAGGCAAGAATGGAGAATTAGTCCAGCCTCATAGTTATTTCAGGCCTGACACAAAAAGCCAGGTTGCAGTAAGATATGAGGACGGAAAAATTGCAGGGCTTGACAATGTGGTTATTGCATTGTCACATTCGCCTGAAGTTGACATGAAGACATTAAGGGCGGATGTTTTGAAGGATGTGATAAAGCCTATTTGCGGGAAGTATCTTACGCCTGAAACCAAATTCTTCATAAACGGCACAGGCAGATTTGAATTCTGCGGCCCGTATGCAGATGCAGGATTGACAGGAAGAAAAATAATTGTCGACACCTATGCAGGCATAGGAAGGCACGGCGGCGGGGCATTCTCGGGAAAAGACCCGAGCAAGGTTGACAGAAGCGCGGCTTACGCAGCAAGATACATTGCAAAGAACATTGTTGCTGCAGGGCTTACAGAGGAGTGCGAGGTTCAACTAGGCTATTGCATTGGAATTGCAGAGCCAACATCTCTTCTTGTTAGGGCAAAAGGCTTTACAAAAGCGCAGAACAAGAAGCTTTCAAGAGTAGTAAGGGAAGTCTTTTCACCCAAGCCAGCAGATATCATTGCTCATTTCGGGCTCAAGAACCCGCAGGGATGGTGCTATGCAGAGACAGCTGCTTTCGGGCATTTTGGCAGGGAGCAGTTCCCGTGGGAAAAGACAGATTTGACTGAGAAGCTTTTGAAGGCATACTAACTGCCTTATTTTTTCTTTTTTTTCTTTTTTTACATAGATTTTATATACTACTCAAACATTTCCACTGGGTATGGACTACATACAGCGTTTTCTTTCGGATGATGAGCCGAAGAGGCTTTCCGCACTTGAAAAAATAGCCCTGACTGCATCTGCATTAAAGCAGCTTGACAGCGAGATTCTAAATTCAAAATATGAGCATAAACTGAAAGAGCTTTACTATCCAGAAGAAAAGATTGTGAAGTGGCTTGACACATTTAACCAGTCTTATCTTTGGCAATTTTTTGAAAAATATTTCAACCCAAAGCTTTACAATGCTGAAAATATTCCTGATAAGTCAGGGGCAATGCTGATTGCAAACCATTCAACAATATTCCTTGCAGACATGGCGCCTATTTACTTTGGAGTGCACGAGCAGAAAAGAAGATGCGTTTACGGCATGGGTTACAAGATGTTCGGGCAGTCTGATTTTTTGAAAACAATTGGCGGCGTACTGGGCAAGATGGAAAATGCTGTAAAACTTCTTAATGATGACAAGCTGCTGATTGTGTGCCCCGGCGGGATTCTTGACGCGTGCAAGCCTTTTTATGAAAGATATCTTGTGAGGCATGTTGAAGGCTTTGCTCCTGAGAACTGCGGATACATAAAGGCAGCATATAAGGCTGGAAAGCCGATAATTCCCGTTGGCGTTATTGGCGCTGAAGAAACCCTATTCACATTTACAGACATGAAGCCTTTTGTGAAAAAAGTAATGGGCTGGCTTGACGAGAAATATGCACTTAGCAAAAAGCCAAGGATTAAGGAGCTTTATGGGCTTGTTGATTTTGCTAAAATAATACCTCTTCCATTGAATCTGTTGCCTTTCAAAAGCAATGTTGAGGCATATGCCGGAGAGCCTATTGATATAAGGGCAATTGTTGGCGAGAATCCGAAGCAGGAAGATTATGCAAAAGCCAATTATGTTGTAATGGGCTCATTGCAAACACTTATTGACAAGGGGCTAAGGAAAAGAAAAGATTTCGCAATGATAAGCAGCTTGTTGAAAGATATCATGGAAGTCGCTTGAATTCTTTAAGAAAGATTTATGTTATAATATTCTAAAGCCTCCGGAGGGTAAAGTCACTATCGTTCCTGACCCACCGTCGTCTGAAGCCTCCGGAGGGATTTGAACCCCCGACCCTCGCTTTACGAAAGCGATGCTATACCGCTAAGCCACGGAGGCATTCTCATTTCGCTTTGCTTTATTCGAGGCCTCCCTTCGTTTCACTAGGGAGGCATTATTTAACCATTTCCTTTACTTTGTCGCCGTACTTCTTCTGGCAGTTATTGCAGACTGCTTTCTTGCTTTTGCCGCTTCCGATGTACGTGCCGAATATCTTTTCAAGGAAATTCGCTTCTATCTTCTCATTGCAAATTGCGCACTTCAATGCCATGCATTTTCTTATTCCTTATTTGTTTATAAGCCTTTTCTTGCATAGATAGTCTCTATTAAAATTTCATAAGCTTTATAACTCATATAAAGTATGATAGGTATTCAAAGGAGTGTGATATAATGTGCGAATACTGCAATATAAATGATATTAACAGGGAGAAAGTCTTTGAAGCCCTGACTGCCTATAAGTCAATCGACAGGGATTCTGTTGTTGTGCTTGACGATGTATTCAGGCATATGATATCTATTTACAACCATCCTGATCTTGCGGATTATGCGGTAAAGCGCATTGAAAACAGGAATGTCCGTGTGACTCCAAACGGCTATCTTGGTGTTCTTGCAAAAGACATAGTGCTTGAGCTTGAGCTTATGGTATCCTGCAGGGGAAGCGGAATAAATTCTATTCTTGACGGGTAGCAAGGCTTAAATAGTCTTTTACCTTATATATTACTATTAAGTAATATCCAAAGGAGGTAAAAATGGGCTTATTAGACTGGTTTAAGAAAAAAGACGAATGTTCATGCGGAAGCTGCGGCGCAAAGCCAATGCCTGCAAAGAAGAAAGCAAAAAAGAAGAAGAGATAAGCAGATTTATAAACTTCTTCTTTATTTTTTGTATTGATGGACAAAAAGGACATATCCCTGCTTGTATTGAATTCTATAAAAGATGAAAAAAGAATTATTGACAATTATGATTTTTATAACGAAACAGATTCTGAGGGGCTTAATTCTGATGCTTTTAAGGCAAAATGCTATATAGGCTCCCTGGAGAGCTATTATGAAGGCAGTCCTCGCCTTGAAGATACCTTGTCTTTTTTGCATTCATATTATGAGCCGTATGTGCAGCAATATGAAATAGCGGAAACTCCTGAAATAGAGAGAGGAAAAAGGCTTGTCCGCATATTTTTTCCGGGAGCTGCAATCAGCACAGCGGCTACGGCTTTTGCCAGTATTTTTTATCCTGCTGCTTTTACCATAAGCGCCCCTATCGCGCTTGCAACGAGCGCTCTTTTGCTTATTTCCCACCTCTATGTAAAAACAGAGGAAATGCAAAGAGCTGGCAGGCTTAAGCACCTTAAAATAAATGATGCAGAGGCAAAGTCCCTGACAAGGCAGGAGCTTTCTGATTTTCTTGATTCTGATAAGGAAATAGTGCTTGAGGCGCTTGCAACAGTTTATCCTTGCTGAACAAGAAGATTAATAAGTCATCAAATCTTAATTAATTACATGAAAAAAGACGGCTATTTCAAAGAGCTTGTGTTAAGATTGATTACCGGTTTTGCAGTATTAATTGGCTATCCCTTATTTTACATGATTCTTGCGCCGGTCACACTGCATGTTTCATATTTCTTTTTCAATATATTCATGCCGTCTGCATTGGTTGGAACAAAGATTGTTACTGTGATGGATTCCTTTGAACTAATACCTGCCTGCGTCGCGACTTCTGCTTATCTTTTGCTTGCAATCCTCATATTGCTTACAAAGGATATTTCCCCTTCAGAAAGGTTCCAGATGTTTGTATACGGCTCTTTGGCAATACTTGCTTTTAACATATTGAGAATTGAGCTTCTTTTGCTTACATATTTTAAGCTTGAAACAGCCTTTGACACAATTCACTTGTTTGTCTGGAAATTCATGTCAACTGCATTTGTAGTTATTTTATGGCTTGGCCTGGCAAGATTGTATAAGGTAAAGGCAATACCTGTGTATTCTGATTTAAGGCATATTATGGGCATGATAAAGCCGTCTAAGAAGAGATGAGCGGCTTTCTGGAGTAATATATCCATAGTTATATATACCTACAGACTTATTATACTAAACAATTAAAGGAGGCTATTTATGAAAAAATTATGTATACTTATTGTCGCGCTGCTTATGATGAGCAGTTTTGCAAGTGCCGGCTTTTTTGATTGGATTACCGGGAAGGTCACAGGACCCACAATAGTCGGTACAGCATGTACAGCTGATTCAGAATGTCCAGCCGGGCAGACATGCGGTTTATGCCCTTCAGGTGCAACATGCACTTCAGCAAAAATATGTTTGGCTTCTGCCGGAACAACGCCAGCTGCAGTGGCTGATCTAGATTTTCCAGTCGGCTCATCTACAATTGAATTGTGCAGGTACGGCTTGAACAGGGGCATTTGGAGAAGCAGTGAAACATCTGCCCGCAGCCAGAGTTCTAATGAATTAATATTTGCAAATAGGGATAAGTATACATTTGAGGCAACAGATATAAGAACCGATGGTACCTTAGTAATGAAAGTTACTAAAGCAGAAGGTGCTGTTACCACATTCGGCCCTCATAGCTTGACATTGAATGATGGCACGGGAATTGTAACTGCCGGACCTGCTGGGCAGGAGATAAAGATAAGAAAACATGAAGGCGTATTGACACATGCTTATGCCTCTTCTGTAGGCAGGCATAATGGTTTGTGCGTATCATTTGACGTTGCGCCAACATCATGGGAAAGCACTTCATTGCCGTTCGGAACTATAATGAGTGATACAAATCCGACTGTATGGTTCAAAGATGATGCTACGGGAACGCGAAAATTGCTATTTGTTACCAGATATCCCGGCAGCAGCGATGACACTACTCCTATCAAAATGACAGTTTATGGTGGTCTCAGAGTAGATACAGTATTAGCACAAGATGTGGCTCTTACAAATGGAGAATCAAAGATTATAAACGAGCTATGGGTAAAATTTGATGGCGTATACAGGAAAGGATCTAAATGGGTGCCTATATTCTACATTGCCGACAAGAATGCACAAGTTACAACAGCAGCTTCTGCTGCTACGCTTTCTCTTGTTGCAAAAACACCTATTGCAACTGTGAAACAGCCAGGCTTAATTGCAAGATTATTTGGCGCGAAGACAGTTGTTGCAAAGCCTGCAGCGACAAGCACAGTTGAAGTAGCAGTTCCTACAAGAAGTGTGGTAGCACCAAGTGAAAGTCCTGAAGTGGAAGCTAGTCTGCCGGCAGCAAGTGCTGAAGCGATGGCAACGGCAAAATGCAAAACATTTATGGCAAGTGAATTGAGTTATAACCCTGACCATATTACCGGCAATCAAGTCTGCACCAAAAATGACTTTGGGCAATGTATGGTTGTTCTTAGTGAAACCACAACAAGCTATTCTTATGACAAGTTTAATGTGGGGTTACAAACGCATTGGTCAAGGCTTGTGAACTGTGATGAAGATTTGATAAGCTGGTCTGGAGAATGGGAAGAGCTTAAGAGCCCATGGAACATGTTTGATAAGCTGGTATATGTGAGAGATAACAATCATTCTCCTGCAGGCGGTTCAGTACTCTGCTGCAAGTAAAACCTCTTTTTTTCTTTTTTTTAATTCTTTTTCTTTAATGATTTAATGCCGGACGGCTGGCTTTCTGTTTTGGCTTTAAGAGGCATTTTAGCAATCTTTGTTCACTTTACGTTGCTCAATTGAAAACGCCGAGCGTTTTCAGTGTGCCGAAAATCCCCTGAGATTTTCGAGCACGTTCTCAATCTTCCTCGCTTTATGCTCGGAAGATTTAAATAATGCAAAACCTCTTATTTTACCCATGGCAGGCGGATTATTCGGGATATTCAATAAGAAGAAGTCCAAAGAGGAAATTGAAAAGGAAAAGAAGGAAAAGGAAAAAGAGGATATTGAGAAAGCCCGCAATGACAATCCCCTGATACAAAACAAGCCCCTTCCGCCGAAATTTTCAAATGGCAAGTACGAAGTTGTTGTTGAAAGCATGGGCTCAGGGCTTGAGAAGTATTATTTCTGGGTTTTAAAATTCATGCGCGAGCCGTTCCCTTCAGGAATGGGCTTTGACAATGTTGAAAAGATAAGGGACTTGTTTGATGCTTCTGTGACAAGCAGCTTTCACGGGCATGTTGGCTCAAAGATGTCTGCAATGCAGCAGCAGGCGCAGCAGTACCTTGCATTGATTGCACAGCTTGTAAAGACATTATTCCCTATTGTAAGGGAATTAAGGATTACTGATGAACGATTGCAGTATTATGAAGACAGCTTAAAGGGAAATGAGAGCGCTGAGATTGCATTAAAGTCAATATGGGTTGAAGTTGTCGAGAGAGGCATGGAAAACCCCAATTCAGTTTATGCTCTTGCTACAAAAGTGGGATTCCTCACGCTGCCTGACTTGTTTTTCAGCATGAACCCGAAGGACGGGGTTAAGGGCATTGACGCTGCAGTGAAATCAGCAAAAACTAACGGCGTTAATGAGAAAGTGGGCGGAGTTCTTGCAAAAAAACTCTATGCTTACTATGACTGGAAGGAAAAAACATACGCTGAAATGCAGCACACAAAGCAGTTCAAGGTTTCTTACTTAAGGCAGCATTATAATTCAATAAGATTGTACATGAACTGGGTGCGCCCTTACCTGCAAAACATAAACCAATTGCAGATGCGCGGCTCTGTTAATGACGCGGATATTGTAAGCGCTTTTGAAACAAGCAAGATTTATGTTGAGCTTATGGCGCAGAAGAAAGGGGGCTATTCAAAATATCATCCTGTTGTGCTTGTAAAGATGACTCATGTCACAAGGCCTGAATTAAGCTATTCCCCGCAGGGGCAGAAGCAGCCAACGCACGTTGGGAAAGTGCAGGTTGAGATTTCGTCATATGCAGTTACTCAGGCGCAAATTGATGCTTACAAGGGAAACAAGGACAAGGAGGATGTTGAGCTTTTGGCTTCTGTTGACGCCACAATGATGGCAATCAAGGATGACCTGAAGAAATACCTTGGAGAAATGGGCGAAAAGTTTGGGGAAGACAAGAAAGAGGAAAAACAGCATCAGGAAGGAATATTGTCTCCGTTTACTGCGATGTTCTCAGTGTTCAAGGACTTGTTCTCGCTTTTCAAGACTGACAAGAAGAAACCAAGCGAATCATTCTTCGGATTCAAGGAAAAGAAAGAGTCAAAGAAGGATGAGGCTGAGAAGGATAAGGCCGCTGACTTTGCAAAGAACATGGCTTGGATAATGTATGATGTTTTCAAGAAAGTAAACAAGATGTACAGCACGATTTGAGGTGAGATGAAATGGGTGTAAAACGAATAGAAGACATGATAAGGACAAAGCAACTTGGCGATGTTTCAAGGTCTGACATGCTTTCTTTCTTGCATAAAGAAGGATATCAGGAATCTGGCGGTAAAGGTGACCATATTAGGCTTGTTAAAATTGAAGAAGGGCTGCCTCATGTGCTTACCCTGCCTGGCGGAAGAGTTTTAAGAAAAGATCAAGCAAGGTATGTCCTAAAAGAAGGGCATTATCTCTAATGCTCGTGCTTGTTCTTAATATTATTTTCTATCTCCCAAAAGGGATATAAACTTTAAATCCCAATATATTTGCATAAAATGAGGTGTTTTGAATGAATATGAAAACTCTGCTTGTTATTATGACACTTTTAACCGCTATTGTTCCTTCTGCTTTCGCGGCAGACCCTGTCACTGATAAGGTATATGCCATAACTAATTATGCAGAGCAGTATGAAATGGGGCAGATTTCCTATGCAGAGTTAAGAGTATATTCCGGCGCAATAAGGGAAGATGTAAGGCTTTTGATGAGCGAGCAGGTTTTTGGAGAGGAGATGAACCAGCAGAAGGGTGTTTCAGAAGATGCTGCAAAGAAATTTTTTGGCGCTCCGACAGAATACACGAGCTGGGTATGGTCCTCAAAAGAAGAGAAAGAGATAAGGCTTGAGAACAAGATGCCGCGCTGGGAAAAGATTGTTTATGACGGGAAGAAAATACAGGTTACATTCAATGCCTGGCCTCAGTTGTATTCGGGGGAACAGGGAGACAAATTCTATTACTGGGTTGATTTTAATATACGATTCAAGAACGAAGTCAGCTTTGACCTTAATTCAATGCAGTCAGAGCTTGCAGGGCTTGCAAAAGCCGCCATTGCAAAAAGCGGCGACATAAAGGATTTTGCGGCAAAGCTCGTTGAATATTCATCGATAATGCAGAATTACATAAAGCAAAACCAGGAAAACTGCAAGGATATGCTGCAGAAGTTCTTTACTTCAGAAGACAAAGCAATGGAGCAGGAGTATATTACCTGGGAGTCAGAGCTTTACAGCGGAGACAGGCTGACTATTATTTCATCCACAAGGGTGTGTGACAGTTGCGAATGGGTTTCGGTGGATGTATGGTTTGAGCCGAGATACGAGGGGCCCGGATTTGAGAAATTTGAAGTCAAAGGCGGTGCAGGCGGCGGAAATTTCAAGATTGAGGATTTGAAGGAGAAACCAAGGGCTGAGCTGTTCGGGCTTTTGAGAGAAGAGTTTGCCAAGGCAAAGAATGCTGCCGAGTCAGCTGAAAAACAAGGCGGGTTTCATATATCTGACATACAGGAAAATATAAAATTAATTAGCAGGGCAATCTCGGAAACAACAAACATGGATCCTTCAGACAGGGAAGAAGCCAAAAAAGAGTTGATATCTACAATTGACAGCATAATGAGCCAGTACAAGACAGAGAAGTCAACGCAGAAAGAGTTGAGATACGAAAAAAGATTAGTGGAAGATTTTGTTGATAAGACACAAAGAAGCTGCAGGCAGGTGCAGGAAGAGGAATGTGCCATTGATGAGGGTTGCATTGAAAGCGAATGCAAGATTGCAATTGGAGGGGATGAAAATTGCCAGAATGGCGTGGATGATGACAGCGATACATTGGTAGATTGCAGGGACCCTGACTGCGCAAGAAACTGCGGCAAATTATGCAAGAATGTTTGCCAGGATGAATGCTGGCCATGCTTTATGCAGTGCGATGGCATTTGCAAGGAATGCACTGAATGCAGGAATAACGGCGGCGGGGAAGAATGCAATGAATTATGCCAAAAGGAATGCGAGCCGTGCAGAAATACTAACTGCTGGGAAACCTCAAAATGCACTGAATGCAAGGCCTGTGAGGAGGCAAATAGGCAGCCGCAGGAAGGGGAATGTGATATGGCTTGCGGACCGTGCAATGAATGCACCAAGGCAGAAACTAATGCAACATGTGAAGAAGAATGCAAGCCGTGCGCTGAATGCAAGTCACCAAAGGCAAAGCCCGAGTGCCTTGATAAATGCAAGGAAATAACACAGGGCTTTATGGGTATGTTTGAGAAATGCGAGGACATGTGCAATAAAGGGGTTATATTCTATTGCTCGGGCGCAAAGCAGTATTCCCCCTGCGATGATACTGAATATATATGCAATGGCAATCTTCAGCCAATGCCCTGCGAATTGTTTTCATGCATTAACGAAGATGGCAGTGAAAGAATACAAACAGTTACTTGCGACCAGCAGGCTTTGTGCGGCAAGAACCAGGTTGCAGAAGGCGACAAGTGCAGGTGCAAGGGAGGATTTTATGACTGCGATGGTGACTTGGTAAACTGCGAGTCAGAAACGCCTTGCGGCGGCAGTGAAGCTGAAATTTGCGATGACGGGCAGGATAACGACAATGATTACATGTTTGACTGCGAGGACCTGATGGACTGCAGGGAAGGCAGTGTCTGCGGCATTGGAAAAGTATGCTTTGACAGCAAATGCTTTTTGCAGTCTGATGCTAATGTGTCTGCAAGATGCGGCGAGGGGGAGCAGTATTTGGACGGAGAATGCAAGTGCATGGAAGGCTATGCTTCCTGGGAAGGAAAATGCGTGCTGAAAGAGGTAAAGTTTGAATGCGAGGAAGGGTTTATTCTTGTTGAAGGCGCATGTGTGCCAAAACAGACAGAATGCCCTGAAGGATTTGAGCTGAAAGAAACGGTTTGCGTGCAAAAGACAGTGGAAATAGAAACAAATGCAACAGAATGCCCTGTAGGTTTTGAATTAAAAGAGGGTGATTGCGTTGCAATGGTTACTGCCTGTCCTTCTGGATACAAGTTGGAGAATAGCGAATGCGTTCCTGAAATAATGGCTGACTGCCCTTCAGGATATAAACTTGAAGGAGACGAATGTAAGTTTATAGGAGATGCTGTTACCTGCGCTGAGAATGAGGTTCTTGAAGCAGGCAAATGCATAAGCAAGGATGTTTTTGCAGGCACAGAGGTAAATCTGATAGACACAGGCAAGAGCTGCGAACTCGCATCGGACTGCGGAAGCGAAAGGGAAGTATGCTCCAACGGCGTTTGCAAGGAAATACCTCAGGAGATTTATGACAAGGAATATGGCTCTGAAGAGCAAATTCAGCTTCTTTCAATGGATGAAGAGATAAAGCAAAAGATGGAAGAAGCAGATAAAGAAATTAAAGAGGAGCCTGAAGAGGAAAAGAAAGAAGAATTTGTGAGGGAAGAGGAATTTTCAAGGGAAGAAGACAAAAAAGAAGAATTCGTGAGGGAAGAGGATAAGGGAGAGGAGCCTTCACAGGAAGAGCAGCCTGAGCAAAAGGAAGAGCCAAAGCAGGAACAGCCTGAACAATCTTCTGAGCCTGCACAAGAGCAACCAATAACAGGTGCTTTCTTCAAATGGGCAACAGGCTTTGCATCAAAGGAAGAAAAGGAATGTGCTTCAAACGAGGACTGCGGAGAAAATAGAAATTGCGATACATTCAGAGGCAGTTGCCATTGTGGAGAAGGATGGGTTGACTGCAATGGAAAAGGAAACGGAGAAGATAGCGACGGCTGCGAATCAAATGACCTGACTTGCGGCGGCAGCAGGGAGATATGCGGCGGAGGCTGCAAAGGCAATAACCAGTATTGTAATGAGAAAAAAGGCTGGTGCGAGTGCAGCAAGGGCTTTTATGACTGCGACGGAAATTGGATGAACGGCTGTGAATCAGAAAAAATGTGCAACCAATGCGTTACAGATGATGACTGCTCGCTTCCTGTTTGCGCTGAATGGGACAATGTAGTGCTGAAGTTTGGTTGCGTTGAAGAAAAAGGATGGAAGCAGGAGAACGGCGTGGTTTCATTCTCTGGAGGATGTAATTTTAAAGCTTCAGGCAGGGTTGACTCTTACCTTAATTTTGATGCATGGGGAGATGCATTCCAGGAAGTTGAAAAACTAAGAAGGAGCCTTGAATCAGAGCAATTTGGTGGCTGGTGCAAGTTTGAGCGCGAAAGCATGATTAAGCAGAGAGCAGAACTTGAGAAAGGCATGAACCAGGAGCTATTAAAATGGTTCTTTGATGAATACCTCGCTGCAGAGCCTGACAAGTGGCAGAACAGAATAAGCGGAATACACGATATATACTGGTCTCTTGTTGAAAATGCAAAGCAGACAGCGAGCACTTCAGTATGCACCGGCGAGCCATTCCCCGAGTATACGCCTATTGACATTGAGTATGAATCAGAGTTTGGAAAGGTGCGCATATGGGAAGAATGGGTTAATGCCGATGAGTTTGACAACATAAAGGTGCTTACCCCTTATATGGAGATATGGGCATTCCCTCCAAAAGAGATTATTAAATCCGAGCTTCTGAAAGCAAAGGAAAGCGGCTATATGCCTGGCTCTCCTGAAGAGAGGCTGCAGGAAATAGGCCCTTCTGCAAGCGAGAAGGAAGACATGAAAAGGAATCCGGGAGCACTGAAAGAAATACAGGGTATTGCAGATGACTTTGGCGGCTCTTTTGACGGGCTTGTTTCAATAAAGGATGGCGAAGAGGGATTGTTTTATCTTAAGGCAACTATTAACCCTGAAGTTATATTCAGCGGAAAGCCGGTAAAAACAGTTGACTTTGAGCCTGATGTTACAATTGATGTGCAGCTTGACTTCCTGTATGATATTATCAAGAAAACAGAGCAGCACGGCGAAATCCAAAGCCCTGGATGGGATAAGGGAAGAAACATGAAAAACACGCTGAGCAATGCGCTTGACACAGGAATGATTGTCGCAAAAATAACAGGAGCTATTGCAACAGGCGACATAAAAGTGAAACCCATGTCAGCTATCCCTAAGATAATAAGCATAGTGAGGATGATGGGGACAGGCGGGGAAAAGCAGATGAGCGGAGAGCAGGATAAAGGCGGCGAGCAGGAAAAGAAGAATTAGTGCTTGTGAGAAAGCCTGCTGAGAAGCTTCAGCAGGAAATTCCTCTTATCGTGGTATTCCATTATAAGCTCCATCTCTATTTTCCATCTTGGAAGATTATGGTGGAGCACTTCCTCTATTATCTCTGCATTGGGATAAGGTCTTACTGAAATCCTTCTCATGTAATCTCTCTGCTCTATGCTGTCAATAAGGAATTTGCCGTTTGCCCATTCGCAGTTCTTAATCATGTCCATGTCTGTGATTGTTATAAATCTCTCATATTTTGTCCTTAATTCGCCTATCTTCTCGTCAAAGCACAAGGCGCCTGTGATTAATGCCTCTTTCTCCTGCTTGAAATATGTTTTATATGATGGCTCCATATCAGGAATAAGGCTGTCCATGAATGCGTTTAGCTCGTCTGCCTTGTACAAAGGCTCTTTTGGGGCAATGTAGAAATCAACTTTATGAGGCCAGCCCATGCAGAGGTTTAACGGAATGTTCTCCTCTTCAACATGGACAATAATTGCTTTTTCTTCAAGTGTCTGCCTTACAATTGAAAGCTTGCTCATACTACTTCTATTACCGCTTTATTTATATAGTTTTATGCCGGTTATTCCCTTATGGACGAAATACCCTTTGAAGTGAATGAAGAGGAAATACTTGCAAAGCCTGTTGAAGAGAAACCATCCAAGGCAAAGAAAGCGGCTTTATTTCTGATGTTTGGCTTTATTTTCTTCCTGATTGTAAGCTATTCAGTGGCGTTCATTGGCTTTGATTCAATTCCTGGTTTGGTTAAGAGCAGGCAGATGGATTCTTATGGGCTAAAAATAGGCGATTCAATGCTTTTATTTTCACAAGGGGTTTATGATGAGATTGTTTCATATGCATCTGAGAATGAAGGCAATGAAACAAAATTCTGTTTGCTTGGGGAAAAGCAAGGAGACAATCTTCTTATCACATCTGTTTTTAAGCCATTGATAATTGCGCAGGACTTTGCTTCTGTCACTTCAAGAAGCTGCCCTTTGGGAACCATTGTCTCGGTGCATACTCATCCATTATTGCACTGCATTCCTTCCTTGCAGGATTATAATGCATTGCATTCCTCAAAAGACGCAGAATATACAGCAGTAATGTGCGAGAGAGGAAGATTTTATTTTTATTAAATCCCTAATTCTTTCTTAGTGTCTGCAAGAACCTTGTTTGCTTTTTTAAAAATAGCTTCTGTTCCGGGCATATTTGGATAATAAACATTAATATCAATATAAATCTCGTCTGCAATTCCGTCGCAGCCCTTGTCATAAATTCCAACCCATTCGTGCTGTGTTTCAAAAGTCAATAAATTCTGGTTGTTAAGCTCATCGTGCCTAAAATGCAAGTCAGGGCTTATCCTGTTTATTTCAAAACTGCCGTCAAAATAATCTATTCGCGTGATATTTGGCTCTGACTCGGTTTCTGAGCAGTTTCCAACTAAAAATGCCAACCCGGCTGCGGCTCCGATTGCAATTATTTTTGCTTTCATTGTTAATGCCTATGAATAGCAAGGGCATGAAAGTATTTATAGCTTTCGGGCTTTTGTAATAATTAAAGCCCTAACTCTGTCTTGGCTTCTGCAAGCATCCTGTCAGCCTTTTCAAAAAGCCATCCTTTTCCGGCCTGATACCTATAATAAACATCATCCAGCCCCAATGAGTTGCGGATTGAAACCATGTCTGCAACGCCGTCGCACTTGTTGTCAGTTATGCTTATCTGAATCTGCGGATTTTTAATGGCAACAGAATCATATCTTCCCTGCTCATTGTGCTTGAATTGGATAAACGGCTCTTCCTTGTTTATTTCATAGCTTCCGTCAAAATAATCTATTCTTGTGACGCCCGGCACTTCCTTGTATTCAAAGGAATTTTGCCTTATTTCCGGCGGCGCGCATGATGAGATAATGGCTGTTAATCCTATTGCCGCTAGTATTCTTGTTTTCATTGTTATTCCCCCTGATTGACTCTTTAGGCATGAAAAGCCCCGACTGTATTTATAGCTTTCGGAGTTTTGCGCAAATTAATGCCTATTGCCTGAAATCAATTAATTAATGCTGTTAAGCTGGCTTTGACGATAACTATAAATATACTGCAATATTCTGTTCTCGCATGCTGACGCTGTTTAACACCCTCACAAGGAAAAAGGAGCCATTCAAGCCCCTGAAGGACAATCTTGCAAGAATGTACTGCTGCGGCCCGACTGTTTACAATTATGCGCACATAGGGAATCTCAGGACTTACATATTTGAGGATATTCTGAGAAGGGCATTAATCCTTAACGATTTTGAGGTAAAGCACGTAATCAACATAACTGATGTGGGGCATCTTGCTTCTGACGCTGACGAGGGAGAGGACAAGCTAATGAAAGCCCTTGTGAGAGAAGGCAAGAAGCCGTCTGTTGAGGCAATGATGCAGCTGGCTGACAAATACACTAAGGCGTTCATGAATGACATCAAGCTTTTGAACATTGAGCAGCCTGAAGTCTGGTGCAAGGCAACCGAGCATATAAAAGAGATGATTGAGCTTAACAAGAAAATTGAGAAAAACGGCTTTGCATACAAGACAGACGTTGGCCTGATATTCGACACTTCCAAGTTCAAGCAATATGCTGACTTGGGAAAATTAAACCTTGAAGAGCTTAACGCAGGCTCAAGAACAAAGGTTGACGAGGAAAGAAAAAACAAGACTGATTTTGCTCTTTGGATTACAAACCAGCCAAACCATCTTATGCAGTGGGACAGCCCGTGGGGCAGGGGATTCCCGGGATGGCACATTGAATGCTCTGCAATGTCAATGAAATATCTTGGAGAGCAGTTTGAGATTCACTGCGGAGGCATTGACCATATTCCGATTCATCATACAAATGAGATTGCACAGTCAGAGGCTGCTTCAGGCAAGCATCCGTGGGTTAAGTATTGGATGCACGGGGAATTCCTTGTTTTGGACAAGGGCAAGATGTCAAAGTCTTCAGGCGAATTTTTAACACTTCAATCTCTTATTGACAAGGGATACAACCCTATTGTTTACAGGTATTTCTGCCTTCTTGCGCATTACAAGCAGCAATTGTCTTTTTCATTTGAAGGGCTTGATGCTGCGAAAGCAGCTTATGAGAAATTAAAATCAAGGGTTATTGAGCTTAAAGACAAGGGGGAAAAAGGTTCTGTTGAGGAAAGAAAATATCTTACTCTTTTTATGGAAGCAATCAATGATGACCTGAACACTCCTAAAGCAATTGCAGTGATGTGGGAAATGCTTAAGAATGACGATGTTGGAAACAAGCTTGCATTGCTCCTGGAATATGACAAGATTCTTGGCTTGGGGATAACTTACATGAAAAAGGAAGAGCTTGAAGTTCCTGAAGAAATAAATATGATTTTGGCGCACAGAAAGGATGCGAGAAAGAAGAGGGACTGGAAGCTGTGCGACGAATTGCGTGACAAGATAAAATCAAAAGGATTCCTGGTATTGGACACGCCCGAAGGGCAGAAAGTGGAGAAGGCGTAGGATGGGGCAAATACTCATTCCTCCAAAATATCTTGAGAAAATAGATTCTCCTGTCATATTTCTCGCAGGGCCCATACAGGGTGTTCATCCGTGGCAGGACGAGGCTATAAAAATAATCCAATCTATTGATTCAAGACTGTATATTGCAAACCCAAGGAGAGCTGCTGAAACAAAGGGAGATTTTACAACAGAGATGTACAATGAGCAGGTTGACTGGGAGACATTTCATCTGAGAAAAGCAGGGGAAAACGGCTGCATCTTATTCTGGCTTGCAAAAGAGACAAAGCACGACTGCTCAAGGGCTTATGCCCAGACAACAAGGTTTGAGCTTGCCGAGTGGAAAATGAGGCACGAGCTTTTGAAGGCAAATCTTGTTATTGGGATTGAGGATGGCTTTACAGGCGCAAAATACATAAGAAGAAGATTAATGCAGGACTGCCCTGAAGTTTCTGTTTGTGATTCTCTTGAAGAAACCTGCAAAAAAGCAGCAGAATTGGCTTATCTGAAACATTAAACTCTTTCTGCGACATAAATGTCAGCTTCAAGCATTACGTTGTTCTTATAATAGTGGTGCACGAAATACAGGTTTCTGTTCTTGTCCAAAGTTGGCTCTCCTGCGAACTGCGAGACAATCAATTCAGGCTCCTGCCATTTTCCGTCTATTCTCTTTGACCTGAACACAGCAGGAGTTCCCATGTAAAGCATGTTGAACCACAATTCATTCCCGTCAGCAGTGATATAGGGCATTCCCTCATTTTCGGGAGTGTTAACGGCTTCAATATTTACTGGATTTTGCCATTTATTGTTTACTTTTGTAAGCATCCAGATATCTGTTCCTCCTTTGCCTCCTGCTTTTGCAGAATGGTAATATAATTCATTTCCGTGGATATGCAGTTCCCCAACTTCATATTCTGTATTGAAATCAGC
>JBAZYQ010000012.1:0-23744 GCA_041659245.1 Candidatus Nanoarchaeia archaeon
TAATATCTCCTGCTTTCATTATCTGCGGCAAATTCTTAAATTTCCTGCCATACATGAATTCAACAAAATCATCGGAAAAAGCGCCTAGCCCATGCCATTCGCCCGGATTCTTATTCCCGATATCAAAATCATATTTGCCTGAGTGTATAATGCCATTACCTTCGTATTTCTCGTCTATGTTATTCCAAACCAATCCTTCCGGATGCAAATAGCAAACAAGCTTGTTCCCTATTCTTTCAACAGCCATTGAAAGCCATTCGCCATTGTTTGAGAGTATATCCTTTGCAACCGAGCTAAGGTCTCCTTGCACTTTCCCCTCAATCTCAGCTGCAAGCAGCGTGAACATTTCTGCCGGCGTTGGATGCCTTTTCCCTTCTTTCTTCAGGTGCTCAAGGCTTTCATCGTATGTAAATATTATCTTGTCTCCTCCGGGAACGTTTCTAGGCACATGCAGGTCCCATTCCACTCCCATGTAGCTTTCAAATGCCAAGCTTCCCGCTTCAGAAGGCACCTTTCCTCTCTCTGCTTCTTCTCTTGCTCTTCTTGCAGCTTCCATCTTTTCTAATCTCTCTTCCTCAGCAACATCCCTATTCCTCTGCCTGGCAACCTCTTCCATTTCATCCAAAGCGCTTTTCTCCTTCCTGTCTCCGATTATCCTGTTCATTTTTTTACCATGTTGAATTTTTGCGTTACGACGAGCGTACCCCAAAAGCACGGCCGCTGTTGCCGTTGAGGCTGCTGCTGCCGCTAAGGGCTGAATTGCTGTAAAGGTCGTAAGCCCAGAGGGCGCGGCTGAATGCTTGTTTTTGTTTATCAGCAACATATAATGAAACTTCTTTAATTTCGCAGCTATTCAAAAACTTTCCATAATCCTTGCCCCATCCAAGAAAAGCAGTCAGCGGCTCTTTGCCAAAAGAATCCACTGAGATTTTATCAGAAACATCCTTTCTTTTCAACAAAAGAACACTGCCTTTCTTCTCAGCTTCCAAAAGCTCTGCAACAATCTTGTCATCAAGATAAAACTCCTCGCTTGCAATATGTGCTTTTGTTGCTTCTTTTGCATATTTCAAATGAGGATTATAATCCTGCGATGCAACAAGAATGTCTCCGTTCGGCAAATAATTAAAATTCTCAGCAACCCAGCCGCCATTTTGGTAGTACGCGCTGTCCCTGCCGTGCTTTATTCTCAATTCTGCAATCTGCCCTGCAGTTGCTATTTCAAGATTTCTTTTCCTTAATTTCAAAATGCAAGAAGCCCAGTTGCCTTCAACCATTTCCGCATCAGTTACAGGCTCTTCTGCTTTAACAGGAAATATGTGGGGAGGCGCTTTTGCTCTTTCGCTTTTCGGCTTTTCCTCTTTAGCTTTCTTTATTCTTTCCTGCTCTTCTCTTTTCCTTCTTTCTTCTTCATTGCACTCCTCGTTAAACTGCCTTGCAACTTCTTCCATCTCGTCAAGAGCACTCTTCTCCTTCCTGTCGCCGATTATCCTGTTCATCTTTTCAGCCTTTTCATCTGCTCCACGAAACCTTCAACCCACTTCATGCCAACTGCCCTGTCATCTGTGAAAGGCTCTATCTTTATTGTTTTCTTCCTTGCAGGCGCATCAAGGTCATCATACAAGCCTATCTTGCCAACGCCGTTTTGCTTGTATCTGAAGAATCCTGTTATGGCTTTTCCTTTGTCAAGCTCTGCTTCCATTTTTGCGTTTATAAAAAACCTGTTTTCCTCAAAATCCCTGCGAAGCATTCCGGCAACTTCAGACATCATCCTTGGATTCTCGCCTGCATAATCCATCTGTAATATAGTGGGGTTCAGTATCTGCTGGTACGCGCCTGTCATTTCAAAAGCCTTGAACATCAGCTCTGCCCCGTCTATTGAAACATTGGGGTCTTTCAGCTTTGCAAGATAATACAATGAAGCTGCGTACTTGATTGTGGCGTTTATTGTCCTTCGCACAGGCGCCCTTACAAGGCTGCATATGCCGTATGTGTCCTCTTCCTTTCCGTTGCTGCCTTTCTTCTTGCCCTTGTTCTTGTCGCAGTCCTGGCAGCTCTGGGGCCATTTCTTTTCCTTGCATCCTGCTGCCATGCAGTTATCCAATCCAAACTGCAGATAGTTCTTTACGGCAAGTATGTCCCTTCCCGGATCTTTTGCTATGTCTGCAATTTCCCTGCTTGCCTGGATTATCCTGTCTGTCAAATCCCTTTTCCTTGAATCCTTTACATTCGGGTTTGCAGTGAACATTGCGTCAAGCAATACATTGTCCTCAAGAGTAGGCTTGTACATTGCAAAGTCAAAGTCAATTGCAATATGCGCCCTGTTATACAGCGCTTTGTCTGTGTTAAACGTTCCTGAAAATTCCCCATTTCCGATATTGGCTGTCGCGACAAGTATGTGGTAGCCTTCCTTTCCGATTTTTATGGCTCTTCCGTTGTAATCCATTGTGCCGTCGCCAAGCCCGAAAAACTGGTTCTGCCCAACAGGCGGGCACCTGTTTAACTCGTCAACAAGGTAAATAACTGATTCAATGCTGTCTGTCAATACTCTGGTTGCCCTTTCAATGTTCAGCTCTGTAAAGATTTCATTGTACACGTCAAGGTCAGGCCTTCCGCGCATGAAAACCCCGTTTCCGTTTTCCTTCTTGTTGCCCCCGAAGTAATAGTTATAGATGTCCTTTGCAAGCTGTGTCTTTCCGCAGCCTGTGTCTCCAACCAAAAGCAAATTCAGCCCGCCAAGAACAGCGGCTATTGCCATGTCAGTCACGTTCAGGTTTGCAACAACAGTCCTTGTGTTAAGGTAAGTCGGCAGCCCTGCTATGTCTGCATTAGCGTCTTTAAGAAACATGTTTCTTGCCTTTTCCCCGAGCATGAGCTCGCCGTATGTCAGTGTTGTCATTTTATTCCTCCGTTAGTATCGTACATCTACTCCTTTCTTCTTCATTCGTTCAAGCATCTGCTTTGTAGTGCTGTCAAAATTATTTCTGTTTGCAAAAAACATCTTTAATCCAGTCATTGTCTCAATGGATGCTGGCAATATTTCCAGATTATTGTTGTCTATACATATTTCTTTTAATAATTTCATCCTTCCGATAAAATAAGGCAATTCGCCAAGCTTGTTTGCACCCAAATCAATTTGTCCCAGCGCATCAAGTTTTTCGATAGCATCTGGCAGCCTGACAAGCTCTTTTTTATATAAACCAAGGCTCACTATCCTCTTATTTTCTATTGTGACTATTTGGCTTAAGTAATCTGTATCAGGATTTTTCCCTATTTTCTTGCAGATATCGCTAAGTGCCTCATAGTCATTCCTGCAAAGAGGGGTTCCGTTCAATTTAATGATGTCACCCATTGACGGCTCTATAATTATGGGTTCGGAAGGCGCCTTTGCTCTCTCTGCTTCCTCTTTTGCCTTTCTCAAAGCCTCTAGCCTCTCATCTTCTGCAACGTCTTTATTCCTTGCTCTTGCAACCTCTTCCATCTCATCAAGAGTGCTCTTCTCCTTCCTGTCGCCGATTATCCTGCTCATAGTGAGTCTCCGATAAGATTATTTTTGCTGGCATAATCAACCAGCTTACTATGGAGGCTAAGGCTGCGCACAGGATGTATTGCGTGAAAATCCCCTGCCTTGCTGATAAGTGTGCGTATGCCATCCACATTGCGATTGCCAAGATCTACTCTTATTGCAGTGACTTCTCCGGCGCCTTCCCTGCAGTATGCAATGTCTGCAATGATTCCTTCAAGGTTGAGCAATGCAAGCCTTCTTATTCCTTTTTCATCCTCAGTGCCCGGTATTTTCCTGCCGTTAATGTCTAGGTATGTCCCGTACGCGCAACTGACTACAGCATAATGCAATGTTTTCTCTTTTCCTATTTTTGAAGGAGAAGGGGCAATTATTGCCTGGCTAAGCCCAATGGTTGTAGGCTGATAATGAATTAATGTATTCCTGACTGCATATGCTTTTCTTTCTTTTTCAATTCTTACCAAGTGCTTGCTCTCGGAGTTGCTTAACAATGCGTAAAGATTGCCGTTGCGTTCGGCCAAGGAAATAATAGGCAATTTTTCAAGATAATTGTTCCCTGCCAATGTGT
The DNA here is from genome assembly GCA_041659245.1 of Candidatus Nanoarchaeia archaeon. Taxonomy (GTDB): domain Archaea; phylum Nanobdellota; class Nanobdellia; order SCGC-AAA011-G17; family GW2011-AR17; genus UBA9640. The sequence continues at coordinate 4,089 of JBAZYQ010000012.1, forward strand.
CATCAAGCCCGTAATGCCCCGAGTCAACAAGCGTGCCTCCAACCATTTCAATTGCGTGAACCTTGTCTTTTTTCTTAAATGAATTGCCTGTGAATAATGAGCATACACTATCTTCAAAGCAGATTCCATTTCCATGATTCTTTTCTTCGCATTTTCCGTAATACACATTTTCGTCTGTCGCGAATATTGCCTGTATCCATAATTCTGTCGACAAAAGGCTGTAATTCTTTGAATCACCAAGGCTGAAGTAATATAATGTTGTGTACCTATTTCCTGCGCTATGCGAATACAATAATCCGAGCGCAGGGCCATTCCTTGTAACATCTCCGGGCACTTCAGGGGATGAACTTTTTTGAATTATTCCATTGCCAATTCTTTTTCTTGCTTCTTCTGCCTCTTCTTTCGCTCTTCTTGCATCTTCCAATTTTTCCATTCTTTCTTCTTCTGCAACATCCGCGTTCCTTGCTCTTGCAATTTCTTCCATCTCATCAAGAGCACTCTTCTCTCTCCTGTCGCCGATTATCCTGCTCATTGCGAGCCTCCAACACGCACTCCGCGTGATGCCTCACCGCTATAAATGCCGTCAATAAATAATCTGCTTATGCTCATCCTGAACATGTTGCGTTTAACAGGCCACAAATTGCCATCTTCCGGTATGCCTATTTCCGCTTTGCCTGATTTGGCATTTCCCTCTTTCATTATCCGGGGCAAGTCAGCAAACTTCCTGCTGTAAACAAATAACGCAAATTCATCGCCCATTTCTTGCAAAGGAACTATTATCTTCTTTTTCATTCTGGCAATGCCAAACTCTTTTTTCTCTGAATAAGTAAAATTCTTCCGGTCATATATGCCTCCGTTCCATCTCAATCCTTCAGGATGCAAATATGCAATAAGTAAATTTCCTTTTCTCTCAAATGCCATTGACAGCCATTCGCCATATCCGGAAATTATATCTTCAGCAATTGTTTTCAGCTTTCCCTTTAATTTTCCCTCCAGATTGTCTGCTATTAGTGAAAATGCTTCTGCAGGGGAAGGGTGCCTTTCATAGCCTGCTTTCTTTATTCTTGCAAGGCTCTCTTCGTAAGTCCAAAGCTTTTTATTGCCTCTTTCTTTTGGAGACTTAGCTTCAAACTCCAATCCCCTATAAGAGGCAGGAATTATATTATCTGCAAGAACTACCACGGGCTCTTCAGAAGGCGCCTCTTTTCCTTCTGCTTTTCTCAGCGCTTCCAATCTTTCCTCTTCAGCAACATCTGCGTTCCTTGCTCTTGCAACTTCTTCCATCTCATCCAAAGCGCTCTTCTCTCTCCTGTCGCCGATTATCCTGCTCATTTACATCCACTCCGAATAGCCTGCTTCTATCCCATTCTTCTTCATCCTGTCAAGCATTTTCTTTGACTTGTCATCCAGTGGGTTAAAATGGAAAAATGCATTCTTCAGCCAGCCCATTGCCTCAAGGGACTTTGGAAGCGAGCTAATCTTGTTAACCCCAAAATAAAGGCATTCAATCTTGTCCAGCCTGCTTATTGATTCAGGCAGCCCAATCATGCCGTGCTCTGTTGCGCGGATTTCTATTACCCTTTTATCCTCAATGCGAATATTGCCAGTGGTATATTCCCCTTCAGGTGTAAAGAAACTATTCCTGTAAATATCTTTCAGCACTTCATAATCATTCTTCAGCAATTCTTTCTCTCCGCAGAGCTTGACAATGTCTCCATCTGTAGGCTCTGTTATCAATGGCTTTGAAGGTGCTTGTATAAGGGGCTTTTCTTTTTTTGCTTTTCTTTCAGCTTCTTCTCTTGCTATTCTTTCTTCTTCTATCTTCGCTTTTCTCAGCACTTCCAGCCGCTCTTCTTCAGCAACATCCCTGTTTCTCGCTCTTGCAACTTCTTCCATTTCATCAAGTGCGCTTTTCTCCTTCCTGTCGCCGATTATTCTGCTCATCTTTGCCTTCCCTTCCACTCTGCCCATCCTTTCAGTATTTCATCAGCGTCAAGCGCTTCCCAATCCTCTTTCCAATCTTCCTGCACTTCATCTATCATTGAGTTCGGCTTTGTATAGATTGTCCTATTTTCCTCAAGCACGTCAACAAGCCCGTCGGAATTTGAGTCAGTCATTAAATTATACCCTGCTGTATCATGCTCATTTATTGTTCTCTTGCCGTCATTGCACGCTTTAAAATCAAGCTTCTGACCCAGAAGATAGCCGACATATCTTGTGGCAGTAACGCACTCAGCAGTGTAATTTGTTTCTTCACTGCGTTCCCGATAGTACCTTATAGCGCCAAAAGTTGTTAATACCAGCGGCAGCGCGAAGTAAAGCATCATCCTTCCAAAGGACTTTACAGGCGGGGCGTCTAAAAAGTAATTAGACAATCTTTTTCCCAGCTTTTCTTTTGGTGCAACGGGCTTAACAGCAGGGGGAAACACGTCAACGTTATGCGGCTTTGGCTTGTAATCAGGGTCAACAAGCTCGTTAAGCTTCTTGTCTATCTCTGCAAAGCCCTCTTTCTGCCTCTTCTTCTTTTCAGCCTCATCTTCAATGGCTTTCTTTGCGGCTTCCAGCTTTTCTTTTTCAATTTCTTTAAGGAATTCTGCATTGGCTTCCCTTGTAGTTTCAATCATTTCATCAAGTGCGCTTTTAGCTGAAGGATTGCCTATTATTTTACTCATTTTACCCCCGATAATTGCTTTAAAGTGACAAACTGCGCATTTATAAGCTTTTTGGCGGTTATATCACTTTAGAATAAGTAAAAATTATCTATTTCCATTTTTTCACAAATTTCTACAAAACTTTTATAAGCCCTGAGAAGTTTCCATAAAAGCCGTAAGAATTGCGGATTATTAGAAAAAAGAGTGAAACCAGATGGAACAATTAAACCCTGACAACCTGACGCCTGCAATGAAGCAGTACTTTGAGCTGAAGAAAGTTTACAAGGATGCTGTCTTATTATTCAGAATGGGAGATTTCTATGAGACATTCTATGAAGACGCAGTTGCTGTTTCAAAAGCATTGGAAATCACATTGACAAGCAGGGGCGCTGGAGAAAAAAAGGCGCCTTTGGCGGGAATTCCTTATCATGCATTAGAGCCTTATCTTGCAAAGCTCATAAGAAAAGGATTCAAGGTTGCAATCTGCGAGCAGATGGAAGACCCCAAATTAGCAAAAGGGCTTGTAAAGAGGGAAGTTGTAAGGATTGTGACTCCCGGCACTATAATTGAGGATGCAATGCTTGACACAAAGAGCAATAATTACCTTATGTCATTGTATGTCAATGGAGATGAATATTCAGCTGCTTTTTGCGATGCTTCCACAGGGGAATTGATTGTGACTGACGGAAATATTAACAGCCTGCAGAATGAGATTGCAAGATTTCAGCCTGTTGAATGCATAATCCCTACCACTCTTGCAGTCAATTCTGACATAATGCAGATTCTGCAGAAAAATAATGTTTTCATCACAAAGTTTGATGACAGGCACTACGGCAAAATACTTTCTTCAAATGCCTTAATGACTCATTTCAAGGTAAGCAGTATGCTTGGCTTTGGGATTGAGGATAACAGCACTGTGATAAACGCGGCAGGGGCTTTGATGAGATATCTGAGGGAAACACAGATGAACTCTTTGCCCCACATTAACAGGATTTCAACTGCAAAAAAAGGCACTGTGATGCAGATGGACAATTCAACAATAAGAAATCTTGAGCTTTTGCAGAATATAAGGGATAACAGCTCAAAAGCAACACTAATCAGCGTGCTTGACAAGACAAGAACATCAATGGGCTCCAGATTATTGAAAAAATGGATTAAGGAGCCATTGTTGGATTCAAAGGAAATAACAAAAAGGCATAATGCAGTTGATTTGCTGAAAACAAGCTCGATGCTGAGAGAAGAGGTTAATGAAATCCTTGCAAAGATACTTGACTTTGAGAGAATAATCACAAGAGTGTCTGCTGGCATTGCAATGCCGAGAGAGCTTTTGTCATTAAAGCAGTCACTGGAGCAGACTTCATTGCTTAAGAAAGAGCTTCTTCATTTTGTTTCAAAGATGCTTGAGGACAAGGAAGACAATGCTTTGCTTGAAGTCTATAACCTTGATGATTTTTCAGATGTGATTGAACTGGTTTCAAAGGCAATAAGACAGGAGCCTGCATCAATAATAAGAGAGGGAGGCGTGATTAATCCTGAATATAATGAGGAATTATTCCAGCTTTGCTCAATAAAAACAAATGCTAGGGAATTCATAAGAAATCTTGAAGAGGAAGAGAAGAAAAAAACAGGAATCAGGAGCCTTAAGATTGGCTTTAACAGGGTTTTCGGATATTACATTGACATAACAAAATCAAACCTCTCATCTGTTCCGCAAAATTACATAAGAAAGCAGACAACCGCGAACGGCGAAAGATTCATTACAGAGGATTTGAAAAAGCAGGAAGAATTAATATTAAATGCAGAGGAAAGAATAGTCCAGCTTGAGCAGCAGATATACGGCAATGTTCTTGCTATAATCTCAACATCAGGGCAAAAGATTCAGGAAACCGCAAGGAAAGTTGCAGTAATAGATGTTCTAAGCTCATTTGCAAATGCTGCTTTGGAATACAATTATGCAAGGCCAAAGATAGACAACTCAGGAAGTATTTTGCTTTCTGATTCAAGGCATCCTGTGATTGAAAGAATACAGGCGGGATTTGTTCCTAATGACATCAGCGTGAAGAAAGGGGAATTATGCATTATTACAGGCCCGAATATGGCTGGCAAGAGCACTGTGATGAGACAATTGGCATTGAATGTTCTTATGGCACAGATTTGCTGCTTTGTTGCTTGCTCGTCCGCTAAAATAGGAATTGTTGACAGGATTTTCACAAGAGTGGGTGCTTATGATGACTTGGCTGAAGGCAAATCAACATTCATGGTTGAAATGCTTGAGACTGCAAACATTCTTAATAATGCAACTTCAGACAGCCTGATTATTCTTGATGAAATTGGAAGAGGAACATCAACCTTTGACGGCGTGGCTATTGCATGGGCTATTGCAGAGCATATTTACTCTAGATTAAAGGAAGGACTCTTTTTGCAACGCATTATCACGTGATGAACAAGATGGCTGAGCAGCTGCCTAATGTGACAAATTATAATATTGCAGTGAAAGAGGAAAACGGAAGCATTGTGTTTCTGAGAAAGCTTTTGCTTGGAGGAACTGACAAGAGTTATGGTATTCACGTTGCAAAGATTGCAGGAATGCCAAATGAATTAATAATAAGGGCAAATGAGATTCAGCAGAAACTGATTGAGGAAGATGAGATGCTGAGAAAAGTCAATGCAAAGATGCATGTGGAACAAAAACATCTGAAGGATATTATAGATGTGGTGTAAAGAAAGCTGAAAGAAAGGAGGCCATAATTCAATAATTGTTTGGGTTAATAGTTGTTAACTTAAGGTTAATACTAATACTTTTTATAGACTATGTCAAACCCATCGAAAGTAGTTCTTTTCGTAGTTTCATTCCTTCTTCAGTAATCTGGTATATCTTTCCCATCTTGGCAGAGCCTGTTACGCAGCGGATTAAGCCTGCTGTTTTAAGCTCCCTTAGCGCCCTTGCCACGTTTGAGTCTTCAAGCTTCAGCTCTTTCTTCAGTTGCGAAGGCATCTTATTGGCTTCCAGCGCAAAAAGAATTCTCCTGCGGTTTTTAGAGCGGGCGGTGAATGAGAGTTTGTTAGCATCCATAAGAGAATTTGTGGTAAGATTTAAATATAAGAAAACCTATCAAAATGGTAAAAAAGAGAGGTTTATTACTGGCTTTGGGTCTGCTTGTGTTATTACTTCTCTCAGGATGTGGTGGCAATTATACTATTACTGATAAGAATACAGGCAAGCAATATGAAGTAGCTTTAAAAGAAGTAACTGGTAACGATTCTGTAGCGCAATCCCCTCTTAGTGAGTCTCCGAGCCCAGAAGTAAAGCCTGTGCCTATTGAAGAAACGCCTACATTAAAAGAAGAAACACCTCCTCAAGAGCAGCCTGTTGTGGCAAAACTTTATCCTAATAGCTTTGATGATTTATTTCCACAACGTTCACAAATTAATGAGTTTTATGGAGAAAGAAGGCATTATAGTATGGGGCGTTATAGTAAGCTGAGTGAATCTGATGGATTATCTAAGAAAAGGTTTAGTGCAGGGATTGTAAAAACATATGGGAGTATTAATTTAGTTATTTATAATTTCAACGAAGATGTTTCTCCTCAAGAGTATTTTAAGTACCACGAAGATACAATTATGAATAAAGGTGGTTATGAAAGAATAACAGGTTTGCCCGATAACTGTTTTGGGACTGTATATGACATAGGGTATTCTGCAAATTATTTAGTATATTGCTTGGTAGATAATCAATTTTATTTATCAACATGGCTATATAATATGGTGCCTAGCGATGAAACAAAAGAAGATACAAAAATGTTCACTTTGTGGACATTGGATAATATGAATAAATATAGCCCTGAGGGGATACAAGACTTATTTAATAAAGCGTGAAAAAGATGGCAGATATATGCAAAGATTGTGGAAAAAAGCTTAATGGTTTTAATAGTAGTGTTTATTATAATAAAAGTAATGGCACTCTCTGTAATGATTGTGCAAAGCAAGAAAACGAAAAGAATGAAAAGATTTTGAAACAGCTTAAAGAAATTGATTCTAAAAGAGAAGTGGACTTGGCATTAGGCCAAAAACAAACTAAAGAAGATATAAAGCGTAAAGAGCTTATATCCACTTTAGAAAAGAAGTCTGCCTCTACCACTCTCAAGCCCGCTACGGGCGCATTAATATTGGGTGGACTCTGCTTTCTTTTAAGCTTAACTCTTTTTAATAGCGGCTCAAAAGCATACGAGCAAGGAAAAATATTAGCACCTACTCTTGGTGCATTGTTAACAAAACCACTAATTTATATGGGTCTCATCTTTGTAATGGTTTCTATAGTCTTGTTTGTAAAAGGAAAATTTGAGAAGAAGAATATTGTAAAATGAAATTTACTTCTAAAAAAGGTCCATGGTATTGGGATAAAGAAGTTGAAACAGACAAAAGGAATGGCTCTTATTTGGTGACCGTGCTTAATTTTTTTCACTTCAGGCAGGGTAAGCTTCGTCGTTCATGGTATCATGAAGAGCCATTGGTATGGGAATTGATTAGGGCATTGGATATATTGCCTAGAAATATTTTTATAAACGAATTTTTACTCTTATTTCACAATACCCCTTGCAAAAATAGCTTTCTCATCAATAAACTAAGAGAACAAGCAGATTCATTAATCATTGAAGGGGATTTTAAGTTGGGTTATTTAGGGAGAAAGCAGAACATTGCAACAGATATTTGCATTACAAATAAGCAGTATTATTTACTAATAGAGGCAAAGATAAAAAACTTGAAAGAAAAAAAGCTTAAAGAGCAGATCCAAAAAGAGCAAAATTCTCCTTTTTGCAAGAAAAACAAATGTTGTGTTATTGCCTTATTGCCAAATAAAGAGGCTAATATTGTATCTATAACTTGGGACGATGTGATTACGGCTTTGGATAAATCTGAAGAAAAGTTAAAATCTAACTTTAAAGAAGAAATAATTAAAGGTTATTTGAAAATGATATTAGAACTTAGAAATAGAATTCATGCAGCATTACAATTGCATCTTATTAAATAATCTTCTTTCTTTGTTCCAAGCAGCATTTCACAAACACACATCTGCCCCTCTCCGAACTCTGTCAGCTCTTTTCTCCTCTTCAGCTTCAGGCAGTCCCTATAAATCCCTTCTATCAATGTGCGCTCTCTTTTGTTCATAATATTGCTGTTGTAATTGCAGTTAAAAAGCCCTTTGCCTGTCCGTGGCAAGTGGTCCTGCTTTTTTTCAGGCTTTCGCTTTTTCTTCCGCCTTTAGGCTTATTTTTCCAAAAGTTTGCGCATTTATTCGCTTCGTTCCGAGCATGGTACTTAACATGGGAATTGAAATTATGCCTTGCCACCACTTGACATTTTCTATCTTGCAATCTTAATATTTTGTATAGAAGAAAGTTTTATATACTGTCAAACAATCTTATCTATCAGGTAAGTGGAAAGCCGCAGCGTGTCAGCAATCTGCTGGCGCAAAGCGGGTTTTCGGTGAAGACTTATGCAAGTAACCCATTCATTTACCGTTTATTTTAAACAGAAGGACAAAATGAACAATGAAACAATGCAGGAGAATAATAATCTGCCGTTCTCCCAGCAGGACAGGGAATTGGCTTGGAAGCGGATGATTGCAAAGTCCAAAAATCCGAAGGCAGTGCACAGGCTGGAAAGCAAATGGGATGAAGGGCTGCCTTTTTCTAGGCAAGACAGGGAACGTGCATGGAAGCATATGATTTCTCTTGGCAGAAAAGAAAATAAAGCTAATATTCCGGCATTACCTTAACTCTCGTTATACTGCGATTTTTTACCCTTTGGGTTTCATGAAGCAGGATAAAACATATGCCCTCTGAGATTAGAATATCCTTTATTTCCTTCTCTTTTAGCGCTTCTTTCAGCTTTGTATCGTGTGTTATAAAATAATATGGTCCGCCTAATTCTTTGAGTGAGATAAATATAGCCAAATCTTGCATATGCAGAAAATACATTTCTCTTCCGCTTATAACCTGATACAGCCCCTTTGATTTCTGGATGCTGTTTAAATAGTGCTTTTTAATCATCATTTTGGCTTGTCTGTAATAATATTCTGTTTCATGCTTTGCTTTTATATGCTTGAATTCAAATTTTTGCCCGGATTTAATTAACCTCAAAAAGTGCTTTTCTTTATTCTTCCAAATTTCAGTCTCCTCATTTTCAGTTAACAACGACATAATTTCCCTAATTATAATGTCCGGCAGGATGATCTCAAAATTATGCTCTTTCAGGTAGCACACCCACTTCATGGAATCCTGCTCCAGCTCTTCCACAAGCATTATCCACTTGTTTGAATCCATCGCCAGGATATTTTTTGCATTTTTTCCCATCGTCCAATATTCATGTTTTATATCTTAATAAGCCCTCTTGGGTGAAAAGCGGAAGATTTTCAACGCCATTGGAAATTCCAATATTTTGCTTAAAAACCTCTGAAAATCCTGCAACAAATCCGAAAACTTTAATAGCTTTAACACAATTCTTGGCTCTAAGGCAATTCAAAGGGGTTGTTAAGGGGAAACCCCTTAATGGCTTTCAATGTTGCTATGTCAATTGAGGTTTCAAAAAGAGTGATAAAATGACAATTCACGTGCTCTCGGAAGATGTAATCAACAAGATAGCTGCTGGAGAAGTCATTGAGCGCCCTGCTTCTGTAATAAAAGAATTAATGGAGAATTCAATTGATGCAAATTCAAATTACATTGAGATTGACGTGAAAAATTACGGCAAGGACTTAATCAGGGTTTCTGACAATGGAACAGGAATGGCGAGGGATGATGCCCTGCTTTCTGTGCAAAGGCACGCGACAAGCAAGATAGCAAATGCAGACGACTTGTTTTCAATATCCACTTTAGGTTTTAGAGGGGAGGCGCTTGCTTCAATAGCAGCTGTTTCAAAAACAATAATACTTACAAAGCAGCACGACGCTGATGAAGGGACAAAGATTGAGATTGAAGGCGGAAACTTATTATCAAGCTCAAGCATCGGAACTGCAAAAGGCACAACAATAGAAGTTCATAATTTATTCTTTAACACGCCTGCAAGAATGAAATTCCTAAAGCAGGACTCAATTGAATTAAAGGCAATCGCGGATGTTGTGACAAGATATGCCCTGCTTTACAGCAATGTTGCATTCAGATTGACTCATAACGGGCACAATCTTCTGAGCACTGCATCAACAGATGATTTGATTAACAATCTCACTTCTGTTTACGGAAAAGAAGCTGCAAGGCAGATGATTAAGATTGATTTCAGTGACAATGCTGCAGAGATTCATGGGTATGTGTCAAAGCCCTCTTTGTTAAAAAACGACAGGGGCTACCAGAGCTTTTATGTCAACGGGAGATATGTGAAAGATGATACAATAACCCAGGCGCTGTATGACGCGTTTCATTCATTGTTGTTTGTAAACAAACATCCTCTTGCTTTGCTGAGCATTAAATTAAATCCTGACTCGATTGATGTCAATGTGCATCCTTCAAAGGCAATAATCAAATTCAGCCAGCCTGTGAAAATCTACCAGTCTGTGTTTAATGCAATAAGAACTGCCTTGAGGGAGAATTCACTCATTACTGATTATAGTGTCAAGGAAGAGAATACGCCTCTTGCTAAGTTTAATGCAATGGCTTCAAATCAAGCATCTTTAGAACAAAATATAATTGAACAGAAAGCCCCTGCAATATATTCAATGCAGGCTTCTTTTGCAGGAAGTAATTTGAATTCATTGCCAATGCAAACACCAATGCCTCCGATGCAAGATTCACCCAATTCTGTACATTCATCATCAATTATAACAACAAATGAAATTCAAAATACTCTGTTGAATTCAAAAGAAACTGAAGCAGTGCTTTCTGAATTAAGTGGAACAAGCCCTGCTGCAGAATCAGTCCTTCTTTCAAAGCTTCCTGCAATGAAAATATTGGGGCAGATTGCAAAAACTTATTTCCTTGCAGAAGCAGACAACGGATTATTATTAATTGACCAGCATGTTGTTCAGGAAAGGGCTTACTATGAAAAATTCATGGAGCAGATGATGGGCAATAAAGTTGCAGTGCAAAATCTGATAACACCTGCTGTGATTGAATTCACGCCTGCGGAGTATGCTGTTGTAAGCTCTAATCTTGATTTAATGTCTTCATTGGGATTCCAGATTGAAGAGTTCGGGCTTAACACTTTCATATTAAGGACAGTGCCTTCTGTGTTTGGAAGAATACAGGCAAAGGAATTATTGCAGGCATTGCTTGAAGAGCTTTCAACAGGGGAAAAAAACACAATTGAAAAGCTGAAAGAATCAATAATCACAAGAATGGCGTGCAGGGCTTCAATAAAAGGCGGGGATGACTGTTCAATACCCCAATTTATTTCAATGCTAAAAGAGCTTGACAAGTGCGCAATGCCATGGACCTGCCCGCACGGGCGCTCGATTATTATTAAGTTCTCAAGGGACGAGATAGAGAAGATGTTCAGAAGAAAGGGCTAATCAACTGTGAACAATCTATTGTCATGCACGTCCCACAATCCCAATCTTGCTCCTGCGTCAAGCCAGCCGTGGGCGTAATTCAAGGCTGCAAATGCATTCACTATGTCGCCTTTCTTTTCAAAGTGTGAAGCATCTGATATATAGCGAGATGCCATGTCTAAGAAATCTTCTCTAGCATCTTTCATTGCAGCCGCTTTCTTTGCAATAGGCGTATTCTTTGCCTTTTCAAAAGCTTCTTTTGATATTTTAAAATACTTTTCAAGCTTTTCCTTGGTTATCTTGTCTTCCATAGTATTAGCATTAAATGTAAAGCTATATAAATTTAATTCATTTAGCAGTTATTATGCCAATCATCACAATAACAGGCTCTGACGGCTCTGGCAAGGCAACGCAGACCAAACTTTTAGTGGAAAGAGCAATAAAAGAACAATACAAAGTAAAAACAATGTCTTTTCCGCAATATGACAAGTTCTGGGGCAAGGTAATAAAAGCCTATCTCAAAGGAGAGTTTGGCACATTGGAACAAATAGACCCTCATGATGCTTCAATGCTTTATGCAATGGACAGATTAGAAGCAAAGCCGCAATTATTGAAATGGCTTAACGAAAGAAACAATATTATTTTGGATAGATACCTGGAATCAAACTATGCGCATCAGGCAGGCAAATACAAGGGAAAGCAAAGGGAAGACATGCTCCTGTGGCTTTATGACTTGGAGATAGAGCAGAACAATATGCCTGAATCAGAAATGGTAATCTACCTGGACCTTCCTGTTGAATGGACTTTGAAGGCAATTGAGAAAAGAAGCAGTGAAGATTCAAGCAGGAAACAGGATTTGCATGAAAGCAACACCCGGCATTTGCTTGACACCCAGGAAACTTACAGGATGATTGCAAACAGGGACAAGAGATGGAAAATAATTCCCTGCTTAAAGAGTAATGAAACAAGATACACTGAAGAAGAAGTTGCAGAATTAGTCTGGAAATGTGTTTTTCCCATCTTAAAGAAGTAAAAATTAATTTTACTGCAATAACTATTTAAATAGCGGTTCTATATCATACGGTGTAATACTTTCAGCAAAGTATTTTAAAAATTGAGGTGAATAAGTAATGAAAAAACTGACTCAGTTATTGGGCGCGGCTTCTCTGGCTACAGCTATGGCGGCAACTTCTTGCACATATATAACAAACAATTATGAAACAACGCCGTCTCAGGGCGACCCTGCGCAGCAAACACAGCAGGCTGGCAATGAAACACGGCCGCATTACTTATGGTCATTGCCTTCGCAGGAACAGCTTGCTCAAATGACTCCTTTTGAAAAACTGATGGAAGTCGCAAGGCAGAATGTAAGGAATGACATGACAGGGCAGAATGACTTGTCAAGAATTTACCTTAACGGCTCTGCAAAAGCAGATGTTGAGATTAACGGGCAGACAGTTCACCTCTTTTTCCCGATGTATACAGACAATGGAAACGGCAGCTGGACTTATTTTCCTGACAGCACTGTTGTAAATGCAAATGTAATGATTGATGATTTAACCAGAAGAGTTGCAAACGGCGTTGACCTTGCCTATGCTGATTACAGCCCTGTTTCAGAACAAGTGGCAGAGGGCATAGAAAGAAGGCACCCCGGCGCATCCGCTGTAAGAGAAACAGCAGTGCCGGGAACGCATCTCACGTATGGCGATGTTTTCGGATTTAAAGACATGGAAAAAGAGAATTTCCTTGAAGACGGCGCAATTGTAATAATGGCTCCTGATGAGTCAGGCACATATGCAGTGACGCAGCTTGAAAGGAACGCAATAATCTATACACCCTCGGCAATAAGGTGCGAGGAAGTATGGGGCGCAGGCTCAAGAATATTTGCGCATGAGCTTATCCACAACAACACAAAGCTGCAGGGCATTCCTAATTTGGCATTTTCAGACTTGGAGCTGCAGGCTTTTAACATGAGCATAACAGACCCGAATAATATCTTCCTTTTATTAAGGCACAGCTACGGGCAGCCTGTAAGGGATTCTGCAAGCGTTTACTTCAACCTGGATGCCGAAGACATGTACAACAAGCTTGTTGCATTTGATTTTGACAACTATGTGCAGTTTAATGAGGATTACCTGAAGGAAATAACTCCTAAGCTAATGGAAATTACAGGAAAATACCACGATGTGCTTATACAGCAGGCATACCCTGAGTATTACACATTTGAGCCGTGGTGGCTGATGGCAAACACATTTTTCAGAAATGACCACCTGCCTCTTGATGTTTTTGCGGCAAAGGAATTTACCCCGCAGAACCTGACTCCGGCGCAATATGCAAATTTAATGAAGAAAGAGGAAAAGATTAATGCGCTTGTTGATTCCGTAAGAAGCAGCTATGCAATGCCCGCAATGGGCAGTTTCCTAGGCTATGTATTTTATGACGGAGACACATTTGAGCAGGCAATAGTGAATCAGGCAAAAGCAGAGGGCTTTTCAGAAGATGAAGCGTCTGTTGTTTTGCATCTTGCAATGCAGAGAACGTTCCTTGGAGAGAACGGGATAAATTACAGTGCATTCAAGGTAAGCGACGCAGTGACTGCAATGACAGAAATAACAGGCTTGTTTACAGAGCTTAACGGCATGGAAGAAAGCTGGGCGCAGGAAATTGCAGCAAAGGAAGATGTCAAGCAGAAGCAGGAGCTTTACAACTGGCTAAGTGGAAGGCTTAACACTGCGGCAAGATATATCCGCAGCTCTGCGAATGCAGGCAGAAATCCTGACGTGATGTTTAATCCGGCAATATTTGACCCGAGAACAGACATTACAACATTATACAGGGTTACTCCTGAATTTACAGACAACATAACTGCGTCTCCTTTGGAAACAAAAACACTGGAAACAGCCGCAGGCAATTACAGGATGGAAACTTTTGACATTGTTCCTGACTTGCAGTTCAGCCCTGATGCAAATGGCGTTGATTTTGTAAGAGTGTTCCATGAAGGGGACTCAAGGCCGTGCATTGTTGCGTATGCAAGCCCTGAAACATCCGGCAACCAGATGCTTGTTGACTTCGGAACAAACGGCCTGAATACTGACGGAATGTTTGATGCGTCATATGAGATAGATTCTCTTAATCAGGTTGTGCAATTGGCAAACGGGCATGCCCCTGCATCTGTTGATGACGAGCAAGAGGAGTAAAATCCCCTTTTCCTGCAAACCAGCGGGTTTGTGGGATATGGAACGTGCTGAAAAACCTTAGGTTTTTGGCACACCGAAAATGTGAAACATTTTCGTGGGAAGTGACATTTATTTTTTTATTTTAATTCTTTCTTTATCTTCCTAATACTTTAGAATTCACTGCAGTTTCTTCATTAACTCAAGATTTTCCTGCCTTGTCTTGTCCATTCTTGCATTCAAGAGCTTGTTTTCAGCCTCAAGCTTCTTTGCGTGCATTGCATAGCCGTGGAGCTTTGCGAGAACTTCATTGAACATGTCAGCCAGTGCAGTCGTGTCCATGTCAAGCCCAGCAGGCTCAAAAATTTCTATTGATGAAGGCATGTAATCAAAGCAGACTCCTGCTATTTTTTGAATATCATCTGTTTCAAACTCTATCTCTGAGAAAGTGGCCCACAATTTGTTTTCAGTTTCCTTGCATTCTGCTGTTTTTTCCTTAATAACCTTTAAGCCCTGCTCTGCCTTGAACTTCTCGACAACCATTGCCATGGTATCTTCAACATGGTTCTTTGGAGCGCCCATTATCTCGACTACAATTCTTGATACAATCTTGTCTTTCATAAGGTAAAAAGAATAAGTATAGGGTTAATAAATGTATCGGCAAACAGCTAAATAACTCTCTTATTAGCGGGATTCTTCTCCTCATTAGGGTTCTTGAGGATTGTAAAGCGCATTATGATTGCAACTGCCAGGAAAGGCAGTCCGACAAACAATGTTACGTATATGTAGGGGTTTGTTGACAGCTTCAGCCAGTCAAGAATTATTGTTGAAATAAGCTGCAATAAGATTGGCGGAGCCTCGGTAACCATCATCTGCGGAGCCTGGCTTTGTATTGCTTTCATTGTATCAATAATCAAATTACTGCTTACCTGGCTTAACAATAATAATCCAAAAGCGGCCATTAAAAGCCTTATGCCTGTTTTCATGCACACCTTGTATGTTCCGCGCTTCCAGTCAAAGCCGACGCCTGCAAATGTCAGAACTCCTCCAATTATGAAGAGCACTATTGAAAATCCTATTAAAAAGGGCTTGGCAGTTGTTAATTCCTGCCCCTGCTGCTTGACTGTATCTTTTAATTCCTGTGTCTGCGGCAGCTTTACAATTGAATCAATATTATTTTCAATTACATTATCCATTAATTTTGCTTTTGTTTCTTCAAATGGTACTGCGTCAATATTATTGCATACATCCGGAGTAAGCGCTGTCTTGAAAGCAGCTCCCTGGTCTCCTGCCATGTCAAGCATTGAAGGGGAAACGCAAAGGACAGCTACCATTTCTTTTGAAAGATTAATCCCCTGCTGGTCCATAGAGTCAAGCACAAATTCCCTTATTTCAACCTTGTTTTCAGCAACAAATTTTTGCATTGAAGCGGCAACACTGCTGTCAATATTGTCAACATTATAAATCATATTGCCTGTTATAAGCGTAAGGAAGAAAAACAATACTCCGAAAAACATGAATATTGAGCCAAAGAAGCCTGCAAGCACCTTAAGCACTTTCTTTATGCCAACCATCAATTTTTAATTGCCTGAAAAGTTAATAAATCTTTCTGACATCATATTTCCTATGGAAAGATTAATGACATGCAATATTTGCGGAAAAAAGCTTGGAAAATTCACATGCATGAAATGCGGCAGATTGGTGTGCGAAGACTGCTTTGATGTTTCAAAGGGGCTTTGCAAGGGCTGCATTTCAAGATTTAAGTGAAACAGCTTTCAAAATATCATTGAAAACATCCTTGCCTGACTTATATGACTTAAGCCAAGCAATTATTTTTCCCTTTTCAAATTCAATGCCTTTTGCCTCAAGAATCTGGTAGAATTTTTCAGACATCAAAAACTGGCAGAACTGAGTCACATTTTTTGGAGTAATATCCACGTGGCATCTTTCAAAGTCAATCATCACCGGGCTTTTATCTTGAGTTACAATTATATGCTTCCACGGATTGTGCATCTCCTCTTTTGAAACCTGCATAATGTCCATCTTCCTGCACTGTTTCATAACATCAAGAAGAATCTTTCTCAAATCATCTTTTTCCGCTTTCTTTGCCCATTCAATAATCCTTGTTCCATTTACAAATTCCATCACAATAAAACTTTCTCCTTCATAATATAGCTTTGGACCTATGCCTTCCTTATTCAGGGTTCTAAGCCAGTTTGCCTCATTCTGAATTCTGCAGATTGCAGTGCTGTCCGCGCTTTCTTCCTTCAGGACTGCTTCCTTATTTTTGTATTTCAGCCTGTAAACAAAAGACCTTTTTCCCTTTGCGTAATATTCAAGCTTATTGCTTTTTTTGAAATCTTCAATTTTTTCGTCCATACAGTCTAAAAGCCATGAAGAAAGCTTTAAATAGTTATTTGATTTAATCAAGGGTATCCATTATATATACGAAACGCATAGCGTTTCGGATATCCGAAAATCACTATTTTCGAATATATAGGAAAAAGAGGTATAACCATGAGAAAACTAACCATAATATTGCTTGTTTTTTGCCTTGTAATATCAACCGCCAATGCTGCAGAATTCAGCGCGCAAAGCGCATATGCCTGGCTTATGGCGCAGGATGATTCAGCAGGCTCTTTTAACAATGTGATTAGCACCTCATGGGCAATACTCGCAATAGACAAGACAGGCACAATGTCCTCTTCTGCTGATAACTCTCTTAATTGGGTTTTCTCGCAGCAATCCTCAAATTATTGCTTTCCTTCATCGCCTTGCAAGACAAAAGACACTGCAATGGCAATGCTTGCAATGAACAAGCTGCAAAGGCTTGACAACATGTCTGACATACAGGCATCACTGCAGGGAATGCTCATACCCTCCTCGCTTTCAGGCGACTGGCTTATTGAGGTTTCAAATGACAAGACAGGAACCTGCAAGCTTGAATGGGAAATAAACAACCAGACAAAAGACAAGACAGTCAATGTTGTGGCAGGAAGATTCACAGAAGGCTCAAACAGCTATTTCCTAAATGTGAGAGACGTAAGCACAAGCATATTAAATAATCCTGGAACAAAGATTAGCGTTGACTGCACTGCATTGGAAGGAAGCAAGGTAATATCCCTTGTTTACAGGAGCTCAAATAGCTATTACATACTTTCAAGCGCAACAGGCGACAAGGCTGACTTGACAATCAATAACGGCTGCTTTGGCGCAGGACCGAGAGATTCATCCTGCAAGAAAGATTCTTCAATGTATGCTGCATGGGCTGCAAAGGAAACAGGATTGTCAGTTGACGTGAAGATGTACTTGATGGATTCATACTCAGAAACAAGCCCTGAAGATAATGCATTGTTATACCTTGCAACAAAAGACGCAAGATACCTTGCTTCATTAAAGCAAATTCAGAAAACAGACGGAAGCTTTGAAAAATCTGTAATGAAGACTGCGCTTGCTGTTCTTGCATTGAAAGATGATGCTGCTTATTCAGAGCAGGTTACAAAAGCAATTGACTGGCTGAAAACAAAGCAAAAAGCAGACGGAAGCCTTGGAACTGTTGAAGAAACAGCAGTTGCATTGTATGCTGCTTTTAATGATGCTGTCACAGCTCCTTCAGGAGAGGAGAATATTCCTTCAATATGCAATGATGACGGCGAATGTCAGGCAGAGGCAGGAGAAGATGCAATAAACTGCCCTGACGACTGCACTGCAACAGAAGAAGATACTGATACTACTCCTTATTCTGACTGCAATGATGACACAATATGCGATGTTGACTATGGCGAAACAACTGCCAACTGCCCTGCTGACTGCTCATGCGGAGACGGCAAGTGCGATGACACTGAATCAGAAGACGGAAGCTGCGAAGAAGACTGCGCTTCAACTTCTGCAGACCCTGTTTGCGGAGACGGCTCATGCAATGGCGATGAAACAGAGGAAACTTGCGCAGAGGACTGCACAGATGCTGCCTCAACAGCAAGCGGCTCAACAAACTGGATTATAATTGCTTTGATTGCCCTTATTGTTATTGCCGGCGGAATATTTGCTGCCAAGAAGTTTGGCGGCGCAAAACCAAAAGCAAAGCCAGGACAGCCGGGTTATTCATTTCCCAAGCCGATTGGAATGCCTGCAATGGGGCCTTCCAAAGTTCCTCCAATGAAGCAGATGACTACAAGAACTTCAGGATTTGCAAGATCTTCTCCAAGAGCAAAGGATGAAGAGCTTGACAAGTCACTGGCAGAAGCGAGAAAACTGCTTGGCAAGTAATCATGAAAAAGACAATATTATTTTTAATTTTTTTTGCACTTATTTCAGTTAATTGCGCATTTGCCGCAAATATTACTTTGTTGCTTAACGGCAATTCTTTTATTGCAGGGCAGACAGTAACTGCAAAAGTTGCAATGGATAATTTTGCCGTTACAAAACTTTCATTGCTTGACTCTTCAAACGCAAAAGTTTCTGTTGGCTTTTTTTATTATGATTATGGCAATAAGGAATATTTTGTTTATTTTAACCTGCCTAATTCCTTGAGCGGAAATTACAAGCTGTATGCCTCAGACAAGGTTATGGAATCCGGCGTGTTAAAAGAAATAAATGCAAGCTCTGCTTTTGCTGTAGTGCCAGGCAATGCATTTATAATAACGCCTGCAATTATAAAAATCAGCCCTTATTCCTCATCATTCAGGATATCGCTTAGGGATACTGCCGGCTCTCCTATTGATATTTCTGTGTCTGTTTCTGACACTGCTTTAACGCCTGTAAGAAATTCAATATCCCTTGTTTACGGGCAGTCAAAAACACTTATTGTGAATTATGATGCTTCAAAGCTGAAGAGCGATGCAGTGCTCATGCTTTCAGCAGGTCCTCTTTCATATAATATTCCTGTGATTGCATTAAAGCAGGAGAACAAGACATCTGCAGAGAATATAACTGCTAATACGACACAAATCACTGAACAATCTTTTGAAGGCGCTCTTGTCACTGTAAAAAACATAAGCATAATAAAAAACTCAGCAAAAGCAAACCAGGTTATTGCAGGTGCTGTTGAGTTCAAGAACATTAATTCACTGCCTTTGCATAACATTCTGTTTACCTCTTCAGGCATTTCAAGCCTTGAGTTTAATGAGACATCTGTTCCTGAATTATTGCCAAACGCTGTTTATTCGCAGAAGATTTTTATTAACAGGGAAAAGAATGCAGAGCCCGGCAAGTATTTTGGAAGCATAACAGCGCAAAGCAGTGAAGGAGCTTCCCTGACAATAAGGCTTGAGATAGAGTTTACTCCTGCTGAAGAAATTGAAACTCCTGAGGAAAATGCTTCGTCCACTGTAATTCCGCATAAGCCAAAATCAAA
>JBAZYQ010000013.1:0-22194 GCA_041659245.1 Candidatus Nanoarchaeia archaeon
TCATGGCGCACATTGCAATCCTGTCCATGCCCAATCCCCAGGCAATTACAGGCACATTGACTCCCAAAGGCCTTGTGAGCTCCGGCCTAAATATTCCTGAGCCTGCAAGCTCTATCCATCCTAATACCGGGTGCTTTACCATCAATCCTGCTGATGGCTCTGTGAATGGGAAATAATCAGGAACTATCTTGATAGTATCTGTCTGCGCAAATTCCTCTGCAAACATTTTCAATAATCCTTTCAAATGCCCGAAGTTAAGCCCTTCTTCAACAACAATGCCTTCTGTCTGGTTAAAATCAACATTATGTGTTGCGTCAACAACATCGTACCTGAAGCATCTTGTGATTCCAAAGTATTTTCCCGGAATTTTCAGGTCTTTTGAAGCAAGCATTCTTGCAGAGCAGGCTGTTCCTTGTGTTCTTAATAATAATCTCTTTGTCCTCACTGTGTCAAAATTATATCTCCAGCCGCGGCTTCCTGTGTTAAAGCCGTTCTCGTGCGCTGCCTTTACTTTTTTCAGTATTGCTTCGTCTATAATCCCATATTTAGGGTCCTTGACATAATAAGCATCGTGAATATCCCTTGCTGAATGGAACTGCGGCATGTACAACGCATCCATGTCCCAGAAATCAGTCTCAACAACATTGCCTTTCATTTCCTTGAATCCCAAAGAGATTAATTTGTGCCTTATGTCATCAATGAATGCCCTGTAATGCTGTTTCTTGCCTGCAAATACCTTTGGAACATTGATTTTAATGTCATAGGAGCGGAAATCCTTTCCTTTCCACGAGATTTCCTTGAGCATTTCAGTTGTTATTGTGTCTATGAAATTTGAGCTTATTTTTTCTTTTGAAAGCTTTAATCCAATGTCAGTCATATTCACTGTTCTTATCTTTACAACATCTGCCTTTATTATTTCCTTTCTTTTTATTAATGAGTCATATGCAAATTTTTCTTCAGGCTTTAATCTTGAAACTTCCATTGGAAGCTTTTTCAGGAATATCTCTTCAAAGCTTTCTTTCTGGATTAATGCCTTGCCTTGCTCTGTGATTGAAGCCATTAGATTTCCGCTTTCGTCTTTTCTCAAATCTATTGCGGCTTTTTTCCTTAATGCGCCTATTGCAATGTTTAATTCATCCTTCGGTATAACAATATCAGAAACTCTTGCCTCTTTCTTGTATTTTATCTGCTCAAGGAACCTTCTTTCAGGAAGCCCTTTTTCCTTGTAATTAACTCCATTCTTGTCAAGGTTTATTACTTCCTTTAATTCCTGGCTAATCTTGAGAATGCCTTTGTTTTCCATCCACTGCAGGGCTCTCATTACCTCAATTTCCTTAAGCCCTGTTTCAACAACTAATTCGCCCAGAGTAATGCCTTGTTTCAGCTTTGGAAGAGTCTTTCTCTCCAGCGGATGAAGCGAGCCTAAGAGCTGTTTTATGTCGTCCATAGAGTAGAAATACAACAATATCCTTTATAAATCTTAGTGCCTGAATGTCTAATTCCAGTTAGTGGCTTTATGCATATTCATTACGTGAGAACGGCCTTCCTCATATGCAATCTGATGCATTGCAGCAACAAAAACAGATGCATGTTTCAATGCCATTCCTATTGATTCCGTACTTTTTGGGCCATAAATGTCAGTCACTGCCTGCGCATAGTCTCTCATTGTTTGTTTTATGCCCATAGTGTCAAGCTTGTCAGTGCTTTTGCTTAGTTTATCTGATATTTCAGAAATTTCCTGCTTGAATTTTTCTTTTTCAGCTTCAGGAATATTAAAATCAGCGCAGCAGGATTCAATAAGCTCGTCGATGTTGAATTCCATGTTAATTCCTCATTCTTTTCAATAATTGTTCCCTAAATTGAGCCCTTATCAGCGGATTTTGATAGCAGTATTCAACCGCAGAGATATATCCTGCTGTAAAAGCCGCAAGCTGCGCCTGCTCTTCTTTTGCAGGAGCCCCGGGCATATTCTTGATATCATTTACAGCGCCTGTATAAGCATCAAAATCCAGCCTGCATTCATCCACACCATATTCAAGCCCTGATTGTTTTATAGCATCCAGCATGCTTAGGACAGTGCTTGCAAATTCTTCAATGTCATCATCAGGTATCCTGAAAGTATTGCACGCAGCAGCTATTCTTTCTTCCAGCATCTTGTCGTTGCTCATCTTAGTTTCTCCTCAAGCAGTGCGAATCTCTCTTCAAGCGGGTCTGAAACAAGCACTTTCAGCTTTTCTTCAAAGCCGCCAATTTGTTCCAATCCCTTATTGATAACTTCCGCCTGCATCCGTGGCTGACTAGCTATAGTTTCATTTCTTGCTTCCTGGTTCTTCTTAAGCCCTTCAATCCAGTTGTAAACCTTTTCAGGCATATCCAGAAATTGATTATAACATTTTAATATAGCTGCTTTTCCTTCAAGCGTCTTTCTTTTGTTATATATCTCCTCAAGCCTTTCAAAAGCTGGCTTTGGCTCCAACCAACGCAAAACACAACCCTCCCTACCCAAAAGAGACGCCCAAAAAAAAGAGAGACTGCTAGAACTATTTTCACGCTGCTCAATATAATCGCAATAAGATAACAAAATATTCCCCTCATCCGGCTTTATGGCTGCTCCAAAATAGGCGGCATACTTATCTATTCTGCCATGAATATGCATTTCCCCTTTTTTTAGCTCGATATATAGCGGCTTACGCTGGTATAAAATTTGTCCCTTGAATAATGTGTTTATCGTGCCCGCCATTCGAATCAGGACATCCGCAGCC
Source organism: Candidatus Nanoarchaeia archaeon (assembly GCA_041659245.1). Taxonomy (GTDB): domain Archaea; phylum Nanobdellota; class Nanobdellia; order SCGC-AAA011-G17; family GW2011-AR17; genus UBA9640. Next base: position 2,763 of record JBAZYQ010000013.1, read on the forward strand.
TGCACGCCAGTCTGCACAAACCTTTCATCCAAAGAAATATCTTTTATTAATACAGGCTCTGCTTCATAATTAGCAGCAAGCCATGAAACCAAATCGTCAAAACCCTTAGGCAATGTAATTCCTTCTTCAGGTTTTACGATTTCTCCGCTCATCTCAGCTTCTCCTCAAGCAGACTAAGCTTTTTATTGCTTGCATCCAAATCTCCAACCAAAAGCTTGTTTCTGCTTATGACTTCCTCAACAGCGCCATATACAATGCCCGGAAGAGCCAAGTAATCATCAAGGAATTCCTTTGCTGCTTCAGGCGATACATCCAAAGCAAAACGAGCATAATTCCTGAACAAGGTATCATTATTATAATTTTTAAGCGGAGACGCTTTTGAAAAAGAATCAACAGCTAAGATAATACCTGCTAATGTCCCAGTAGCCGCCCCCAATTCGCCTCCAACCAATGCACCTGCGGCTGCAAGACAAGGAAGCAACAACATTTTTGCTGAGAAGTAAAACAAAAATTTTGCCTCGCTTGCCTGATTTTGAAGATTTATCCTAATTTTTCCCTTGGATGGACATACTTTTATGAGATAACCATCTTTATATCCTTCTTCTATATATGAGCAAACTTTGGCATCTATTTTCACAACCTTTCCCTTTACTGTTAATTTTGCATCCCTGCCGCGATAAGTTTCTATATCTGCCTCAAAAAACTCTCCGTTAAGCGCAGAAACCAAATCATTGCTTACCTTAAGCAAAAGCTCTGACGCCCTGCTTGTGGCAAGATAAACATTATCCCTGACAACGCTTTCCTGAATCATCATCTTTTCAGCAGTCATATTGCTGCCTACTTGACGCGCAATATCTTCAAGATCATCTGCAGTCGTTATTTCTCCGCTCATCTTAGTTTCTCCTCAAGCAGCCTTAGCTCGCTGTGCTTAACGTCCAAATCCTGAGCAAGAAGCTTGTTCCTGCTTATTACATTTTCAATAGCATGATACAGTGTTCCCGGAAGTGCAATGTAATCATCAAAAAACTGCCTTGCTTCTTCAGGAGATATCCCTTGAGAATAAACAAAATGCTCATAATCTCTAAACATCTTTTCAGTATTATAATCCACCAATGGAAGTCCCCTGCAATTTGATTCAAAAGCTGGAAGCAAACCAAGAATCGCCCCAAGACCGCATCCTATTGGCCCTAAAATTAATGTCCCAACTGTTAGAGATACAGCCGCTCCTGCAATGAAAGGCATTTTTTTTACAGCGCTTTGCTTGCTTTCAAGATTAATTATGATTCTTCCTTTAGAAGGGTTCACTTTCACAAGAAAGCCGTCACCATGATCATTGTTATATGTCTTGGCATCAATTGTAACAGCCTTCCTTTTAGCGATTACTACCGCCTTTCTGCCGCTATAAGTGTTAATCTCTTCTTCAAACCTTTTCCCGTGAAGCGATGAAATCAATTCATTGCTTAATCCCATCAAAAGCTCAGACGCCCTGCCTGCGGCAGCATAAGCATTATCTCTCACAATGTCAGCCTGTATAATCATCTTTTCAGCAGGCATATTCACGCCTAATTCAGCTGTGATTGCTTCCAAGTCATCTACTTTTAGTATTTCATCTGCCATATTTCCAATACCCCCTAAACTAAATTAAAAAAATAAAAAATTAATAAAAACTATCCCAAGGACAATCGTCCCATTCAAGAGATGAAGCAACTTGATCCCCTGAATAAAACATATCCCACGGATAATCATCCCATGAAGGAACAGGCGCTATTCTGATTGAAGGCGGATAGTTTGCGTTTGCTATGCCAAAAGCCCCTATGCATGGATAAACTATTCCTTCCAATGGTTTGTCTGCCATCTTAAGCCTTCTCAAGCTTCTGCCATGTGCTTTCAAACATCTGCCCGAAGGCTGATGCGAAGAACGGCGCATTTACCCAGACTGCTGAGTCATAGGATTCGTGCACATCCTTGTCATCTGATGTCATGAAAACAACATGCTGGCCGTCAACAAGAACGAATCTTGCTTTTGCAGACTCGAACTTCTTTACTTCAGCTATGTTTTTCAGCTCAGAAGGAAGAGTATTGCCTTCAACAGGAGCGGCTATTCTTACTGAGACGCCTCTCTCCTTTGCCCTTCTCAAGCTGTGCTTCAAAGCATCAACTTTCCTGAACAAGCCCTGCTGTGTTGTGACTATTGTCACTGAGGTTTTTGCATCTGCAACCAGGGTCTTCAGGTGGTCGTGTATTGCCTTTCTTCCCTTAAGCAATCCGGTCATTTCTGTCGGCTCAACCTTGTCAATGCCCTGCTTGTGCAGCAATTCAAGCTCCTGAAATATGCTTGTAGTGTTTACTGTTTCAAGCTCCTTTACATGCTCGTCTGCCCTTTCTGATATCCTGCTCTTCAGCCTTTTGATTACCTCTTCAGGCTTTAAAGCAACATACTTCATCGGCTTTCCGAGCTTTTGCATTATGTAGCCTTTCTTTTCAAGTGTCTCAAGAACATCATAGCTTCTCGACCTCGGAACGCCTGAAATGTCCGCCAGCTCTGACGCTGACGCCACGCCCTTCTGGAGCAAGCCTGTCCATATCTTTGCCTCGTATATGTTAAGGTCAAATATTGTCCTTAGCTTGTTCAATAACGCTTCGTTTTGTGCCATTTTTATTGTCCTCCCTGTGGATTTTCAGAATATACATTGCCATCTTCAAATATTACTCTTGTCCACTTCTCGTCGGCAAATCTCCTGTCATAATATACATTTTTGCCGTTTTCCTCGCAAACCATATTATAAACCTGATCGTCAGGATTGCGGGTAAATTCTTTTACAATTTCGCATCCCCCTGGTTTTGTTACAACTATGGTTTCCCCGACTGCTGAAACATCCCTCTTCTCGCATCCGCTTCCCAAAGCAGCCACAAGGCCGCCCACGCCTAATATCTTTGTTAGTGTTTTCATTTTTATTGCCCCCTCACATTAACCTTTCTATTGCGCCGATTAAGCCGCCTGTCCATTTGTCTGCCTTTATACCGACTGTCAGAGCTGCCTTCTCAAGCGTTGATAATTCAGGATTTATTTTTGCTTCTGAAAACATAAAGTTGTATAGCTTTAATGCAGCAAATCCTGTCTTGTCTAATATTGTTTCTTTGTATGTCATTCTATTTACCCTCCGAATACCCCTTAAAATCCTCTGGATTTTATCACTATGGGGTTAAAATAGAAGTACTATATAAAGCTTTCGCATTTTAGGGGTTTAGTGACAAATCCTTCCGAGCGCAAGCGAAGGGAGTTTGGAACGAAGTGACAAATAAAACACATAATTTCAATAACCAACTTATTTAAACAAGAAAGCCCCTCTCAAATCAAATGGACGTCTTTGCGCATGCATTATGGACAGGAGCAATAATAAAAACAATCTCCCTGCATCTCAAAAGAAAAATAACAATCTGGAAAGCAGTTCTCTGGGGAATAGCGCCTGATGTCTTCTCATTCGGATTAATGACAGCCTGGATGCTATTGAGCCTGCTATTCGGCGGAACAGCCCTGGATTTTCAGCATTTTGAGGCAATGGAGCCTGCGCAAAGAGACACAATACCAATATTCCAGATAGTATCTGTAATGTATAACATAACACACAGCCTGTTCACGTTCGTTGCTTTTTTCATAATATTTTATTTCCTTTTCAGAAAGCCAATGTGGGCGATGCTTGGATGGCTTATTCATATCCTTATAGACATTCCAACGCATTCATACCAATTTTATCCAACGCCGTTCCTATGGCCAATATCCAACTGGAAATTCAACGGCATTTCATGGGGGCAGAAGTGGTTCATGATTGCAAATTACAGCGCAATAATGATTGCTTATATTGCATTGTATTTCTGGAGCAAAAGAACAAAAAATAAATTTCCGGCAAAGGCGTAAAATTTCCGGAAATTCTTAGCAAACTTATTTAAATATAGCAAATATATCAAGAGCCAATGGCATCAGAACTGCACTTGCACCTCGACGGCTCAATGAGAATACACACTCTAATTGATTTGGCAAAGCACGACGGAATAAAACTGAGCTCATACGAGCCGGATGAATTAGTAGAGCAGATAAGATTCAAGCAAGGAATGACTCAGAAAGAATGCCTTAACACATTCTCAACAACCTTATCAGTAATGCAGACGAAATATGCACTAAGCAGGATTGCATATGAAATATGCGAGGATCAGAAGAATAAAGGTGTTGATTATGCTGAAATAAGATACTGTCCTTTTCTTCACAAAGAAAGTGGGCTGAAAATAGAGGATATAATTAATTCTGTTCACAGAGGGCTAAAGCAAGGCGAAAAAGATTTTGGAATAAAAACTTCACAGATATTTTGCGCATTAAGGCATCAAAACGCAGACAGTTCTGTCGAGCTAGCAATATTAGCCTGCTATTACAGCAAAAGGCATCCAGAATACCAAATTGCAGGCTTTGACCTGGCTTGCGCAGAGGCAAACAACCCGCCGTGGGTGCATGACGAGGCATTTCAGATTATACAAAAAGCAGGATTAAAGCTGACAATACACGCAGGAGAAGTAAAAGACAGCCTTGATTATCTGAGATATGCAATCAGCATAGGCGCAAACAGGATAGGGCACGGTGTTTTACTGGCAGACGATGAAAAATTAATGCAGCAGGCAAAGGCTTTTGGCACAACCATTGAATGCTGTGTTACAAGCAATGTGCATACAGGCATAATAAAAGAGGCAAAAGAGCATCCTGCAAAGAAGCTGTTTGACGCAGGAGTAAAAATTACTTTTTGCGCAGATAATGTTTTATTGTCACAGACTACAATGAGAAGGGAACAAAGAATTGCAAAGCGCTTTCTTGGATTTACAGAATCAGATATTAAAAAGTGCGAGCAATACTCTGACGAGGCGAGATTTATATGACAGACCTGATAGCCTGCCTCTCAACAGGAAAAGGGACGTGGATTGAGGTTTCAAGGATTATGAAATCAGCAGACTGGACTAATATTTATTTAATAGCTCCGAAATTCAGCATGGAAAACTTTAAGCACGAAAAGAAGTTTGAATTCATTGAAATAAACCCGGACGGAGAGATAGAAGACATGAAAAATATAATTGTAGAAAAATTAAAAAATAAGCTGGGCATAGACACTGCAATCAGCTTAATCTCAGGCTCCGGCAAGGAGCATATGGCAGTCATTTCAGCTGCTTTGATTTTAGGCGCAGGAATCAGATTGGTTTCAATAAGGAATAATAGCATGATTGAAGCATGAAGCTCTACAAAATTCTAAAAGACGGCGAAATAATAGAAAGCCCCATTCCCGGAGAATATGCAGGCTATAAGAGAGGTAAAATATTCGGAAGACTGGACTGCAAAACAGGCATGAGGATGAAAAAAGAGAATAGGGTATTCTTCCATTCATTGGAAGATGCAGTAAGGGAAGGCTACCGCCCATGCATGAACTGCAAGCCGATAGACGAGGAAGATTTTGAAAGCATAAGGCATCTGATAGAAGAAAAAACACTTGAAGAATTCTATCATAGAAAATAAAGAGTGAATTCCAAACCGCTTTCTATTTAACGTTTGCATTACCACAATGCATAAAAACACATCAAATATCATAATCCACATGGCAGACTTGTTCAAAGATATGCTTTCAGCTGATGAATCTCTTTTTACAAACGAGATTGCATTGGATTATGAATATCTCCCGAAAGAACTGCCTCATCGGGAAAACGAGCAGCATTATCTTGCTGAATGCATAAGGCTTCTTCTTGCAAACAGGATGGGAAAGAATATTATCATAACAGGCGACCCGGGAATAGGGAAAACAGCAGCTGTAAGATGGGTCCTGAGAGAGCTGGAAGAAAAGGGCTTTGATGACAAGGTAAGGCCGATTTACATAAACTGCTGGAAAAAAGACACACCGCATAAAATAATCCTTGAAATATGCGACCAGATTGGATACAAATGGATACAAAACAGGAACACTGATGAGCTTTTCAGGGAAATTGCAAACATAATCAACAGGAATGCTGCTGTGTTTGTGCTTGACGAGGTGGACAAGCTTGAGACAGAGCAGATAATTTACCAGCTTTTGGAAGACATAAACAAAAAATGCATATTTCTTATCACAAACTACAGGGAATGGCTTTCAGAGCTAGATGCAAGAGTAAAATCAAGATTAACTCCTGAAACAGTTGAATTCAAAAAATACACGCTTGCAGAAACAGAGGATATCCTCAGAAAAAGGGCAAAATCAGCTTTTGTGGAGGGAGTATGGGAAGCAGAAGCACTTGAGCTTATTGCGCAAAGAGCGCATGATGCAGGCGATTTAAGGTATGGAATCGCATTATTGAGGGAAGCAGGCAGCATTGCAGAGAAAAAAGGCTCAAGAAAAATAAAAAAAGAGCATGCTGAGAAGGCAATTGAAAAAATGGCTTGTTTTACAGCAAGAAAAGAAAGCGAACTGGACGACGATGAAAAGATAATGCTCCCCTTGATAAAGCAGCACGCAGGCAAGACAGGCACTGAATTGTATGAATTGTTCAAGCTGCAGTCTGACAAGGCTTACAGGACATTTCACAGGAAACTTAAATCGCTTGAAGAGGCAGGGCTTATAGAAATAGAAGGGGATTTTACCTCCAATGGCGGAAGGGTTTCCAAGATAAGGCCAAAGCAGATTGCTGCCAAGAAAATAAAGTCGCAGACAACATTATCTTAACCACTTGCCACTTGCCAACCTGACGCAGTTTGTTTATAAATCAAATTCTCATTTTTTATTCTTGAGGTAGCAGGACTTTGTCCTGAACCTCTCTTCGTAAAACTCGAGAGGTGATAGAAATGGAAAACGAAAGCCTTCCCTATAATATTATCACAGGCGTTCTGCCTGAATGCCTGCAGATGGACACGATAAGCGAAATACTAAGCAGCAAGCTGAGAAAACTGCCAACTGGAAAAACCACGGAATTTCCCTTAAGCAGGCGGATTGAAATGAGATTTGACGATACGAAACCGCGGCAAAGAATGGTTTGGCACACAAGCAGCAAGAAGAAATTTTTCTGGCTTGGCGCAAAAGTCAAAAAAAGGATTTCAACTGCTTTTTTTCTTGCCTTGATTTGATTTTTTCATAAGTTTTGTTCTTAAAACCTTTAAGAAAATATCAAAACATCAAAGTATATATTTGATGTCCAATATATTGCTTAAACTATATATAGTATAACCTATTATTGTATATCAAATATATATTATAAGCTATATATAGCTACTACAATATATATGATATACAATATAAGTATTTATAAATATCCTCGGCACTTATATATCATGGAGCAGCCAAAACACCTGAAGCTGAAAGGTTTACTCGCGTTCAAGCTGCTCCACGAATTAAATAAAAAGAGGCTTTGCGGAGACGAACTGGCAAAGGCAATAGGGGAAAAATTCGGCACGAAACTCACCCCCGGAACCATATATCCAGCGCTCAAATTCCTACGGAAGATGAAGCTGGTTTCTTACAAGAAGTTCGGCCGAAAGAAGACCTATAGTCTCACAGAAGAAGGAAAGAATGAATTAAGGATCCTGAAAAGGAGCTTTAAAAGAATTTTTTCCGGCTTTCTTTAGCCGGCTGCCGCGCCTCTTTTTATTTTTTTCAGTTTTTTTAACTGTAAGAATTTCTTAAATGTTTTAAGCATGGCAAAAGCCAATGTTTTTAACCTCTTATAACATATGATAACCTAGGAAAACCCGTATGGAAGAACAAAGCAAGGGTGGACTTGAAGCCATTGTTTCAAAAGATACCCCTGTGCAAAAAAAGCCAGCTCATAATCGATTTCTACGTATTGCCAGGCAATTGCCCAATTATGTAATAACTGCAGTAGCAGGATTGGGGCTTGCAGTGTCATTATATTTTGCAGGCATGTCAACGTATAAAGGAATAGATGAATTTCTTTTAATAGATGAAAATGCGGTTGAAGCTGCAAAATCAAGCGAAGAACCCTCCCCTTATAATGGATGCATAGTTTATGGCATGATTTTAGGAATGTGCCTTATGAGTGGCGCTGCATTCGGATATGCCACTGTGGCTTCCATAAAAGAAGCAAAAGAAAAGATGCAAGAAGAGAAAGAAAAGAAGGGATTATAAAATATTCGTATAATATACATTATACGTGTGTTTTTTATAGCTTTTATTGATTATACGAAGGCTTATATATTAAAAATACCTCAATTATCATAGATATAGATGTTTGATACAAAAGAGGTAGGTAAATGGACATTTCTGAGGTAAAGAAGAGGATTGAAACTGAGCTCAAGATTCAGGGAAAGAGCCAAAGAACAATCCGCATGTATTGTTATTTTAATGAGAAGTTTCTGGAATATTCAAAAAAGGCGCCTGAGCAGATTACAACAGAAGATGTCAAGGCTTTCCTGGCAGACTTATTATCAAAAGGAAATGAGGCTTCTTCTGTCTCACTGGCAAAGTCAGCTTTGGCCTTTTTCTATGAAAACATGCTGGAAAAGGGAATCATGCTAAAAATCAAGACTCCAAAGCACAAGCGCAAAATCCCTGAAATACTTACAAGAGAAGAGGTTATGGTTCTCATAGAAAATGCAGGCAGCCTAAGAAACAAGCTTTTGATAGAATTCATGTATGCCTCCGGCTTAAGGGTTTCAGAATGCGCATCCCTGAAAGTCAAGGATATAAACATGGAAGAAAAAAGCGGGCTTTTGAAGCATGGAAAGGGGGGAAAAGACAGGTTTTTCATACTTTCAGAGCAACTGATAAAAGACCTTAAAGATTATAGCCTGGAATTGGAAGAAAACCAGGAATTCCTGTTTCCCGGCAATTCAAGAGAAATAACAGCAAGAGCTGTTCAGGACATAATAATGAGGGCTGCAAAAAGAGCAGGCTTGAAAAAGCATGTTCACTGCCACGGCCTAAGGCATGCATTTGCAACACATCTTCTTGAAAACGGGACAGACATAAGGATTATCCAGGAACTTCTTGCTCATTCAAACCTGCAAACAACACAATTTTATACGCAAATCAGCAAGCAGCAGCTTATGAAAGTAAAAAGCCCGATGGATTCAATTGTAAAGGAGGGCGCTTAATGGGAAAAGAATTAATACCTGTAAGAGACAGGCTCGAGAAAATGCAAAAAACAAATTTCAAGTCATTGTCTGACAAGCCCTATGAAAAAAGCGTTGAGCAGGAAATAGAGGAATTAAAGCAAAGCGACATGATAAAGCCTGTTGCAATACCTTCTGAAAGGCCAATTATTGAGATGAGAGAGATACCCGACGATGATACCAAGGTAAATGAAGAGGATTTGATAAGAAAAGAGGAAAGAGATCTTACTATCCAGATTGAATTAAGAGTAAGCAAAATAGAGTCTATTAAGGCTGAAATGATGAAAAAAGGCAATTTTATGCAGAATATGTATGAAATAAAGAAGATAGAGAATGATATTCTTCCATTGCTTTTTGACGCAAAAGGACGAGGGATAATGATTCCAGAAGCTCTTAAAAAAAGGATTTTAGCAGCAGCTCCGAAAGCAGCCATACTGGAATAAGTTCTTAGAATTTCTTAAAGTTTTTAGTTTTTTGTTTAACAACATCCAATACAGGCATTTTTCTTTTCAGGCAGGGGTTTGTATTTGTTGAAATAATGTATGCTTGTTTGCCTTTTCTCTTTCTTTTTACAAAGCCCATTTCCTCGAGGGCAGTTACAAACTGCGATAATGTAGATCTTATTGCTCCGTATTCCTTGTCAGGATAAAGTTCCTGGGCGAGGTACTTAAGGCTTATCCACTGGTCAGGCATTTCCTTTTGCAGTGCGGCAAGCTTCCAGCATAGTTTTTGCTGAGTCTCTGTAAGCGAATCCCACAGATTCTCGTCATCCTCAATACTGGAAGCGCGCTCTGCTGCCTCATCTTCCTCATTTTCCACCAGCTCTTCCTCCGATGCCTTAACCTTAATTGTTTCAACCGCTTTCAATCTTCGTTCAATCATTGCAAGCTGCTTTGATTGCTTCTGATTTGCTGCGTTGAAATAATGAAGTAGTTTTGAAATGTGTTCCATGTCTTTTCTAAGATTTCCAAAAGACTGCTGGACTGATTTTTCAAGAGCATCAGTCTTGTCAAGCTTTGGTGTTTGAACAGAAGAATTGGTGAAAAATTTTTGTTTTAGTGTTTCTAAAAAGCTAGGCATACAGATAGTAAAGCACAACTTATTATTAAAGCTTTCCATTGTTTACCGACAGTTTACAGACGTCTGCTAACGTGTCGCCGAAGCGTTACCGACGCGTCGCCTACGCATTACTAACGCATCATTTTAATGATTTTGACGAGGGAAAACACAAAAAGCATATTTTCAGGCAGAAAAAGGAGAAAAATCATGGAAAAATGGCTGAAAATCATATTAAAAGACAAAAAAAATAGATTAAACAGGCTAAAAAAGAACAAAAAATAAGAAGAAAAAGCAGGCCTGAAAAAGAGAATAGAAGAGATAAAAACAACCCGAGGGAGCAAAAAAGAGTGATTATACGCAAAAAATAGCCAAAAAATGAGAGTTCATATGATTGAAAACAGGCAGAATAACTGGAAAAATGGGTTGAAAATAGAATATTCCTCAAAAAATGAGAGTTAAGAGAGTTCAGAATAAGGGTTTCAAAAGCAGCTTTGAGGCAGAATAGGGAAAAATGAGGAAATATAATGACTGAGAGGGTATTTTTGAGATAAAAAGAGGTGTTTAAGGCAGTTAAGAGGGGATTAGAGGGAAAAATGAGGGGAAGAGGGTATAAGAATGTAGGATTAAGTAGCAGAGTAGGGTATTTCTTGGAGAAAATGAGTTTTATAAGGAAAAAAGATATATCTGCCTAGCCCAAAGGGAAATGATAAGGGATAAAATGAGGTAAATAAGAGATTTTGCAGGCGATAAGAAATATCCGAGGGTAAAAACACAGGATAAAGAGAAAAAACAAGCCTTATATCGCATCTAGAGCCTGACGAGGGGGAATATTCAGGCTGCAGTTATTAATTTACATGCTCCAAGGGGATAAATGAGTTTAAGGCCTGATTTAGCAAGATAAACCTTATTAGAACAAGCCTATAATTCAATAAAAACCTAATAAGAATCTACGAGGCGCTAATAGATAAGACAATATGATATTTAAAATAAAACATAAGACTTAATTTAATAATATAATTAAAATATGATTTCCCCTCGTCAAAAATGCTCTAATTTTCTCTGGTCAGGCTGCGAGGTCTCATAATATATTGCAACAAGCTCGTTCTTTATGCTTAATTCCCTGAATTCCTTGGGGATGTGCAGCACAACTGTCTTGTTGTTAAACTTCACTTTCTCGAGGGGAATTCTCTTGCGCATAAGGCTGCTTATGTATGTTCTAATGCATCCCTCTGTAAGATTAAGCCTTTTCGCGACGTCGATATAGGAAACATTTCCCTTCTCTTCCAGGTCGTATATTGTCAAAAATGTCCTCAGCTCCTGCTTTGAAAGTTGGGAAAACCTGTCTATCAGTTCCTGCCTGGTCGAAGACAAGATTGCAAAATCAGATCTTTCAATCTTTTGCTTGGGTTCCAAGGGGATTGCCGGGGATGATTCCTTGTTTTCAGGCTCTTCGTGCCCAGTGAATGAATGAATGTTGAATGAATGAATATTTGAATAAACCCCTTCATTTCCTATGGAACTAGGAGATACGCTAATTTTAGCCTCTATTTCGTCTAATCTCTTTAAAATAGTATTAATTTTATCAAAAATAGTGGAAATTTGCTCATTTTGGCTTGAAAAATCAGACTTTAAGCCATTAAAATCAGATTCTTTTTGGCTTTTTTGTGAAGAATTAAGGCCTTTTTGCTCTTCAAGGCTATTTTGAAGCATTAAAATGGGCTCTTTTTGAGAGTTAAGCTCTTTTTTAATGTTTTTCAGCTCTTCCTGAATGGCGTTAAACGCATTTTTCTGCACAGAAAGCTCATTATTATTTGTCTTAATGCCTGCCTCAACAGCATTAATATGCTCTTTTACCCTCGAGAAGGAAGCTTTTACTATATCCTTGAAATCATCTTTTTTCTCTTGTCCAATACCTAAAAGATTCTTTGCATTAATTGGCACAGTTCAACCCCCACTCAGATGTGCATAACTGCATAAGATATGCATAATATCTGTTTAACTTTGATAATTGATTTACCTGCTCGCTATTGTCGGAAACTTAATATGCGGAGGCAAGCCAAATTCCTGTGATAAAATCAATGCTTTGATATTGCTTTTCAACATTGCAACATTAACTACCTGCTCTGCCAATGCAGGGCTTACCTTCTTTGTCTTCTTCCAGGTAGAAATTATGTCGTCAACTTGTTTCTCCTTATCCCTTAGAAAAATATGTCCTTTTATTTCAACAACAGCCTGCTTAGGGGAATAATCTAAATTAAACACAAAATCAAAGCGCAGCAAGGCACTGCCTTTTTCAGTGTCTTTTTCCTTTGTAATATCCGTTAATGAAAGATTTGAATTTATCTTCAAAGGAGCTTCTATTGGCTTTAATTTCTCAACGAGAATCTTGTCAAAATTTATTCCTGCTATTGCCATTTATTTCACCAAAGATAGAAAACTTAAATGCTTTTATAAACTTTTCTACTACATCTGCTCAGGCGCTTCAATGCCAAGCAGGGAAAGCCCATTCTTGATTACCATGGCTGACGAGGAGACAAGCATAAGCCTGGCATCCCTAAGCTTCGGGTCAATGCATTCAGCAAGGCACTGGCACTTATGATAAAACTCATTGAATGCCTGTGAAATCTCAATAACCTTCCTTGCCACAATAGAAGGCTTGTAATGAGAAGCAGCCTCACTGACAGCAGCCGGGAACTCCCCCAACAACACAGCAAGCCTCTTTTCCTCCGGGGTTGAAAGCTGTGAAAAGTCTGCCTTGGAAGGAACCTTCTTTGCCTTATTTAATATTGATTTTGCCCTTGCATAAGTATACTGGATATAAGGTCCTGTTTCACCCTCAAAGTCAAGCACATTGCTCCAGCTGAATTCAATATCCCTTATCCTGTCATGCGACAAGTCCCAGAATATCACAGCGCCAATGGCTATCTGCGAAGCAACTGCTTTCTTGTTTTTCAAGCCTGGATTCTTTTCCTTTATCTTCTCTTCCACAAGCTCTGCAGCCTTGCCAAAAAGCTCTTCCAGGAATATGACATTGCCCTTTCTTGTGGACATTACGCCTTCTTCAAACTTGATAAGCCCGAAGGGAACATGAACCATATTTTTAGCCCATTCAAAGCCAGCCATCTCAAGCACCTTAAAGAACTGCTGAAAATGCAATGACTGCCTTACATCAACCACATAAATTGACTTTGAGAACTTGTAGGTCTTATACCTGTAAATTGCTGCTGCAATATCCCTTGTTGCATAAAGGCTGGTTTCCCCGCCGGTCTTGAGTATGCATGGAGGAGAATCAGCTTCCATCTTGACAACAGTGGCTCCCTCGCTTTCGCAGACAAGCCCCTTGGATTCAAGCATTTTAAGCGTGGGCTCAAGCATCTTGTTATAGAATGATTCTCCTGTATAAGCATCAAATTTAACACCCATGAGCTTGTAGATTCTCTTGACTTCCATCAGGCTTATCTTGCTAAACAGCTTCCACAGCTTAAGCGCCTGCTTGTCTCCAAGCTCCATCTTCCTGAACCAGGCTCTTGCTTCATCCTCTAAAGAAGGGTCTTTTTCAGCCTCTTCGTGAAACTTCACATAAAGCCTGAAGAACTCTTTTATAGGATCTTTTGCCATTGATTTCCTGTCAAGCCATTTGTTATAGGCAACGACCATCTTGCCGAATTGTATGCCCCAGTCTCCTAAGTGGTTAATACCAATGCATTTGTACCCAGAGGCTGAAAGAATCCTGTAAATGGAGTTTCCTATTGCTGTTGAACGCAGATGCCCCACGCTGAAAGGCTTTGCGATATTTGGGCTTGAAAAGTCTATGCAAACTTTTTGTAATTTGCCTTCTTTTGAAGAGCTGTAATTCTTCTTTTCCTTCTGTATTCTTGTTATTACCTGCCCTATGAAATCTGACTTTGATATGAAAAAATTAAGGTAAGGCCCCTTTGCCTCTGCTCTCTCAAGCCACTTTGGTTTTGGCATATTTGATAAATCAATTGCAATCTGCTGAGGGGCTTTTCTCATCTCTTTCGCGAGGGTGAAGCAGGGTAAAGCATAATCCCCCATCTCTTGATTGGGTGGAATTTCTATCAATTGAAGAAAATCAATGCTTAATTTTGATTCTTTTTTTAAGAGCTTTGCAATCTCTTCTTTGTAATCCATCTCATAAGTTATATCAAGGTTGTTTAAATCTTTTTGTATGTGGCAAACTGTGTTTTATTTTTTGTTGTAAGGCTAAAACCATATCTAATTCTCAAAAATATCTTTTCTCGGGGATTAAGGCGTTTAACCGCATAAATAGGAAAATATATAAGCAAACACTGCTTTAAAGACTAATTGAATGACACGACTCTCAGAAAAGACAAAAAAGTATGTCAAGGATGAGATTGTTTCTGTGCTCTTTAATTCACGCGCTGCAATGTATGCAAACCAGGTTTCTGCCAATATGGGAAGAGACAAGGAGTTCATAAAACAGATGCTTCTTGAGCTTGAAGAGATGGGTGTTGTTGTCAGGTTTGACAAAAGCAAGAAAGGAAAGGCTTACAAGGAAAGGTGCAGGTGGCGCCTAAAGCCGGAAGTAGAGAAGGCATTCAGGCAGATGCAGTGAAGGCGGCTGGAATTCTGTTGTTTATTTGAATGAAATAAGAAGGAAGTTAAGAAAAAATAATATTACCTTTTGTAATATCTTACTATTTTGCAATGAGCTTTTTTCTTATCTCAGCGTAGGGCACTTGAAGATTTGCCTCGTCCACTGCAATAACCTGACCTGCCATTTCAGGACATGATTCAGCATATCTGCAACCGAGATAGCAAAGATTAATGTGAATGAACTCCGGGCCTATATTAGAAACATCTAATGGGTCTATATTAGAAACATCTAATCCCTCTACGATCTTTGCAAGCTCGTCGTTTGAAAATCTTTTGTCTTCCATTTTATTTACCCCCTCCTGTGTTTTAAGAGTCAGGAAAACTCTTTTAAGTTACTTTATTGTAGTAGTAACATATATTTAAGCCTTTCGGTACCTTAATTTTGAAGATTAAATTTGCCTCTTTTTTACATGCTTATAGACAAACCAGATGAAAACAACAGCCAGTATTGCAACCATTATAACATCTATCTGGCTTGAATAATTATGGACTATCTCCCATCTTTCTCTCAGCTTCATTCCAACCCAGGCTAAAAAGGTGTTCCAAATCAAGGCTCCTGCAAATGTGTAGGCCATGAACCTGCCAATTCTCATTTTGCCTATGCCTGCCGGGATTGAAATCAGGTGCCTTACAACCGGTATGAACCTGCTGATGAATATTGTCTTTTCTCCGTGCTTCTTGAAGAATCCTTCTGTCCATTCCAAATGGCTTTCGTCTAAAAGCAGGTATTTGCCAAAACGCAGTATAAACCTCCTGCCTCCGAATATGCCTATCCAGTATGAAAGCAAAGAGCCAAACACAGAGCCAATTGCTGAGATTAAAGCAACGCTTAACAGTGTGAATTTGCCCTGCACTATCAGAAAGCCTGCAAAAGGCATCACAATCTCAGAAGGTATAGGGGCTATCATGCTTTCCAAAGCCATAAGCAGGAATAATGCTGAGTAGCCTCCAAAATCCATTCCTCGCAGGATAAGCTCTGTCAGAAACTCAAATATCATGTGCATAAGTGAATGAATAAGTGCTTAAAAGGTTTATGATAAAGCCAGGCTCCGCCAGAATTAAATCAGGATTTTATCTTCTGCATAAGAGAGTCAATGTCTGTGTAGAACTCTTCTTGTGTCTTGTAGTTGTTAATCAAAGTATAATCAGCCATTTCTATAACCTTGCCCAACCCCTTATTCTTGACATCTCTCTCATCTCTTGCTGTAAAACCTTCCAAAGTCTCAGGATCCAGATTGTCCCTTCTTGAGAATCTCACATCCAAGTCGGCAACTAAAGCAACAAGACAAAAGCTTTTTGAGTTTTTTCTTAGAAAATCAACTTCTTCAACACTTCTTACGCCTGTGATTACAACATTATCATATTTTTCAGCCTTTTCCAAAGTCTTTCTTATCACAATATCCATGCCATATTGCTTTCGCCATTCATCACCCAATAAAGAACGATTATCCTTAGTCGGCTCCATTCCTCTTCTTACAAGCTCTTCTGCAATAACATCACTCATGTTAAGCTTTGGAAATCCATATTTAGAAACAAGATAATCCGCAAAAGTGTCTTTGCCTGCCCGTGCTAAAGCTGTAACTCCTATTATCATTTTTTCACAGATTCAACAGAATCAGCAAGATCTCTTAATTCATCAAGAGTATATAATTTTATACCGCCATCACTTAATCTTATCACAACGTCAGCTATTCCTGCGTTCAAGATTGATCTTGCGCACCTTCTGCATGGCTTGCCGTCTGCAAGTGTGCCATCATAGTTCTCTCCCGCAATGTACAATTTTGCGCCTCTGCTTAATAGCCCAGATCTTTGCAGGGCATTTTCTTCTGCGTGGACACTTTTGCATAAATCATACCTTTCTCCGGAAGGCACGCCTAACTGCTGCCTCACACATGTTCCTTTTTGAAGGCAGTCCTCTAATTTTGAAGCAGCGCCGCAATAGCCAGTACTTACTATGATTGTATCCTTTACAACAACAGCGCCGTAACGGCGCCTTAAGCATGTACCCCTTAAAGAAACAGATCTGGCTATTATCAAAAAATAATCATCCCAACCTGGTTTAGTGTACATCTCTTCCCCCATAAGACTGAAAAAAGAAAACTAGTTTATTAAGATTTGTATAAACCAAAACATATATTGCAATTACTTCTTATTGAATTTATTCAGGATATCTGTCTTGCCTTTCCACTCAATGGCTGCTCTAAGAACATCCTGTATTGTGGATGCAGGTATGATTGTAACCTTCTTTGCCTTTTCCTTGCTCAAAAGCAAGTCCTGCACATTTGCCTTTGGAATAATCACTCTTGCAATGCCTGCCTCTATTGCAGCCTCAACCTTTGCAGTAACTCCGCCGACAGCAAGAACATCCCCTCTTACAGACAATGAGCCTGTCATTGCAGTATCCTGCCTTACAGGCACGTTCTTCAATGCAGAGATAATTGATGTTGCAACTGCTATTGAAGCTGAGTCTCCCTCAACACCTTCGTGCGTTTGTATAAACTGCGTGAATATGTCATATTTTTCCCTCACATCCTCACCAAAATATTTCAAAATAATAGCTGAAACATTCTTTATTGCCTCTTTTGCTATTTCCCCTAATTTTCCTGTTGCAATAAATTCTGTTTTCTTTCCGCCGGGAGTTACTTCAGATTCAATAGGCAATACAATGCCTGAGTATGCTGAATCTCCGCCAATCACAGCAAGCCCATTCACTCTGCCAACAAGGCTTCCTGTTGTGACAATAACCTGGTATTTTTTCTTTTGCTCAATATACTTGTCAGCAAGCTGCTGCTCCAGCGGTCTTGCAAATGATTTTGCTTTTTCAATATGCTTTACTTCTGTTACTTTTGCTCCTTCCTCCAATGCAACATCTCCTGCAGCCCTCACAAGCCCGCCAAGCTCTCTTAATCTTACTGTTAATTTTCCTGAAGTGCCTGCAAGCCTTTTTGCTTCCTCTATAATCCTGTCAACTGCCTCTTTTGAGAAATGCGCAATCTTTCCGTCCTTTGCCACTTCCTGCGCAACAAACACTGCTATCTTGTCCCTGTTTGATTCATTGTCATCCATTGTGTCTTTCAAATAAATCTCATAGCCATATCCCCTTATTCTTGACCTTAATGCAACGTGCATGTGCTTGACAGTCTCAAGATTGCCTGCAGCAACCAATGAGAAATCAGCAGGCACAGGCTCGCTTCTTGTCATTGCTCCTGAAGACCTTTCAGACTGCCCTGTTATTGGAAATTTCTTTTCCTGCATTACAGTAAGCAGCTCCTGCTGCGTATGAGGCGCCAATGTTCCTATCTCATCAATAAACAAGACTCCTCCGTTTGCCCTGTGAATCATTCCAGGTATTAATCTCTGATATGCCGGAGTGCCCAAGCCGCCTGACTGCAAAGGATCGTGCAATACATCTCCCAATAATGCGCCTGCGTGTGCGCCTGTCGCGTCTATGAAAGGGGCTTTCTTTAACCCTGAGCTGTCAATCAAAAGCTTTGGAACCATAACTTCAGGCTTGTTTCCCATTCTCTTATTTAGGTTTATGAAAACCATAAAGCCAATAATCATAATCATGCTTGTAATCATTGAAGCTGCATAGATTGTAGGATTGTCAAATGGAAATATTTTTTTGGAATATAAGTAATAAGGCAATAAAGATGCTAACAAAACAAATGCAAGCAAAAGAAGGTTCATGTTTTTCAAAGAGCCCATTGCAGCAACCTTTGCCTTGTTCACAAATTCCTTTCCTTTTCCTTTGGGCATTGTCCTGATTAAAGGCACATTGTCATCAATGGGATTGCTGAAAGACATTACATCAACAAGAACAGTGCTTGGAAGCAGTTCAGCCAAAGCCTGCCCCAACATGGATTTTCCAACGCCTGATTCACCTATAAGAAGAACATTCCTTCTCTGCAGGGCTGCTTTCTTGATTATGTTAATTCCCTCTTCCTGCCCTATTATCTGCTCAGATATGTTCTTTGATACCTTGATATCCGCAGTTGTCTTGAATTTTAGCGCCATGTTTTGCCTCTATCATATATAACTAAACTATTGGTTTAAAAACCTTATGAGCATCTGCATTAAAACAGGAATAAATTATTAATTGAAAAAAAGAGATAAAAAAGATAAAAAAATAAAATTACATTACTTCTTCTTCAGAAACAACAAGGAAGTCGCCAACCGCAACCACTGCACTAAACGGAATCATCCAGTTTCCGCGCTTGTCTTTTTCAAGATTTAACGCATCCACGTAGGGTGTCGGGTTTTTTAGCAGGAGATGCATAAGCTCTCCGGTTCTTGTCTCAAATGTGATGTTTCCAACTTCTCCAAACTTTTTTCCTGACTTTGTGACTACTGTCTTGCCGATCAGGTGCTTGGAATATTTTTTGTCGTCTTCAGGCATAATATTACCTCCATTTTATAACCATTAGGTATATTGCTATGAATAACTTACACTGACTTATAAAGGTTTCTGTGAGGGGTTTAGGTGTATTCTCTGGTGACATATGTCACCAGCATCAAAAGAGGTTGGCAAACGCGAAATAAACCTCTGCTGGAGGTTTATTGTTGAGGCTGCTATGCGGCCGAAAATGATTATAACGCATCCTAAACATC
>JBAZYQ010000014.1:0-21195 GCA_041659245.1 Candidatus Nanoarchaeia archaeon
CGAGAATCTCGGCAGGGCATAGGCATTCACGGCGTAACCTCCGATTATTGCGAATTTGCATACCTTGAGCGCTTTTAATGCCTCAAATATTTCCTTTTCCCTAACCTGCAGCAGTTCCATATTTGCTTTTCATGTAATTGTAGGCATATAAGTATGTTTCGTTTGCTTTTGCTTCTTTTAATGCTGCCTTTAATTTTTCAACTTTTAAGTTGTCTTTGGTTTCATAAGCTAATGCATCACAAGGCATCAAGATAACATATTCCCCTATGCTTGTTCCATTTTTTACATAATTTGGGATATTATTGCTGTTAAAGAAATGCTTCCAGTAAGCCATGTCTTTTCTTAACACTTTGATAAAATACGGCGACTTTTCAATGCCTCTTTGCACATAGGAATAGTCAGACCAGATTTCTATTGCAGACAATCCTGTGAATGCATAGGGCTTTTCTGTTTTCTTTATTATTTCAGGCACCTTGAATTCCAACAATCCGCCCATTACCTTTTCAGGCGGGATGCAGGCATATTCATTGCGGCTTTTCTTTTCCAACCAGCCCGAGTTTAACAATAAGGCAAATATCTTCTTTTTCATGCTTTCGCTTACTATCCAGTCTAACTCAGACTGCCTGAATGTTTGGCTTTGCCCATATTTTGTGTAAAACAAGGCATAAGCCCTCAATGCATACTGCGGTATTTCGGTTATCATAGTTACCTAATGGGTAACTTAGGTTTATAAGGCTTTGGGTGATTTTTAGTGCCGAAACCTTTATATATAGATACCACTACTAAAATGTAACAATAATTAGCATTTAGGGGGTATAAAATGGTATTAGGTCCAGACTTATGTGTATATGGTTCAACAGCAATAATAAAAGCAGGAGAAGGCTCTCTTGCAAAAATAACTGATTCTTCAGCCGCAAGGCAATACATGGAAAGGGTTTCAATACCGCCTGACGACGCAAAGCCTTATACAAGGCAATTGGTTTCAAGTAGAAAGACAGACAAGTCAGAATGCAGGAAAAGAAACGGGGTTCTCGCAGTATTTTTCGGCAAGGCAAAGCCAAAGCCTTCCTTAAGGACACAGCTTCTTGAAAGCATTGTAAAAAGCCATGAGGAAATACAAAGAAGCGTGCAGGAATTCGCAGATGTTCCCGGAACAGTTGAAAGGCTGAGAAACAAGTATGCTGAGCTTTCGCAGAAAGAAGGGGCGCTGGTTGCGCAGATTGGCGGATACAGGACTGATATTTCTGAGATTGAGGCAAAGGCATCTATTGTTGGCAAGCTTTTGCAGTACTCTTCACTTGATTCAAAAGCAAAGGAAATTGTGCATTCTGCATTGTCTGAAGGCGCTGACATTGATTTTGATGACTCTGATACAAGGCAGCTGCTTTTTGAAGGCATAACTGCCGAGAATGAAAAGAAAATGGAGAAGATTCAAATTAACTATCCTTTTGCAGAAAGGGAATTGCTTTCAACCAGAAGGCAGATGAAGGCAATAGAGCAGTATGATCAGGACAAGGTAAAGGCAAAGTTCCTGCCTGCGATGGATGTATTGCATGAAATGAAGTGCGAATATGAAGAGGCAAAAACGCACGCTGATATCATAGGAAGCTCTGAAGTGCCTGAGGGGATTATTTCCAGGGGAAAGGCAAGGATTGAGGAATTAAGGCAGCTTCGCGAAGAAGCGCAGATTCATCTTGATGTTGAAAGCGAACAAAGGGCTGCTGAAGACTCTCTTGATGCCGAGATTTTTGCTGCTGATTCAAAATCCAAAATGGACTTGAAGGCAAGAATGGATATGGTGCTGGGAAAAGCTGCTGAAGCTCCAAAGCCTTATGTTGAAGAGCCTGTTATAATTGAAGCTGAATTTACAGAAAAATTGGAGAGATAAATGCCATCTGAAATCATCTCGGAATACAAGCGCTGCGTAGCAGCGCTGGAAGAAGCTGAAAAGGATTTGAATAGCGAGAATCCTAAGAATATTTCTGCTCTTGAGTCAATGCTCTCAGCAGGCACTCCTGCAATGAGAATGCTCCAGAGGCACCACTCTTACGGACCGAGATTGCAGGAAGTCGTTGGGAAGATGAAGGAGTATAGGGAGAGGAAGCCTGCTGGGGTTTCAATTGCTGACAAATCCGATTATCTCTTATTGAAGGATGTATGCTGCACTGATGTTGATGGAAATGTGTTTGAAAGCTATGATGAATTATTTGTGAATAAAAACCTTGAGAAAAACCAGAATGGTGAGTTGCTGTTTTTTACGCCTTATAATGGCGCTGCGCATTTTGAAAAGCAGGCAGGCGGATTATTTCTGCCTTCATTTGCATTAAGCTGCAACATACTTGCCGCATTGTGGCAGAACAAAGGCAATCCTGAATGCGAAAGGATTTTGCTTATGTACAAGAATAAAGGCAATGGCAACGGCTGGCACTGCCAGAACACTGTTGTTGATTATGCAGGAGAGAAAATAATCCATTATCCGTTTGACAGCGATTTTCCCAATGACGGGGGCGTTGCAGGCATCAATAGCGGCAGAAAGAGGATTGTTCTGCCTTTCCAGAATAAATCAGCATTAAAGGACGAACCTCTTGAGCAGGCATTGCAGCACGCAGCATCATTATATTTTATCAGGCAGTTTACAGGATTAAAGAATCCGGAAGCGCTTGTTGAAATTGGAAAATACCTTGGGAAAGAAGCAAAGGTTTGGTTTCCTGATAATGCTGCAAAATGCAAAAATACAAGAGCTGCGTGGCTCGGTTGCGGCAACTATGACTTCGACCTTTGTGCCAATAACAGCCTCGACGACAGTAACGCGGCTCGTGGGGTACGTTCGTAGTCGTAGCGAGCAGCCGCAGGCTGCGAGCAGTCGGAAAAAACTAAAACAAGGAAAAAACAAAAATGACTGAAATCATAACAGAATACAAGCGCTGCGTAGCAGCGCTGGAAGAAGCTGAAAAGGATTTGAATAGCGAGAATCCTAAGAATATTTCTGCTCTTGAATCAATGCTCTCTTCAGGCACTCCTGCAATGAGAATGCTCCAAAGGCATCACTCGTACGGACCCAGATTGCATGGTGTTGTTGGGAAGATGAAGGAATACAAGGCAAAAAAGCAGCCTGCGATAGTGGAAGGGCTTTCCAGAGATTATATTGCGCTTGAAAACATCTGCTGTGTTGACGCAGACGGGAATGAGTTTGAAAGGCACGGCAGGATATATGTGCCGAAAAGCATTGAAAAGAATGGCGTTGGCAGCCAGATAAACAATACTCCTTACAACTGGATTGTATATTTTGAGAATAAGGGAATGTCTTTGCCATCATTTGCATTAAGCTGTAATATTCTTGAAGCATTGTGGAAGAACAATGGTAACTCTGAATATATGCAGTTGTTAATGCAATATAAGGACAAGGGAAACGGCTATGGTTGGCATGCCCAGAATACATTGGTAAATTGGGGCAGCGGGCAGGTAATACATTATCCGTCTGATGCTGATTTCACTTCAAATGGCGGGAACAGTAATGTGAATAATGGCAAAAGAAAGCCGTTGCAGTTTGACAGGAAAGGGCTGAAAGACTTGAAATTAGAAGATGCATTGAAAAATCCGGCGATGGCAAGATTTGTAAAGCAGTTTACCGGCTTGAAAAATCCTGAAGTGCTTGTTGCGATTGGAAGATATTTTGGCAAGCCTGCTTATGTATGGACATCAAGCAGCAATGAGACGAGATCTGCGTGGCTCGGTTGCAACTACTTTAACTTCGTCCTTGATGCCGATGACGACCTCTTCATCAATTACGCGGCTCGTGGGGTACGTTCGTCGTAACGCAAAAAAATTCCATAAGAAACAAAGGTTAAGCAATAAGCATATAAGCACAATAATTATTTTCTTTTTGTCCTCGCTGCAAACAGCAGGGGCTACACGTCCCTTTGTCATGGCATTTATTGGCTATAAAATTCAACTGCGACACTGAGTAGCTTGCGAAAAGATGAAGCAGCGGTGCTGGAAGAGGCAAAGAGGCTAAAGAGCTGCGTGGCTCGGTTGCAACAACAATAACTTCAACCTTAATGCCAATAACAACCTCAACAACAATAACGCGGCTCGTGGAATAGCCCTTGTATTGCGAGGATTTTTATTCTTCCCGCTTATTTTGCTTTTTATGAAAACATACAATAATCTGTATTCTCAATTATGTTCTTATGAAAACCTGTTCTTGGCATATCAAAAGGCAAGAAAGCATAAAACCCAAAAGCCGTATGTTATTGAGTTTGAAAAAGACTTGATAAATAACCTGTTTCAATTAAGGGCTGACCTCCTTTTCCACAGCTATCAGCCCGAGCCGCTAAAAACATTTATCATAAGGGAGCCGAAGACAAGGAAAATAAGCAAGTCAGCATTCAGGGACAGGGTTGTGCACCATGCTTTGTGCAACATAATTGAGCCGTTATTTGAAAAGCCATTTATTTATGACAGCTATGCAAACAGGAAGGGAAAAGGCGTATTGAAAGCAATAAACCGCTTTGAATATTTCAAGGGGAAAGTTTCGGGGAATTTTACGCAGATTAAAGGAACAAACTGCGTTAAGGGATTTGTGCTTAAGGCGGATATCCGGAAATTCTTTGATTCTGTCAGCCATAAAATACTAATGGAGATTATAAGAAGCAAAATAAGAGACGAAAGAATGCTGTGGCTTATTCGCCTTATACTAAGAAATTATTCTTCTAATAAGCAGGGAACAGGAATGCCGTTAGGCAACCTCACGAGCCAGTTCTTTGCGAATGTTTACCTCAATGAGCTTGATTATTTCGTAAAACAAAAACTGAAGGCAAAATATTACATAAGGTATGTAGATGATTTTGTAATACTGCATAAATCAAAAGAAGTGCTTGAATATTATCAGAAAGAAATTAGTTTATTTCTAAACGATAGTTTAAGCATCAGCCTGCACCCTGACAAGTCAAGCGTGTTCCCTCTTTACAGGGGAGTGAATTTTCTTGGATTGAAGATATTCCCTTATCATAAGACTATTCAAAAGAAAAATATAAGAAAATTCTTAAACAAGCTTGAAACGCTATGCTTGCTGTATGATGCAGGAGAAATAAGCTACGACGAAGTATACAACTGCCTTGAAGGGTGGAATGCCTATTCCTTAAATGCAAACTGCTTCAGCCTAAAAAAGAGATTGTTTGCCGATATTTCTGATAAGTTTGCAAATCAAATGTCTGACAAGGAAATTAACAGGTGCTTGAATCTCCTGAATTCTCCATGAAGACATTTCATTCAAATAAGTGCTGCCTCCTTTCTATTTAGTGGAGAATCTAGATTCTATATCCCAAACTCAACCTTTCTCTTATACTTTATTGCAGAAGGCGCAGCGCCTCCGTGCCACGTCATTCTTGGCCTGACTCTCATTGGATAGAATCTTTCTGAGTTATCATCGAGAATCAATGCAGCTCCCTTTACCCTCGGCAGCTCATCAATCAAATGTGGAAGCCCCTTGGCTAAATAACTTTGCGACATTGAAGCTAATGCATCAACATCAGGCTTTGCAGTCAGTCTGTGAGCTATTATAATATCAGATTGGCTCATTACATCAGAATGGATTTTGCCAGGCTGCTGTGTTGCGAGTATTAAGCAAACTCCGGGCTGCCTTCCTTCCCTCATTATTGTAACAAGTGCATTTGTTGCGGCTGTTTTTCCGTCCTTTGGCAAAAACTCGTGAGCTTCATCAACAACAACCCATACGATTGGAATAGGCTCCTTGTTTCCCATCTCTTCAGCTGCCTGGAAATAGCTGTAACCCACTTTAATTGCCTCAAGCTCTTCTGATTTTCTTGCAAGCATTCTTTGAGTGAAAACTCTCATGCCAATTAATCCTATTACCAGTGCTTTTACTCCCCATCCCCCTGGTGTTGCTACATACGGAGACAAGTCCATTATTGTAACCTGCCCCGGAACAACCAAGTCCATAAGGTCCATTCCTTCCTCGTCAAACAAGCCCCATCTGTCAGCTGCCTTGAACCTGTTTATTGCATCATTTTTAATATCCTGGTTAAATGAATCATCTTTCTGAATTCTTTCTATTATATCCTTTATGCTGTAATTGCCTAAGTTTTCATCAAGAATATCTCCCAGCACTTTTTCAATGACAACTGCAACAGGGTTATTTGTGTCAAGCTCAAAGCTTAATATCCAGTCTTGCGGACCAAGGTCAGACGGCTTTATTGAAAAAGGAGCATCTGTTGGAATTCCATCGTCTTTGTATTTCTGATAAAATCCTTTTGGAGTGTAAATCCTGACATTTATTCCTTTTGGCTCAAGCCCCCACATCTCAAGCAAGTCCTCATCTTTCTGGTTGGGATATTTTGTTGTCCAGTAAACACCCATTGTGTCCATCATAATCATTGAAAGGTTTTTTCTTAAGTCATCTGGCAAATCCATTATGCCTTCTGCTATTGCGCCCATAGTATATGAATTGTGGACAATTATGTCATTTGCAACAAAGTTGTGGAATTCAGGCACACAGATGTCATAAACCTTAAATTTTCCCTCCATAACCTCCAGGCTCGCAATTTCATCCCAAAAAATATCTGATGTTGCAAGAAGTTTCATCTGCTCTGCATTGTCATATTCCGCAATCTGCAATAATTTTTGCCTTGAAGGCGCATATGCAATGCTTGACCTTAATGCCTTTCCTGAAGAATAGCCCATTTGTGTCCCAACTTCAGCCCAATTTTTCGGCCTGTCTATATCCCATATCTCTTTTGGTATTGTATCAACATTGGGATTTCGTGTTATTTTGACTGATTCTTTTAGCGCCTGCTCCTGTCTTGCTTCTTTTTCGCCGAAAAATCCTATTTCTTCAATAAACTTTTGAACATTAGCTCCGTCAATTGCAAGCTCAAATGTGTTGAATAATTTTCCGTTGCATTTTGTTTTCTTGCTTCTTAGCTTTGAAAGCACTCCAAACCTTAACAAAAGGCTTTGCACTTGCCTGATTAGCTTTTCAGAGCTTGAGGCATATGAAACTTCCCATGAGCTTTCTCTCTTCAGTCTGTAAATGCTTCCGTCGCAGCTGAAAAGGCGGTTGAGGAATACCTTAAGCGGCTCTCTTTTTGCCTTGAATATGGCTTCAGGAATAATTTTTTGCGCAGAAAGCAAATTGTGCATGCCTGTTTTTTCGGAAAATTCCCTTATGCTCTTTTTCTTATGCTCTATGCTTGTTCCCTTGCCAAACCTTCCAAGTGAATCACGAATAATATTATAGCTTATCACTTCGCGCTTTAGCTCTTTTGATTTTACCCTGTAGCATCCCTTATTATCCTCAACAAGCTCCATGTTTTCATCAAACTTGTTTAAGGATTCTTTAAAATCAGAAATAAGCTTTTCGTCGGTGTTGCTGAATAGTATATACCTCTCTTTTGTGTGCCCTTCCGCAATCAAATAAGCCATCAGCTTTGCCTCGTGTTCCGGAAGCTCTTCTTTTCCAAATGATGAAATATTCCTCGGAACGGCAATTCTGTCCCTTAATGTAAGCTGGTTAGCGGGAATCCATCCTTGTATTGTCAAAAGCGGATGCTCAGGCGTGAGCTTTATTTCCCTGCCGCTTCTCATCCTCATTTTTACAATGCAGTCAACTTCTCTTTCAAAGAAATCTTCTTTTGCCATTGAATTTATTTTTAGCTTGTCATTCAATCCGAATACTTTCTCAGGATTATCTTTTAATTCCTGTATTGGCATCTGCGAGCCGTCTTCCAGTTGAATTAATGTATCGCCTGTAAGGCACTTACCAGATCCTCTCTTACCAACAATATAAATTACGTGCCCTCTTGCAATATCAAGAAACAAGGGGTTTGAAAGCGAAGTTGTTCTTCCCATCCTGACATAGCTTTTTCCAATAAGAACAACGCCCTGCTTGCCAAGGGCTTTTGTATCCTCTTCATCCCTGCCTATTATTATGTCAAATGGCATGCATATATAGTGGAGTTTTGGGGATATAAGCTTTATTGTGGGGCAGATAAGCGGGCTGTAGATGGAAAAGCCCGCCTTCGGCATTAATTCATGCTTTGCCTTGTATTTGCACAATTATTTTTCTTCTCACAGAAAGCGTTATAAACCTACTATTGTTCCCCACGTCAGGCAGGTATTTCTGCTATTAACGGAGGTTACAATGAAAACAGCAATATTAGGATTATTTGCGGCATCAGCTTTAGGATGCGCAGCAGTCGCGGACGGAAGGCTTGAGACAGCAGTGAATAATGCAGAGCCGATAACTTTAGTGAGCGGGGAAGAGCATGCTCCTGTAAGGGGAACTATAGAAACGCCTGCAGGGGTTTGCAATGGGAAGGCCGATGTTATGCTCTCGCCTGAATACTATAAGGTGGTATGTGGAGATTATAAATTTGTGCATAGTGAATCTGAAGGTGGCGGATTTGAAGACTCCGGAGAGACATTTATGGGCGGTCATAGATTTTGGTATTCATACGGAGAAACAAACGATTTGCAATCATGGCGTTGGGAATCTAGTTGCCACAATTCTCTTTTTCACCGCATGCCTATTCCAAACGATCCGGAAGGAGCACTTCTGAACCATTCATTTTATGATCGCTGTGAAGAGCCATTAACCTCGTGCGATTTTGTGTCCTCCCGCATGGTCGCTTATGAAAATCAGCCGGGGCGCTATTATACAGATCTGCGTTCACCCCTGTCTTTTACACTTGTCAGAGAACCAACAGAGGGCGATATTTGGAATCATTATGTGCTTGGAACAGAAGAAGATTTTGAACAAAAATTGCAGGAATACAACTCCCTGCAGCAGCAGATGAACGTGCCGGAAGCAGACAGATTGTGGAGAGAGTGGAGGCATACTGCGCTTGGATATGTGCAGTGAGTATTCTTTCTCTTTTTTCTTTTTTTAATTATTCTTAATCTATTGAATTCACGGCGGAGCCTGGCTTTCTTTTTTCCTTTCTTATTCGCTATCTTTATAAACAGCCATATTAGTGAAACACCAAA
This sequence comes from Candidatus Nanoarchaeia archaeon, assembly GCA_041659245.1. Lineage (GTDB taxonomy): Archaea > Nanobdellota > Nanobdellia > SCGC-AAA011-G17 > GW2011-AR17 > UBA9640. The sequence continues at coordinate 9,007 of JBAZYQ010000014.1, forward strand.
TGATTACCATCAAAGACAAGCCGAATACTGAACCTGAGCTAAGGAATATCCTCAATCCTCTTGTTCAAAAGTGGTTCTTCAGCAGATTCAAGGAGTTCAGCCTTCCGCAGCTGTACGGCGTAATGGAAGTGCATTCAAGAACAAATATTCTTATTTCAGCACCAACAGGAAGCACAAAGACGTTAACCGCTTTCCTATCAGTTCTTAATGAATTAGTTGACTCTGCTCAAAAAGGAATACTGCAGGACAAAGTCTATTGCATTTACATCAGCCCGTTAAGGGCATTGTCAAGGGATATCCAGAGAAATCTCTTGGAGCCATTGGCTGAGATAGAAAAGATTGCAGGAAAAGACCTCGGAATAAGGGTTGGAGTAAGAACATCAGACACAACACAGGCTGAAAAAGCTAAAATGCTAAAGAAGCCTCCTCATATTTTAATCACAACGCCTGAATCACTTGCAATACTTCTTACAACAATCAAGTTTAAGGAAAACCTGAAGACAGCTGAGTGGTGCATTATAGATGAAGTCCACGCATTGGCTGACAACAAGAGGGGTGTTCATCTTTCATTGTCAATGGAAAGGCTGCAGATTATGGCTCCAGGCTTGGCAAGAGTTGGATTGTCAGCAACAATAGCGCCTCTTGAGGAAATTGCGAAATTTCTTGTTGGCAATGGAAGGGACTGCAGGATAATTGATGTCCAGTTTGTAAAGAAATTAGACCTGACTGTTCTGTCTCCTGTTGAAGATTTAATAAATACTGATTATAACCAATTAAGCAACGAGACATACAAGATTATTGATTCTCTTATTCAACAGCATAAAACCACATTGATTTTCACAAACACGAGAAGCGGCACTGAAAGGGTTGTTCATCATCTGAAGACAAAATTCCCAGGCAATTATTATGAAATCCACGATGGGCCTCCGCAAAAAGTGGCAAGCCTGATTGGAGCGCACCACGGCTCTTTGTCAAGAGAGCACAGGTTTCAGATTGAGGATGCTTTAAGGGAAGGAAAGCTGAGGGCTGTTGTTTCTTCGACATCATTGGAACTGGGAATTGACATTGGATACATTGATTTGGTTATTTGTTTAGGCAGTCCAAAATCAGTTGCAAGATTCCTTCAAAGAGCAGGAAGGGCAGGGCACAGCATGCACGAGATTGTAAAAGGAAAATTGCTTGTCATGGACAGGGATGACCTGGTTGAATGCTCTGTCTTGCTGAAGCACGCTATTGAAAAAAAGATTGACAGGGTTTCAATACCAACAAACTGCGCTGATGTTCTTGCGCAGCAGTTAATAGGAATTGCTCTTGAAAGCCAGTGGAACGTGAAAGAGCTTTATGAGATGATAAAGAAAAGCTATTGCTACACAAATCTTGAATGGAAAGACTTTGATGATATTCTTTCATTTCTTGCAGGAGAATATGCTGCCTTGGAAGACAGGCATGTGTATGCAAAGATTTGGTATGACAGGGAAACAAATATGATTGGAAGGAAAGGAAAAATCACAAGGATACTCTATATGACAAACATTGGAACAATACCTGATGCGTCAGGAGTTACTGTAAAAATAGGAAACCAGAAAATAGGCTCAATTGACGAAGTGTTTCTTGAGAAATTAAAGCCAGGCGACAGGTTTGTTCTTGGCGGAGATGTTTACCAGTTCAAGTTTGCAAGAGGGACAGTTGCGCAGGTTGGCTCTGCGTCAGGGCAAAAACCGACAATACCTTCATGGTTCTCTGAATCGCTTCCATTGTCCCTTGATTTGGCAATGGGTATACAGAGATTCAGGAAAAATATCAGCGAGATGCTGACTCACGGCAAGGATAAAGATGAAATCGTAGAATACATCAAGAAGAATCTCTATGTGCAGGATACGACTGCATCAGCCATCTATAATTATTTGTATGAGCAGCACAGCTATATTGGAATTCCGCATGAGACAGAGATTATTGTTGAGCATTATTCTGACGGAGAAAAGAAGTTTGCAATATTCCACACTCTTTACGGCAGAAGGGTTAATGATGTCTTGTCAAGGGCAGTTGCCTATGCAATCTCAAGATTGTATCACAAGGATGTTGACATTGGAATAAATGACAACGGCTTTTTTATTGCGTATGCAAAAGGCATAGACACTATTAAGGCGTTTAAGCTTTTGAAGGCAAATGAGATGCACAAGGTTGCAAGGTATGCGATTGAAAACTCAGAAGCTTTGAAAAGAAAGTTCAGGCACTGCGCAGGAAGGGCTTTGATGATTCTCAGGGAATATAAGGGAATAAGAAAGGGCGTTGGAAAGCAGCAGACAGCTTCAATGATTCTTTTGGCGGCTGTTCGCAGGATTTCAGAGGATTTTGTAATACTAAAGGAAGCAAGAAGGGAAGTTCTTGAAGACCAGATGGACATAGACAATGCAGCCAGGGTGATTAAGGCAATTGAGGACAAGCAGATAAAGCTAAAGATGGCTTACACTGACATTCCATCGCCGTTTGCGTTCAACCTGATAATGCAGGGCTATTCAGACATCATGAAGATGGAAGACAAGGCAGAGTTCCTGAAGAGAATGCACCAGATGGTTCTTGCCAAAGTGTCGTTGAAGCAGGGGAAGGAGAATAAGAAATAATTTTTCGGCAGTTCCGTAAAAATGCGCACTTTTTCGGACAAAGATTATTATACTAGTTCTGCAAAAGCCCCTTGCGATGCAAAAAAGGTACTATTTGGACACTGCAATATGGAAAGATTATTATGAAAACAGGTCTGACAGGCTAAGGCCTATTGGCGAGTGGGCGCTTGCTTTCATCAATAAGGCAGTGGAAGAAGGCAGCAGAATACTTTACTCAGATGCCGTGATAAGAGAACTGAATAAGTATCATAGTATGGATGAAATAAAGGCTATTCTTTCTATAGTTAGAAACGAAGACTGCCTTGAAAAGGTGTCTATTGACAGGAAACAAGTGCAAGAAGCCAAAGAAATATCACAAAAACGTAATGTGCCCTTCGGGGATGCTCTTCATGCTGTGCTTGCAAGGGACAACAAGGCAATAATCGTAACAAGAGACAGGCATTTTGATGATTTAATGGACATTGTGGAAGCAAGAAAGCCAGAAGAATTAATCTAATCCAAATTCTTTAAGAATCTCATTTCCTACTTCTTCTCTTGATTTTCTGTCATCTTCTTCATTGGTTTTTACTTTTGATTTTCCAAAATGCTTTTTCAGCTCCCTGAATATTCTTTCCTTCCTTTCCTGCTTTATCTTATCCCTTACAGCAGCCCTTATGAAATCTGTCCTTGTGCCATAGTCCGGATTGACAAGGCTGTCTATTTCCTTTGCCATGTCTTCTGATACTTTTATTGTGATTGATTCCATATAAGACTAAGTAAGACTATGTCTTATTTAAGCTTTTCGCTGGATTTTAATAGTCTTTAGACTTATTTTTACATATAAAATACAGGAAGAACAAATGGAATTAAATAAAAAACTCTTAGGAGAATTAAGCAAAAGGTTCAGGCTTGACCAAAAGCTGTTAAAGAAACGCAACTGGGAAAAATCTTTTGAAACAGCAGCAGAAAATACCCTCTGGCTTAAAGGTATTATTAAAAAATACGGATGGCCTTCAGCAAAACTGGTTGAAACTACGGGAGAGCAGTATGCATGGCTGTTGGCACAACACTCGGATGATTTGTCTTTTCAAGAAAAATGCCTTGGTTTGCTGAAGAAGATGCCTTCAACAATAGAGAGAAGAGGGCATATTGCTTATCTTACAGATAGGATTCTTATAAAAAAAAAGAAAAAGCAAATATATGGCACTCAGTTTATGAAGAATAAGCCTTATCCTATTAAAGACAAGGCAAATCTGGACAAAAGAAGAAAGAAAGCGGGGCTGGAGCCTTTCAGCGAATATTATAAAATTATGAGAGAGAAACAAAAATAACTATCTTAATCTAATAGAATCCAGATTTCTCGGCGCAGTCGTCTCAACTTTCTGCATCTTGTGCAATGAGCTTGCCAAGTCCAGGCACTTTGAGCTTTCCCCGTGAATAACCAAAATTCTCTTTGGCTTTGGCTCAAGCCTGTACATGTAATTAATAAGCTGATTGCGCGATGAATGCCCGCTGAATCCTGAGATATTATACACTTCCATTTTTATCTTAAGAACTTCAGACCTTCCTTCTCCCACTCCAAAGCTCATTTCTTTTTCGCCATTCAAAATCCTTCTTCCAAGCGAGCCCTCTCCCTGATAGCATGTCAAAATAAGGCTGTGCTTAGGATTTTCAGCAAGAGCCTTGAAATAATCAACAGAAGCTCCTCCTGTCATCATTCCTGAAGTGGCAAGTATTACGCAGGGCTCTCCTGACTCAATAACCTGGTCCATTTCCTTATGGCTTCCAACCTGCTTGAATATTTTTGACAAGAACGGATTTTGCCCGTCGTGGAATATCTGCTTTCTTACTTTTGAATTAAAAAAGTCAGGGTATGCAGTATGAATTGCAGTGACATCCCATACAAGCCCCTGGACATAGATTGGTATGTTGGGCAATTGCCCTTCTGACATTGCTTTTTCAAGTATGAGCATCATTTCCTGCGAACGTCCTACTCCAAGAACAGGCATCAGAACTTTTCCGCCTCTTTCTGCTGTTTTCCTTATTGTTTCCAAAAGCAATAATTCACTGTCTTTTCTTGAAGGGGGATTGTCATCTTTTCCTCCGTAAGTGCTTTCAATCATTATTGTCTCAAGCCTTGGGAACGAAGTGTTTGCAGCTGCAAGCAAGTTTGAATTTTCATAGTTCAAGTCTCCTGTGTAAAGGAAATTGTGCAAGCCGTTGCCTATGTGCATGTGCACCAATGAGCTTCCAAGAGTGTGCCCTGCATTGTAGAATGTCATCCTGATGTCAGGCGTAATGTCAGTAACTTCCTCGTAATTCAGGCAGATGCATCTTTTTACCATTTCTTTTACGTCTGCGCTTGTGAAAAGCGGCTTTTTAATTTCTTTCCAGCCAACATTAATATAATCAAGGGCAAGCAAAGCCATTGTGTCTCTTGTCGGCTCTGTGCAATATATCGGGCCGTCATAGCCGTACTTGAACAATAACGGAATCATGCCGCAGTGGTCCAGGTGCGCGTGGCTTACGACAACAGCATCTATTTCTCCAATCTTGAACTCGGGGGTGTCAAAGTATGGGAACATCTCGGAATCCTGCCCTGCAACATCCAGGCCGCAGTCCAATAATATTCTTGATTCAGGAGTCTGCAGCAAGAAGCAAGATCTTCCAACCTGCCTTCCTGCGCCCATTGCAGTAATTCTTACCCATTCCTCTTTCCTGCCCTTTGTCCATCCGCTGTAAACTCTTTTTCCAACCTTGTCAAGGAATTTCTTCCTGAAGTCGTTATTTTCATAAAGAACCATTCTGATATTTTCAATAAGCTTTGAGCGTATGCTTGGAGTTCTTCTTATGAGCGGAACCCACATTGTTTCTTTCTTGATTTCTCTCAGGACTTCCCCTGTTTTTCCAATTGCAATGCCTGGTTTTTCAGTTTCAATTATTACCTGGCTTCTTTGAGGATCAAAAAGAATGTTTGAGACAGCTGCCTCTGCAGGCACAATCTCTTTTATCTTTTTTTCAGCCCTTTCCATGTCTTCTGTAATGCTCGGGTCTGACCTTAATTCAACTCTTTTCTTGATAATATTGACTATGTCTTTTATCGCTGTTCCGGGCTCCAGGAAGAATTCCCTGCTTTTAGTGTAAACTATTATGTTTGCGCCTTCAAAGCTGCAGCCGGTAACCTGTGCGTCCTTTGGCAAGTGTGCCATTACTTCTGCTATTATATCTGCCATATTGTTTTACCTAATACATCCTAGAAAGGAAAAAATCTTCAAAGCTTGAGCACGTTGTCGAGCTGCCTGCTTATTACTGATTTTACTCCATCCTTTGTGATTGTTATGACATCCAATCCATTGCCTGTTGCAATATCCCTCTGCATTGCAGCTGATATGCACTTCACGGCAAGCTCTACGCCTTCCTGGATTGTCATGTCTTTCTTGTAAAGCGTTTCAAGGACTCCAACTGCGACATACGAGCCTGAGCCGTCTGTCTTGTAGTCTTCTGCTTTTGAAGTGCTTCCGTCAACGCCTATTTCATACAAGCCAAATCCTGTCTTGTCCATTCCGCCTAAAAGGAATCCGACAATGCCGGGAACCATGCTTGGCCTTCTGATATTGACATATGCGAGGCTTGCGAGCAGGTTTGATGCTTCCTCAACGCTTGGCTCCTTGCCTTTTCTTATCTTTAATAATTTCAACTGAGCCCTGATTATTCTTGTGAAAAGCTGGGTATCACTTACTAACCCTGCTGTAGTGATTGCCATATAATCGCTTATTTTTTGTATCTTTTCCGCTTTCTTGTCAGCAACAAAATATCCTGCGCTTGCCCTTCTGTCAGCTGCCAGTATTATTCCATCTTTGCAAACAATGCCCACTGTAGTTGTTCCGTGAGCAACCATATCCTGAATGTCCTTTGTCATGTTTTTACCTCTTATCGTGTTTAATCTGTATCAGAACCAGTTAATAGGATATATAGGGAAATGCTTTATATATTTTTCGGTTGTAAAGTCCAATAATGGCGGAAAAGCAGTTTAAAGGCTTATTTTTGCTCTTTTCAGGCATATGATAGCTTTAAATAATAATTATTCCTATAATATCATATGAAAAAGCTATTGCTATATTTCTCAATGGCACTTTTGCTGTTTTTTATTTCAGGCTGTGGCGGCGGCTATTATGATGGGATGCCATGCTCTGAATACTGTTCGCAGCAGCTGCGTCCTGAATGCATTGGGGAATGGCAGGCGTCAGGCGAGTATCCTGGCTGCACATGCGATTTCAAATGCACTGAAGAACAAAATGCTTCTGGCGAGGAACAGCCTGCTGAAACAACGCCTTCCTGCACAAATGAGTGCGAAGCAATCGAATGCCTTGAAAACAAGCAGTATGAGTGCATAACAGGAACAGACGGATGCAAAAATAAAGTTGAATCAAAAATTGCAAAAGGCAAGTGCGGAGTTGAATGCATATCAAATTCTGACTGCACTGGGCAGGAATGCATTGCATATAAATGCAAGGCAAAAGTAGGCTCATGGGACTTGGGAAACCTTCCGGCTCCTTTCTTAAGTGATGCTATTTTTGTTGTTGGAGCAAATGCGCCTGCAATGGATGTTGCCTCTTCAGTGCAAATTTCCTCAATGCTAATCTACAAAAGCGGAAAAACATTTGAATCAAAGCTTGACAACCAGATAACAGAAGCTGATTATTCTCATAATCTTATCATTATCGGGAACCCGTGCGACAATACAATGGTTAAGACAGTGTTTGGGATAGAGTGCGACGGGACTAATTTGAATGACAACCAGGCAATTATCAAGCTGGCTGACAGCAGGGGAAAAGCTGCCTTGCTTGTGTCAGGAAAAACTACTTTGGGAACTTCAGAAGCTGCAAAAAGAGTGGCAAATTATGAAACCAGCGGGCTTTCAGGCAGTGAAATGATAATCAATATTGCTTAATGCATTCTCCTGTATAAATCGCAATTCTTATAAACCTGCATTGAAAAGAGATGATTATGGGGATATATTGCTTTATTCAGGCACTGGTTGTATTGAATAATGCAGGAGTTTTAAAGATATGAAAAACGAAGTTAAAGGTATATATGACAGAATAGCAGAAAGCTGGAAAAACAAGGTTTGGGTTCAGTCTTCGGATTTCAATTCAAGAATTGTAAAATTTTCAGAAATAACAGGCAATGAAAAATCACTTGATGTAGGAATAGGCAGCGGCGATTTGGAAACAAGCCTTTCTTTAACAGATGTTGCAGGCATAGATATTTCTTCAAAAATGATTGATGAATGCAGGAAGATTCATCCAAATTTTAAATTGTGCGTTTCTGATGCAGAAGCCCTGCCTTTCGAGAATGAATGCTTTGATTTTGTTTGCTGCAGAAATCTTCTTCAGCATTTTGTGGATCCTTGCAAGGCATTTGGAGAAATGTACAGGGTAACTAAAAAGAATGGCAAGATTTTGGTCATTGAGTCTGCTGTATATAAAAATGAGACTTTTTGCGTCACGCCTATTGTCAGGGTGACTGAGCCGCACCATCCTGAATTTCCTTCGCATGAACTGCTTCGCTCACTGTTTGAAAGATATAATGTGAATAATATTGACCAGCACGTTGAAGGATTGCATAAAAAATGGCTGAATGGCTGGTGCAAATCAAAAGCAGCCACTGAGGCTCAAAGGGAAGATGTAATTAAAATATGCAAGTCTTTGCCTGAATGGTATAGAAATAAATATAATATGGCTGTTTATGATTCTCCTTCAGAGATAGAGTCAACCCTTACTTTTAGCTTTATTAAAGGGTATAAGTAGGATGATAACATGAAAGTATACATTGAGCAAACAGGGAAAACAGCAAATGCAAAGGCGCCTTCTGTGGGTGCTTTGCTTAAGAAACTGAATATTAATCCAGTAACTGTCCTGGTTGTCAAGAACGGGACACTGGTTACAGAGGATTCAAAGCTTTCTGACAAAGACAAGATAAAAATATTGTCAGTGGTGTCAGGAGGATAAATGGTGTGCAAAAAATGTACTCAAGAGCCTGTATTCACATTAATCTCAGGAGAAAAGCTGTGCAAATACTGCTTTAGCCACTATTTTGAGAAAAAAGTAAGAAAAACAATGAGGCAGTATGAGCTTATTGAGAAAGGAGACAGGATTGCTGTTGCATTGTCAGGCGGAAAAGACTCATCTGTTCTTCTTTCAATACTTGCAGGCATGTGGAAAGAGAGAAAGGATTTTGACTTGTTTGCAATACTTGTTGATGAGGGAATCAAGGGATACCGCCCTCTTACGCAGAAGTTTGCGCAGAATCTCTGCAAGAAATTAGGAGTAAAGCTTTACATTATTTCTTTCAAGAAGGAATGGGGATATACCCTTGATGAAATGGTTAAGAAGCTAAACAAGGGGCCCTGCACTATCTGCGGCACTTTCAGGAGATACCTGCTTAACACAGAAGCAAGAAAGCTGAAGGCAAACAAGATTGCATTCGGGCATAATGCCGATGATGAGGCGCAGAGCATTGTGATGAATTTGTTCAGGAGCAATAATGCGGCTGCTGCAAGATTGGGCGTAATAAATGGTATCAAGAAGGATGTAAGATTCATACCAAGAATAAAGCCATTGTATTTCATGCTTGAGAAAGAGACAACTGCTTATGCTTTTTTGAATAATCTTATGGGAGATTTCAAGGAATGTCCTTACACTGCTTTGGCTTACAGGGGGCAGGTCAGGGACATGCTTAATGCCTTTGAAAATAAGCATCCGGGCACAAAGGCAGGAATATTGTCTGCTTTTATTGAGACTCTTCCTATTCTTAAAGAGCATTATAATCCAGGCAAGGAGATTGCTTTTTGCAGCAAGTGCAGTGAGCCCACGTCGGGCGAGGAGTGCATGGCTTGCAGATTGCTGGATGAGCTGAAGAAAAATGCAAAATCTTAAATATATCTTCTGCTAATTGTATATATGGCAAAGATAATAATTCTATTTGGAGAGCCTGCTTCTGGCAAGTCTGCTGTTGCATCTGAATTAAGCTGCCTGCTGCCTTACTCGAAGATTATTGAAGCATCTGAACTCATCTCGATTATATCAGCAAATTTCAGGCATCTGCCGGACAATGCCAGCTCTATGTTTTCAAAATTGCAAAAACTATCTTCAAACCATGGAAATATAGCCAAAAACAAAAGGGCTTCGGCAAGGGCTGTGTTTTCTCTGCTGAGCAAAAAGTATTCCCCTGACTTTATTGCAAAATCACTTGAATCAAAATATGTAAAAACCTCTTCAGGCACGCTGATTTTTTCCGGCGTGAGAGAATATGAAAATGCCGCATATTTCAAGAGAAAAGGATATTTTGTTGTGTACCTGAACGCAGATAAGAAGACTCTTGTTAAAAGACTCGTGAGAGAAAGGGGCTATTCACAAAAAGAGGCGTTAAATGAGCTTGAATCTGAAAATTCCCTGTATAAAACAAGGAGCATAGGGAAGATTGCAGATTTGACATTGAATACTTCATCAAAAAGCCCTGGAGAGATTGCGCAAAAAATATTGCCCTTGGTTGCCACAAAATGCAGGCGCTGCATAAATACAAGTCTTAACCCAAATATTACTTTCAATAAGTCTGGCTATTGCAATATTTGCGAGAGCTATATGAAATATTTTGATAAAAATCATTTGAAAAAAGAGCGCAGGTTTTTCTATTCATTTATTGGTAAAGGAAACGGCAAGCATGATATAATGGTCGGCATCTCCGGAGGAAAAGACAGCTCAGCTGCTCTCTACCAGATTAAAAAAATGGGCTTTACGCCACTGGCATATACGCTTGATTTAGGCTATCTGCATCCTTATATTTTTCAGCGTGCAAGGCATGTGGCTGATGCCTGCGGGGTGGATTATGAAGTAATTCCTGTTAAAAAATATATTACTCCGAAAATAAAAAACAGGTTTGAGGAGCTTTCCATGCTTTACAAAAGGAATAAAAAAGAGGAATTTGCACAAGATTATCTTCTTGGCAGGGAAGGCTATAAGGGCATAGTGCGCCCATGCTGGATTTGCAGGGAACTTGTCATACATGCAACGTATGCTGAAGCCGTAAAGCGTGGCATAAATCTGGTTGCAATAGGCATAAATGAATGGACCTCGCTTAAGCAGACGACTTCAGGCAGAAAATTTGCTGTATCTGCAATAAGAAAGCTGAAGCCGTTCAGGAACAAGCCGGCAGCCTATATTGTGCATTTTCCTTTTCTGATGCAGAAAACGTTAGGCAGCACAAGACAAGTGCTCAAAAAGATGGGCTGGCACTATTACAATAATGTCCAGTCAAATGCAGCTTCCTGCCTTCTGGCATGCGCAGCAGAAAAGCAATTATATGCAAATCTGGGCTTTCACCCGGATACAACGCGCCTGGCAAGGGAAGTTACTGTTGGGTTTTTGACAAAAAAAGAAGCTAAAAAGGCGCTTATGGGAGCTAGAAAATGCCGCTTTTCTATTCCGCAGGTTTTGAAGAAAGCAAAATTAGCATGACTTCTCAGAAACCCTTATAAACTACCAGTTCATCACCACAAGCGAAGAAAGATGGTGTCTTTACTGGGAAATACCCTATTTTATCCGGGATGCATATTGCAGCACAAGCTGGAGAAGCTGAGTGCAAACTATGAGCTTTTGCTTAAGCAATTAGGGGTTAATTTCATAACTTCAAAGGATATCCAGTGTTGCGGAGCCCCGATGCTTTACGCAGGATACAAGGATGACTTTAACGAGCACCAGGAGAAAGTTCTTGAAGCATTAAAAAAGAACAATGTGAAGCACATAATAACAGCCTGCCCTTCCTGCGCAAGAATGTTCTCGGAGCAATACGGCATCAAGGCGCAGCATGTATCACAGGTTATTGCCGACAATCTCAAGAAATTAAAAAAAGATTACATGGGCGAAAAGATTTGCTATCACGACCCCTGCGAATTGGGAAGAAAGCTGGGGGTTTATGACGAGCCAAGGGAAATTTTAAAGAAAGTGGGTTTTGAAGTAATTGAGTTTGATGAAAGCAAAAAAAATGCAATGTGCTGCGGAGCAGGCGGATTATTAAAGGCAAACTCTCCGAGAGCAGCTGACAAGATAGCATTATTAAGATTAAAGCAGTCAAGGGCAAGAAAAATAATAACAACGTGCCCGCTTTGCTACATGCACTTGAAAAAGAATGCAGAGGGCACAGGAATTGAAGTTCTTGAATTATCAGAGGTGCTTATATGACACTAGCTGATTCATTCAGGGCAATTGTAGGCGATGTCAATGTTTCTGAGTCAGAAATTGACAAAATGGTTTATTCATCAGATGCTTCGCGCCAAAAGGGAAATACGCATCTTATTGTATGGCCTTCAAGCGTTGAGCAGGTTCACAAGGTTATAATGCTTGCAAGAAGAGGAAATGTTGCATTGATGCCGAGAGGCGCGGGGACAGGAATGGGAAATGCAGTGCCTGAGAATGATGTTGTTGTTGATGTTTCAAAATTAAACAATATTCTCAACATAAGCGAGCAGTTTGCAGATGTGGAAGCCGGTGTTGCACTGCAGGACTTGAACAAGGCAATTGGAAGCAAGTTT
>JBAZYQ010000015.1:0-1302 GCA_041659245.1 Candidatus Nanoarchaeia archaeon
TTGTCTGACATTGATTGTACAAAACAAGAGAAAGAGCAAAAAGAGGCGTTTGCGTTTGTCTCAATAGGGCTTTCTGTTCTTATTGTGGCTTTACTGGTATTTGTGCACAGGAAGAGAAAGAGGATACTGCATTTGATTGGCAAAGTGAAAGCAGAATATGAAAGACTTGTTTCTAAGCTTAAGGAGATGGGGAAGCCTATAAAGAGGAATGTGAGAAGAAGGTAGGGAAAGCCATTAAGGGAGCGCCCTTAACAACCCCGCGGATAGCGAACGACATCTGGTGAGTTTTTCGGAATGTTTATAAATCTGCTATAATTTACGAGAAATAACAACATTTAGGGGGTAAACAAAATGAATAAAGGATTAGTAGGTAAATTATTAGGTGTAATCGAGGGAGAACAAATTTTACTTGAATCAAAAACTTCAATTGTAATAGGCAAGGTAGTAGAAAATGCAGGTTCTTCTAGTATAAAATTAGGTGTCTTGGATAGTGTAGGTAGATACACAGAACGCTCAATTTCATTGGCAAGGTATAATGATTTTAAACTTTTACCATCAAGAGAGCCACATATTGCTCCTTACCTTGGTTCTATTGGTGTATGCTAAACAGAACTTTTTCCCTTCCATTTTTCTTTTTAGGATTTTCGTTCAATTGTGCCTAACGACTATTAGTTATTGGGGATTATAAGGGGCAGAGCCCCTTATGGGCTTTCTGTTTTGACGGGGAATTACCAAAACCTTTATAAACAACTCAATTCTACCAATATCCAATACCCGCATAACTACGCCTCGTGCGCAGAAGGGAGACAAATGGACCAAAAAACAATACTATCTGCAATTGAAAAGGCAAGGAAAGAAAGCCCCAAGAGAGGCTTCAACCAAACCATTGATTTTATTCTAAACCTTAAGGGCATTGACTTGAAAAATCCTGCCCAGAAAGTTGACATATTCATGCCATTGCCTCATCCGAGAAGCAAAAAGACAGAAGTTTGCGCAATTGTCGATGACGCATTGGTTCTTGAGGCAAAAAAGGTTTGCGATCACGTAATACCCTTGGAAAAGCTTGCAGAGGAAGCAAAAAAGAAAAGGGCCATGAAGAAGATGGCAAGAAAGGTTGAATTTTTCATAACACAGCCGCATTTGATGAAAGATGTTGCGGCACAATTAGGTAAAATCCTGGGTGTAAAAGGAAAAATGCCTAACCCCAAGTCAGGCGCAGTTGTTCCGCCCAAGGCTCCATTGCAGCCTATTGTTGACAAGCTCAGAAGGACAGTAAGGCTTGCGACAAAGAACGACGCAATA
>JBAZYQ010000015.1:1312-19650 GCA_041659245.1 Candidatus Nanoarchaeia archaeon
TTGTAATATACAATGCAATAGTCAATGTTCTTCCGCAGAAGGAAAACAACGTGAAGAATTTACTGATTAAAATGACAATGGGCTCGCCCGTGAAGATAGGTGACTCCAAATGACAGCAAAGCCCAAAGCCCATGCGTCTGACGCAAAAAAGAAAGAAGTAAAAGAGATAGTAAAACTTCTCAAAGAATATCCTATTGTTGGATTAATCAACATCGAAGGCCTTCCGTCTGCGCAGATGCAGAAGATGAAAAAGCAGCTCAGGGAAATGATGGTTGTAAGAATGAGCAAGGCAAACTTCATCAAGATTGCTTTTGAGCAGGTAAAAGAAGAGCACAAGAACATAGAAGAGCTTGAAAAGAAAATGACAGGCATGCCTGCAGTAATATTCACAAGGGAAAACCCGTTCAAGATTTGCACTGCAATGAACAAAAGCAAGAGCAATGTTCCAATCAAGCCGGGGCAGAAAGCGCCTTTTGACTTGATTATACCTGCAGGTCCCACACCTTTTGCCCCTGGCCCTATCTTAAGCGAATTAGGCGGATTGGGAATAAAGGCAGGCATTGAAGGCGGAAAAGTCGCAATCAAGGTTGAAAAAGTTGTTGCCAAGGAAGGGCAGGTAATTGACGGAAAGATTGCAGGCTTGCTGGCAAAGTTCGGAATTCAGCCAATGGAAATTGGAATGAACCTTGTTGCAGTGCTTGAAAACGGAATCATACTCACAAAGGATGTATTGACAATTGATGAGGCTAAGACAAAGGCAGACATCATGCAGCTCGCAAGAGAGGCATTGAACCTGGCTGTTTACACAGCTTATCCCACAAAGGAAACAATACAGCTCCTTATTGCAAAGGCTTACAGGGAAGCAGGTGGCCTTGCGGATTCAAAGGACATATTAACCAGCGACAATCTGAATAAGCTTTTGGCAAAAGCAGATGCCCAGGCATCCACTGTCAAAGGCAAGGCTGGATTATAATTAGTGAATATACTATGGAGGTAAAGCAAAATGGAGTACATATATGCCGGAATGTTATTGCACAAGGCTGGTAAGAAAATCACAGAAGATGCTGTGAAAAAGGTCTTGGAGGCAGCAGGCGTTGCAGTTGAAGCGGGTCGTGTAAAAGCGCTCGTCGCAGCTTTGGAAGGCGTTGACATAGACGCAGCTATCAAAGAAGCAGCAGCAGTTGCAGCACCAGTGGCAGCAGCTCCAGTTCACGCAGCAGAAACCAAGAAAGAAGTTAAGGAAGAGAAGAAGGTTTCAGAAGAGCAGGCTGCAGCAGGACTTGGCGCGCTGTTTGGATAAAAAAATGTTTTGTTTTTTTTAAATATCAAGACTCCGGCTCGAAGCCGGTTTCTTAAAAAAAAAAAATATGTGAGGTACGCTGCTAAATGGCAGAAGAAACGCTAAACAAGGACGAATTGAAAAACGAAGTTCAGGGGCTCAGACAGAAGCTTGGCGAACTCAACCAAAAAAAGGAAGAGTGGTTTAAGAAGAAGGAAGAGCTTAAGACTGAAATTGCCCAGACAATCGGAAGAATAAAAGATGCCAAGGGCAAAAACGACGTTCTAAACAAGGATATTTCAGGTTTTAAAGCAAGCAGGGACGAATTCAACAACCAGGTTAAATCCCTTATTGCAAAAATAAAAGAATTGAACACCAAGAAAGACGACTTGCTTTCAAAATCAAAATTCAAGGGCAATCCTGCTGAAGTGAAGTCAAGAATGGCTCACCTTGAACAGGCGCTTGAAACTCAGGCTGTTTCTTTTGACAAGGAAAAAAAGATTATGAAGGAGATTAATTCTCTTAAAAAACAATACCAGTCAGTAAAAGTGGTTGAGGATGTCCAGAAAGAGATTAATGATGTTTCTCATCAGATTACAGACGCAAAGAAGAAAGGCGATGAGTTTCATAATAAACTGCGTGAACAGGCAGGGACAAACAAGGGCAGCTATGAGGATTTCATTAAATTATCAAAGGATATTGGCAAATTAAAGAAGACTCAGGAAGACGCGTTCAATAATTTCATCAAGTTCAAGCAGGAATACGCAGAAGCAAGCAAGCTTTTGAAAGAAAAGCTTGAGAAGCTCAACGGCGTTGCGGAAATTGAGCATAATGAGAGAAGGAACAAGCAGAAAGACAAGAGAAGCGAGGACAGGCAGCACATAAAGGACAATGCAAAGAAAGCAGAAGAAAAGCTGAAGTCCAAGAAGAAATTAACCACTGAAGATATCATAGCAATGCAGGGCATTGAAGACACTGAGGAATTCTAGATGAACCTTCCTGGAAAAGAAGTAAGGGAATGGCTGGTAAAAAATGATATATGCAATCGCCACTTATGCCTTCTTGAAATGATTGTTGAAATGTTAGGTGATGGTGGAGACGTAACAACAGCCAGAATTACAAGGCGGGCAAGAACAAGCCACCTTTACCTTGAAGGATGTTGGCATTTTGAGCATGATGAAAAAGGGGAATTGAAAAGTTATGATCTGGAAGAAGACCTCCATAATATGCACGGAAGAGGCTATATTTTTGGCGATGGCACTAAATTTGTCCCAACGCATAAAGGCAAAATAAGATATGAGCAGATATACGGCGAAGGCACATTCACGTTCCAGCCGGAAAAGAAGTAGGATTATTATTTCTTAATAATGTATATAAGAAAGCCCTTAATGGGACACCCCTTAACAACCCCGCTATTCTATTATCTCCCAGTACCCTCCCTTGTCGGGCCCTACTCGTTTCAATAATCCTCTCTTCTTGAGCTTTTCTATATATTCTTTTATTGTTTCAGGGCTTAAGGACAAATTTTTAGCAATCTTATCTCTTGTTATTCCTGAATCTAAAGCTATCTGCTGCAAGATATCATTTTCAAGCGCTGTTTTCTGGGGGGTTTTCTGGGGGGTAATTATTGGCCTTATGAACTGGTATAATAAGTTTTGTTCGGAAAAGTGCGTATTTTTCCGTCGTCAATGAAGAATTTATGGAGAAGTGAGAAGAATGGCTAAAAAGAGTGAAATATGAGAAAAAGAATGTGAAGAAAGCCAATAAGGGGGCACCCCTTAACAACCCCTAAACTATTGTCAAATGTTTCAGCTTTATAATAAATTATTGATAAACTGCCTCATCTATCTTTAAGATCATACTTTTGACAAATGTTTCTGCATCTTTATCCAGTTCTGCATCAATTAATTCATCAATAAGGGGCTTATATCTATCAAAGTCTATCTTTTCATGCTCAACAAATGTAATTGCGGCGGCACTTATCATTTCCACAGTCAAATATTTAGGATACATTAAGGCAACATCCAATAAGATTCTAAATGCCAATAATGCTGCTTTTGCTTTTTTTTCGCCTTTAGCTTTGACTGAAAGTGCAAAATCAAATGCTTTATCCACTTCGTTAAGCCTGTTCTTTAATATTAAAGGCAATTTTGAATATTCTTCTTTTGACAAGAAGAAAGGTCTTTTTTCAGTATTAATCATCTTTAGTCTCCCAAGGCTTGAATATATCACATATTTTTCTGCCTTTTGTTCCTGGCAATTTCAAATCTAATTGACATCGCCCATATCCTCTATCGTGGTATGAATAAGTTAAATTAAATCCTTCACCGAGAGGCTCCTTGATTATAGCTGTATTCCTCGTTCCTCTCAATTCTAAACCCTCTCCAAGTGAAACTGGCAATCTGCTTCCCCCACTGCCCAACGTACTAGGCGGATTATAGTGCCCTCTTGTCACAAATTCAAGCAAGCTGCTTGTTTCTCTTGACATTCCTGCAGAGCCTATATTGCTCGGCACTTTAGGTAAATCCATATTTTCCAATGCCTTGCATAACAATCCAGTATCAAGTTTAGGCATATCTAATTCCATTGGCTTGTATACAGCAGGCGCAATATCTATTTCTATTGGCTTTATCTGAATTTCTACAGCCTGTGACAAAGGCCCACACGGGTTGGATCTGCTTCCCAAGCCCATATAATCAGGATCCTTGCTCTTCACACCACCCATATAATCAGGTTTAGAGTAATCAGAAGAGCTTCTGCCTCCGGAGCCCATACTGCTCGAGCTGCTTGAACCGAAACCTCCGCCCCCCATGCTGCTTGGGCTGCTTGAACCGCCGCCGCCAAAGCCTGAATAGAACACAGTGGCACTATGGCTTCTTGCATCAAACTTTTCTTCAGAGCCGTTTTCCATGACTTCTACCAATGTTGCTTTCATTTTTAGTTTCCCCCAATGGCTGTTGCCAAGCTTTTATCATAATGTTTTTTGAATCTTTTAAAATCTTGTGGATATCTACTTATAAGATTAGCCAATGTCAAAGGCTTTCTGCCTTGTTCCATTTCTCTGGCATTTGCCAGATAAGAAGTGTTATATCTCATTGCAGTCTGGTATTCTGCACTATCAACCGGATATTGCAATGCCAATTGTTTTGCTTTTTCCGAATGCTGCCGATGGAATTCTACTGCTTGCCGCGTTATTGGAGATTCCATAACTTTATTTTTTGTTTGCATTGCAAGCGTTTCATCACCACAGACAAATTGTCCTGTAAATAACGGCTCTGTAATTGAAATATCAAATTTTGCAGTTAAATCTTCAAAAGTTGCAGTATTTACTGAATATATATCTAACCAGCCAAAATGCTTGCATGGCAGCTTGTCAGAAACCATGAATATATCAATGTCTGAGTAAGGTTTTCTTGAACCGTAAACCATTGCAAATTTTATGCTGCTAAAATCATCTTTAAATACTTTCCTTAAAATATCTGTAATGATTGGTGGATTATAACATTTGGGCAGCCCAGTGCTGAATAATAATGCATGTTCACCAAACTCATTGCTGTATTCCACAAATCTTCTGCAAAGTGATTGCTCAACAGGACTTAACTTATTGACTTTTTCCGTAAACTTTTGCTTTTCACTCATTAATGCAGAGAGATAGCATTCCATCCACATTGCAAAACCTTCATATTCCGGCAATATATTTGATCTTAATTTTTGAAGGCATTTATATGTTTCACTATTTTGCCTTAATTCTTCAAGCTCTTCAATGCTCTTGAGGTCTTGCTCTTCTGCCGCAAGTTTATCTTCAAGAGCCTTAACTTGCATTCCAGGCAATGAATATTCTGTATAGAGTCCATGACCAAAGTATTCATGAAATATATTCTGAACCCTAAATTCAGAATCAGCATTAATATGAGCAGAATAATCTCTTATAAGATATACGCCTTCTGCTGATGTATCAAGTTTCTTTTCAGAACAAAATTTTTGCCAATTTTCAGAAGAATGTAAATAAAGGGTTGTTTCAGCAGGCATTATGCCAAATTTATCTTTCAAGAACCCGCTTGTTCCACTGATTATATCAGTTGTTTGTGTCATTTACCCCCTAAATCTTACCTTTTTAAGAGTTTCACTTGTTTATAAACCTTTCGTTATTCAATAGTAACAACATATACTCTTGATGTAAAAGCATAAATTTTAGGCTGATTCTTATTGGCTTTCTACTTCTTCCTTACCAAGACATAAATTAGTATTAATGCGCCAATCACATTCAAAGAATCCGCAATATTAAAATTAGGCCAGGCTCCCACTGCTATGAAGTCCCTCACATACCCAAGCATAACCCTGTCTATCAGATTGCCGCAAGTGCCTGCAAAGATTAAAACAAAAGCAGCCTTCTCAAGCTTGTTCTTCTCTTTGAAATAAAGGAATGCAATGAAGATTAGAACAGCAATGCTTGCCAGAATCAAAGCCCATCTCCAGCCCTGCAATATGCCAAAAGCAGCTCCGTGGTTCTCCACATACTCAATTCCATAGGAGCCGATTAAATACTTCTTTCCCGCAAGAAGAACTTTCACAAGCTGGTCAATTGCTATTAAAACAATTGCAATAAGCCCTGCTTTGAATGCTTTTTCCATATGAGAATAAGGGATTGTAGAGCTTAAATAGATTGCTTTTAGTTTTTGGCAAACGTCTCAGCCACAAGAATGGGAAACACCAAAGTCGCCTCTGCAAACACTTTCACGCTTTCCGCGTCCGGCTGTATCTTGCCCCACGAGACTGCCTCTTCAGGCAATGCCCCTGCGTCAGAGCCGTCAAACTCCTGGGCAGTGTTTATGTAAACAGAATAATCAGCACCGTTGCGCAGCATGTTTGCATTGAGTATTGCGTGCTTTATTGTTCCTGAGCCTATGATTAAAACCCCTGACTTCTTTAGCCCTATTGTAAGGTCATTGAACTGCTTTACATCCTCTGCAACATCAAGGATAAAGTCAGGATGCCTGAACTTGAAAAAGTAAATATTGTCTCCTATTGCTCCGTCTGTTATTGCAGGGCAATACACCCTGATCTTGTTCTTCCATGCCCAGTAATAAATGCTTGACTTGTTGTTTATTTTTTCGCCTAATTTGTAGATTATGTCGCTTGGAGTTGCAGGCTTGCCTGTCTTTTTTTGATTTTGGTAAAGCTCTTCAAGCAAAGGCTGGAAAAAGTCCTCAAAGGCAACATACCTTGAATTTGGGACAAAGATGTTACCAATCCTGTTTATGCCCTTTTCTCTCAGTTCTTTTCCGTTTGCCCTGAAATCGCCTAAAATAAAGTCTCCAAGGCACTTGATTATGTCTTCCTCAATGCCTCCTGCAGACGTGACTAGTGCGTTTACCTTGCTGTTTTCTGCAAGATACCTTATTGTGTCCCTTAATCCTGAGCTCACTATGTTTGATGTGTAGCCTAAAAAGATGAATGCCTTGTCCCTGATCATATTATTGGTTATTTCAATGGCTTTTGAGAAATTGCTTGCCTGAAAGCCTGTGGACTTGTAGGATTTGATTATATCCTTAAGATGATTGCTTGTGTTGAAGCCGTATCCTTCTATCTTGGTGCCTTCTATTTCAGAGCTTGCCCTTAATAGGTTGTTTTTGGCTGTTTTTTCGTTGTCCATTGGGAATTAGGGTTTTGGGAGGGGTTAATAAAGATTATGGTTAAAAAGACTAAAGAGAAAGCCCGCCTCCGGCGTGAATTCTTGGATTTTATTTGTTTGAGCATCAAATTTAAATAGGAGCTAATGCTCATGTGGCTTATGTATTTAGTTTATGTCGATGAATCTGGAACTTTTAATAAAAATGATCCAAGTGAGAATTTTGTTTTAGCTGGATTTGTAATAAGTGAACATGATTGGAGAAGGATTGACGACTGCATTAAAGAGGCAAAAAAGAAACATTTTCCAGAACTAGAAGATATAGAGATTCATATGGTTGATATTATTCATGGAAAATGTGACTTTCAAGGTAAAGATATTAAAAAAAGAATAGAATTTTTAGAAGAAATTTGTAAGATAATGCAAGAATCCGAAATCAAAACATTCTGTATAGTCATGAAAAAAGAGCATATTTTCACTACCAATTTAGTTTTTAATAGGGCTTATGAATATTTATATGAACGAATAGCATGGAATATTCAATATCTAAATAATCAACTTGTGGAAGCAGGAGAACCGTCCCAATCTGCAATAGTCTTCTTAGATGGTCAAGAAGAAGGCAAAATATTACAGATGATACGAACTAAAGTTCGAGAATTAATATTTACAGGCTCATCATACGACCATAATAAAAAGATTATAGAAGACCCTATATTCTCAAATTCTAAATGGAGAGGGAATATTCAATTAGCTGATACGATAGCCTATGCCTTTAATTATATTAATAACTCTAACAAAAAATCACATAAAGCAATACACGATATCCTTCTCAAAATTGAGGCTGTTGCACACAAAAAGATGATAGACCCGAGTCCTGTGAGTCCGGCATATTGTTATAAAATTTGGCCCAAAAAGCCATAGAGATAATGGGAGATAGAGGCGGAGACGCCACATACTCCCGCAGAGCTTTAAAAAAGCCCACAATATACAAAATACTAACCCCTATTAAAACCTTACGCCTTATTAGAATTTCATTCTGTATTTAATAAACCCAAGAATCTTACTAAGAAACCTTATTGTTCTAGGGTTAGGGGCGAAGCCCCTTATAATCCCCTAATGGCGCTGGAGGGAATTGAACCCCCGATATCGAGCTCATGAGACTCGCGTTCTACCACTGAACTACAGCGCCTTATAGCAGATGAAAATATAATCTATTTAAAAAAGTTATCTTTATTCAGATTAGGCAAACCCTATGCAAATACCCAATTTAGCCATTCATTTTTAATTCGATATGCAGATTTTCCATTAGGGAATTCTCTACATTTAGTTCCCGGGAAACCTACAATTCCAAAAAAGCTCAAACTTTTTTCTTTAAACTTAGATAATTCTTCTGGGCTTATTAAGGCATAACGTTCATTTATTTTTCCAATCGAATTCATTTGTATAAAAAAAGCTTGAAGCTGAATAGCCTTATCCATTTTATGAAGTTTTATGTGAAATTGCGAATAATCCGGTTCCATTCCCTGCACTTCGAATATTAATCTTTTATTTTTAAATGGGCCTTCGCTAAATGTTACAATAAAATCTGGTTCTATATCTATTTTAGTAACATCTTTTTCTAATCCCTTCTCTCGAAAGCCATAATTTTCAATTTGTACTTCGCCACCATATTTTTTGATATAATCTCTTTTAAATATATTTATGACTTTTTTTTCAGTTTCTTCCCATTCTTCTATATTCTTAAACATTTCATCATAATCCCTAGTATCCAATCTTCCGTCAGATTTTTCCATATGTTTGAATATAATACGTAATAATGCATAACCTTTATATAATTTTTCACCAATTCCAGAAATATGAACCCTTTTAATGAAAATAATGCTAGAAGTGAGATAATGTCTAAAATTAAATCAAAGAATACAAAAATTGAAGTTTTATTAAAAAAATGTTTGAAAGGCACGCATATACGTTTTCAACCGAAAATATTGGGCAGGCCTGATTTTGGATTAGCAAATAAGAAAATAGCTATTTTTGTCGATGGATGTTTTTGGCATAAATGCCCAAGATGCTTTCGAGCCCCAAAATCTAACAAAGCCTATTGGGAATCAAAAATTAAAAGAAATGTCTCACGAGATAAAGCCATTACTTTGGAATTGAAGGACAAAGGATGGAAAGTAATGAGATTCTGGGAGCATGAGATTCTATCTAACCCTAAAAGTGTCACTGAAAAAATTAAATGGTGTTTAAATTGAAAAAGTGGCAAGAGTTTGAATTGAATGCGGCAAAATACCTGCAAAGTGCAGTTAATATGAGGCATATTTCTTTTAAAGCGAGCGGCGGTTCTGATTCAACAACCTCCGATATCAAAGTCAATTTTGATAAAGATTTTGATAAAAAACTGCTTTTTAATATAGAAGCGAAATTGATGCCAGCACAAGCCGGGCAATTCGTAGTTCTTTTCAACGAGGGCAAATTTGAATATTCTTCTAACAATAAAGATTCCCTAAATGAGTTTTCCCAAAAAATAATTGCACATATGAATAAGCATATTGAATATTATTCAAACTGCGGAACAGCAGGCAGTGAGCTAAAGTGTGATAATAACCTCTTTCTTAATTGGATTTTAGCCCATTATAATTCCAAAAAAGCTAGATTTATCATTACCTCAAAAAAACCAAATAGTTTTGATAGATCATTTATTAAAATTTGCCCTTTATCTGCATTTGCAAATAATTTTGAAATAAAAGCCATTTATCGCATTAAAAAGAGCGGAAGTGTCCATATGCCTAAAAAAGATTTAGAAGAAGTTAAAAGACTTTTAACTGCTAAATTTAAAAATATGTTTAGTATTGATGATAAGGGCCAAGTAAAATTCTCATCCATTAATCCAAATAAACAAAAAATTGGAGATAAATTCTATTTGTCTTCAGAAGAGGGGTTATTTAAAATAACAAAGCTTAGCTCTACTAAAAATGCAAACGTTATTTTTTCATTATCTTTCATAGGTGAAGCTTCAAATAGTGGCTTAAGCGAACTAAAAGATGAGATACAAAAGGAAATATCTGCTTAATTGTGCCCTTCATAGCTTCTTAATATCTGTTCTGTAATTTTTTTTAAAACAGTAACGACCACGCTATTGCCAAATTGTTTATACGCTTGTGATTTGCTAACTGGAATCTTAAATGTTTCTGGAAAACCCATTACCCTCGCGCATTCCCTTTCAGTGAGCTTTCTTATTTTTCCATTAACCAGATAAGCCCCTGTTTTTGAGGCAGCCCCGCCGCCATATGCAGATAAAGTTATAGCATGCCCATTTATGCTATAAATTCTTTCTCCCTGTCCGCCTGCGTTTATTTTGCCTATTTGCAATGGTCTTAGTTGAGGCAATTGTTCCTCGTTTTATTTCATAATCTGATAAGTCTTTGTTGTGTTCCAATTTGTCTTTAAGATAAATCTTCTCATTTGTTGGCTTTGGAAACTCAAAGTTTGTTATTCCTAAGTCTTTCCTAAAGCAAACAAAATATATTCTCTCTCTTGCTGTCGGAGCCCCATAATAACTTGCTTTCAGTATTTCAGGAAATACATTATAGTTTAAATTCTCTAAACTTTGAACTATTTTTTTAAAAGTCTCGCCCTTATTATGCCTTTTAAGATTTTTTACATTTTCCAAGAATAATACTTTGGGTTTCTTTTCTTTTGCAATTCGGCAAATATCAAAAAAAAGAGTTCCTCGTGTGTCTTCAAAACCTTTCTGTTTCCCTGATATGGAAAATGCTTGACATGGAAATCCAGCACACAATATATCATGTTGAGGTATGTCTTTTTCATTTATCTTTGTGATATCCCCCTCAGGAGTTTCTTGGAAATTTGAGTTATATGTTAATTGAGAATATTTATCCCATTCAGAACTAAATACGCAATTTAATCCTGAGGATTCCATAACAATGCGAAATCCCCCTATGCCTGCAAACAAATCAATAAATGTTTTCAGTTGTTCCATCTCATACCCCTTTTTTAAACAAAATGCCTAGCTATGGGTCTGATTATAAATTAATAAACCTTGCTATGCCAAAAATCAAAATTTGCTCATATATTCAATAAAATGCTCATTTTTTCAAGAGTTCCACTATATTTTTCGCTTTTTTCATTTTTTCCAATGTTGTTAAAATAGTTCCTTGGATATTCCTTTTGTCTATCTTCTTTATAGGCCCAATTTGCTTTAATTGCTCTAAAAAATATACTTTTTGCAATTCCTGTGAGTTTTTCTTAAAGAGCTTCGAACCTGGAAGATTGCAAAGAGGCTGATTAATAGTTATCTTTTGGACTTTAGCATAGTGGGTTATTGCGCTCATAGGTGCCGTCACATAAAAAGCTATAAATCTACCCCCTTTTCTGCCATAAGTCATAGGGTAATAATATAGATTATATTTTTGCACAACTTTTTCAAAACTTTCTTTCGTAATGGGTATGATCGACACTTCAGGTAAAACTAATGCAGACCTCGTGAATTTAGAGCAAAGGGTGCATATAAATTCCTTTGCCCCATGCTTGGAAATAACTGTGCAAATATTATTTGGAGTTATATTTGCTCCGCAATTGATACATTTAGTCTTTTTCATATCTACTTATATTATTGTCTGTTTAGGTTAATAAAGATTTACCTTAATTATGGCAAGCAAAAAGAGGAACATTTAACTACTTTCTAATTTTTTCCTATCATCTATCTTTTTTTGAATTCTGTCTAAATTTTTATGATGAGACTCTAACATATTATTTGTTCTTTGAACCATAATGTTATAGGTTTGTTCTGAAATAGCCTTGTCTATATAGGCTTTATCCAATTCAATTAATCTTTTTTCAAGATATTGAATAAAGTCTTTTGCTTGTTCAAATTCTAAGTCTAAAGACTCTTCTTCAAGTCGCATATCTAAAACATAAGTAAATCCCCTATAAGCAGCTTCTTTTATATCTTTTTGACAAATTTCTAATATCCGGTTAGGCACTCTTGAGATAAGTCCGCGATGAATTGCAACACCAATGTCCACAGAGCATAAAATTCCCGCACCCTGCCACGCAGCGATGCTACTTTTTCTTGAACGACTTCTTTTTTTGTCATGAATTATACCAATTGAAATTAAGTTACCTAATTCACCAGCACTTTTTGCAGCCGCCGTAAAATAAATTGTTATAGGCGTTTTATCTGTTTCAATTACGCCCTTATTTTTGGTTTCTACAGATTTATTTCTCTGTACGAATTTTTTGATTATTTTCTCCAAAATTATTTTATTGTTTTCCAATAAAGTGCTATCATTCAAAATAGAAGGCCCTTCTACTACTTGACCTATTGCAGATAATATATATGTTGAGCCAATTTTTTTGATATCGGATGTTTTTTGACAACCAAAATCCCTACTTAATTGATTATATGCTTGTTTTATTATTTCTAAAAATCTTCTGGGAACCCCCCCAGAAGCATAAGCTGCAATATAGACAGGTTCTTCACTTTCAAAAACATCTAATAAGTTATATGGCCCCCCATTATTTAACTTGAGTCTATTTTCAATCAGTTGTTTAAAAAAAGATTCAAATTCGTCATTTAACTCATCAAGTTCTAAATATTCCGGGCTACAATCATTTCCCGGTTGAAAATTAAAGTCATCCCCCCTTGTTGTAGCCGGATAATATGTACTATAAGGAGGATAAACCGCTACAATAAATGCAACATCTGGTTTATTCAAAATTTCATTGTTTGAACAACATGCCCTTATTTGTTTACATAATCTAAATACTTCTTTCTGCATCATCTGATTAGATTCAGAACATTCATCCAATAAGAGATAGGAATAATTAATATTTAATTGTTCTTTTACTAATCTTAAAAAAGAAAGTAATACATCAAGCCCATATATTTCTGCAAATTTAAGGGTAGTATACTCTTTTATTTGTTCATTACTTTCACTTTTAGAATTACCCGTAGACAAGCTGACAGGTTTCATTTCTAAGGCTACTTTTGAGTCTAATGCCTTGTTTAAATTGAATCTGTTTACAATCTTATCTGGGTTGTCATATAGCTCACTGATTATACTATTTGCTAAGTTTAAAATAACTTCCACATTGTATTTAAAATTAGTTTCCTGATTATTTATTAAAAAAAGAGATTTAATCTTCTGAATTATATCTGGTTTGTTAATCTCTTGAATCATATCTTTTTCAGTTATTATAAAGTTGCATATATTTTTGATGATTGAAGTGTATAGATAAATTCTAAAAAACTTAGAATCTTTTTTTGATAATTCAGGGGCACCAGCTATTGATACATAAGCAGGAATAAGCTTATATTTTAAAAAATTAGTTTTTACTTCATTAATTATCATCTTTAATATATGTGTTTTGCCTGTGCCTCGAATTCCCTCAATAATATAATTACTTCCGTCTGTTGAGATAAATTTTTTAAAATCTATTCCTAAATCTACATGGGTTGATGGTTCAAAACCAGTTCCTTGTGCATCATGTTTGAATATTTTTGAATCCAGTTGGACTATAGTCATTTTCGTTCCTAATCACGTTAAAACAAAGTCCTATTTAAACATTCTCTTTTAAATGTGTCTTAGGGGGTCTCAAGGGCGCTCCCTTGCCGCCTTACCACCTGCGTTCCGGGCTTTAGCCCTTAAAAACAGCATTTTCCCCACGACGTATATTGTTACCTTAAAGGGAGTTTTCGGCTTTAAAAATGGATATATTGGTGCGTTAGATGTTGGCGAGTTTCATTCATAAAGTTTATATACTTTGTACCTAACCTATACTTTATGGTTTCGGTACAAACCGAGGAGGTAACCAATGGTAAGAGAAGGCTATAATAGCATAAGTTTAGATGATGAGAGCGTAGAGGGATTAAGAGAACTGCAAGAACAGAACGGTTTCAAGACAATACCTGAAACGATAAGGTGGCTTCTTTTGAATAATATGCCTTTTAAAATTGAAATGCTAATGGGTTTAGTTGATTCAGAAAGAAACCCATTTAATTATTTGATGCTAGAAATAGATGCTACAAAATCACAGATGAATAAGGTCTTAGACCTGATGGATAAAACTCAGACAGACCTCAAAAATAAAAAGAAAATAACCCATCATGATTTTGAAATGGAGATTTATAACATCTTTCCAAAACATCGTGGAGATTATCATTTGGCAGAGAGTATTATTGGAATCCTTTGTAGTAGTGGAAATAGATGGGATTTAGTAAAGCCATATATGATAAAAAATGGAATGAACGCAAGTAATATGAGATAGTTTTGTCCTCATTTTTTATTTTTTTTTCGTGGTTCGCTGTCCCATCTTGCAGACTTGCATTTAGGGCAGATTAGCGGTTTTTCCTTGCTGGAACGAGGCAATCATCCCTAAGAGCAGTTATTACACCTATACCCTTTAACCGATAAAAATTGATATTTAATCATATCGCACAGCTTATTAATTTGGCATTCATCATCTGATTTTGATCGGAAGGCAAGGATATATTTATGTCTTTAACTTCAATATTATTAG
The DNA here is from genome assembly GCA_041659245.1 of Candidatus Nanoarchaeia archaeon. Taxonomy (GTDB): domain Archaea; phylum Nanobdellota; class Nanobdellia; order SCGC-AAA011-G17; family GW2011-AR17; genus UBA9640. The sequence goes on from JBAZYQ010000015.1 coordinate 15,763, forward strand.
AACTTTCTAAAGCTCTTCTGTCTTTTCTTGGAAAAGACAGATATTTTTTGTTTTCTATGACTGCATAAATATTAAACTTGTTTGGAACATATTCACAATAGTTTTTAAAGTAGGTTAAAGGATTCTTAATTTTACCAGATTTCGGATTAAAATTGAATGTATTTTTATCATTAATTCTCTTTAATTCTTTTCTCACTGCATCATACACTTTAGGATTTGAAGCATAACAGGTTCCTTGTATAAAGAATAATGAGTTTATACTTCCGCCTTTTGCATTTCCAATGACATAAAATAAATCCTTTTCTTTCCATTGAATGCTTTCGCATTTTCTGCAGGCATCTGATATCCTTTTATCTGTAGCGCGAAGCATATCTTTCGGCGGCAAACTGTTTAATGCCGGTGATGCAAACGGACTTTTTATTTTATTTATTTCAAATGCATCGCCATTTTTAATAATCATATACGGCGGATTGTTCTTGTTGCCGATATAAGAGAATATTTTTGCATAATGCCCTTGCCTCTTGCCGGGCTGTATCTTAAATGAGCCTGCAAGCGCATTTTTTATATAAAACTCTAGCTGCTCGTCAACAGCATTTACCCCAGTTAAATAATTTGTTGCATATTCTTTTAAGTCATTGCTGCCAAATGCAGCAATTTCAGAAATGGCAGTTAAGGCATTGTTTGGCATTTTTCCTCTTTTTTTTCAATGAGTTAGGTATAACCTTTTATTTATTAACTTTTCTAAAAATTAGCTTCTTCTCGAAATTTTCAAGGTGGATTATAAGGGGTGTCCCCTTAATGGCTTTTCTACCTGTGTCTACCCTAAAACAAGGTTAGAATGCCTTTTAGCCCAATATAATTCTTAAGAAAAATAATTTTAAAATTATTGTAGAAATGAAGGGGGGGAAGGCCACGAGGCGTACCTCAGGTTATGCCACATTTTTATTCATGCAGGTCTCCTAAGCAACTGGCCCCACTTTACTTTCTACGGATTATAAGAATATAATCAAATTTATAAATATTTCGTAATTTGAGTTTTCGTCCTCAGGGGTTGATAAGGGCGCCTCCTTATTGGCTTTCTTTCCAGCTCTTTGCACTTATTCTACTGCTTTCCTCCCCTCATTTTAAGCCATTTATTCAAGATATTACCCTCTTTCCACCCCATAATCCCCTTATTCTCTTATAGAATAATTTTTATACCCAAAACCCCACTTATTAACCATGAAAAAGAGGATTTGTCTATTTGCTATAATGCTTTCCATATACTCTCAGATAGCATCAGCTTTAGACATAACCATAGCAGGAAAGCCCTATCCCGCATTCCTCTTCATACCCCTTGCCCTAATCCTATTTGTCTGGCTTGCAGTGATGTTCAAATGGCTGTTCAAGCACTTCAGCAGGATTGCATTGTTCTTCTACAATATAGCTAAATTCGTCTCAGCTTTCGGCTTTAGAATGGGAATAACAAGGCTAAAGGAAAAGATAAAGCAAAAGCCGCTTGATGAAGAAGTGGAGGTAAAGGTATCATCAAAGGAAATTCCAAAGGAAGAGGCAACAAGAGACTTAACCCCTTTTATTGAAAAGATAAGCGCATTGGAAAGAAAGCTGGAGCATTCAAAAGAGCCTGACGCAATATTCAAAGAGCTCACCCCATTAATCAAGGACTTCTTCAAGGCACTTCTCAACATCCACTACGAATTCACAGACGACGAGATGGTTGACGTGCTTGAAAAAAAGAAAAAGCATCTTGTCGAGTTCGCAGAGAAAATCTCAGAGTTAAAGTACAGCGGAAAGAAATTATCCGCAAAAGAAATCCAGGAATTAGTTAAGGAATTCAAAGGCATTGTCCACAAGTACGTTGAAACCGGCTGGAAGCCAAAGAGAATAGCAAAAGGCGTTGTAGAAAGATTGGCAGAGCAGGACAAGAAGATATTTGACAATGTAAAGCAGTATGTCGGATTCCTTGGCGGCGAAAGCAGGAAAATGCAGATTGAATCCTTGCTTGACGATGAGCAGGAAATACTCAAAAGAAACATCGGCTCAATGAAAAGGACTTACAACAGGATATTAAGAATGTATGTCCAGCTTTCCCCTAATGAGAAAGCAGTAATATACCCCCAGCTTATCGAGTTCTACAAGAACGCAAACAAGGCAATATTCTCAAGCGTTTACGGAGAGAAAAGCAGAAAAGAGCTTGAATACTTCGTGAAAGAACTGCAGAGATTAAAGGAAATGCCAAAGATGCAGCCTTGGCTTGCAAAAATAAGAATGTTTTTCTCTCATTCTATAGACAAGAGTGAAAAATTAAGCAGGAAGGAAGAGAAGAAAATACTCGAAGTTCCAAAGCCAGAAGTCAAAATCAAAGGAAAGAAGATTGAGGCAAAATCAGAGCTGCTTTCAATGAAGCCTTTGTTTGAAAAGCTCGCAAAGATATTCAGGCCTGAAGAAATGCCTGAGAAGAAAGCAAGAAAGATGCTTGAGCAGAAAGCGCCCAAAGAGCCAAAGCTCAAAGAACCAAGCTTCAAGCCATTCATAGAAAAGCTGCAGGAATTCAAGGATTCTGCAAAGAGATTGTTCAGCAGGATACCGACAAAATCAATGAAGGTTGAAAAACTGGTTGTTCCAAAAGCGCCTGTTGAAAAAACAAATGCAATTGAGCAGATAGGAAAGATGCTGGAAGAAACCCCTGCTATTGAGCAGGTTGATTACATGAAGAAGGTTGAAAACAACATCAGCAAGGCATGGAACCTCATTGCAGTGGCTGACTTCAAGGCATTTGAAAGCTTATACGAGAAAATCAAATTGGATTATGTTAACCTCGGTGAAAATGAAAAGCAGGTAATGGACCAGCGCCTTACAACGCTTCTTGACGCCGAGACAAAAGCAAAGGGAACTGTTGAGGCAAGAAAGCAGGAAGAGGAAATAAAACAGGCTGAAGAGCAGAGATTGAGATGGATAGAAGAAGAAAGGGCAAAGGCTGAACAGAAAGGAAGAAAGGCAGAAGAAGTCCTGCAAACAGGAATAAAAAACAGGGAAAGGGAAACAGCGCAAAAAGAAGCCAGGGAAATGGTTTCAGAGATACAGCACGAGCTTAATGAAGAGCAGGAAATTGCAAGGGAAGAAGAATTATTGCTGAAGCTTGAAGCAGAAAGAAAAGAAAAAGAAAGGCAGGCAGGCGTTGCAAAAGACCAGAAGGATTTAAGAAAAGTCCTGAAGAAAGTTGATGAAGGATTCAAGGAAAAAGACGAGATTGACAGGGAGGAGGAAGAGCTGCTGAGCTGGTGGCAGAAGAGAAAGCTCAGGAAAGAGAGAAGGGAAGCGCAGAAGGTTAAACAAAATCTTGAAAAACAGCGCCAGGAGCAGCAAGAGCTTGAGAAAGAAGAGGAAGAGCTGCTTTCATGGGCAGAAAGAAGAAAGCGCAACAAAGAAAGAAGAGAAGCAGAGAGAGTCAGGGCAGAGCTTGAAAAACAGTACCATGAGCAGGAAGAGCTTAACAAGGAAGAAGAATTATTGCTAAGGCTTGAGCAGGAAAGAAAAGAGAAGGAAGCAAAAGCCTACACATTGAAAGAGAAGAGCAAGATAAGAGCTGAGCTAAAGCAGATTGACATACTGTTCAAGGAAAGAAAGAAGCTTGAACTGGAAGCATTGCAGAGAGAAAGAAAGGCTGAAGCGCAGAAAAAGCGCATTGAGAATTTAGAGAAAAAGAAGCAGCAGCAGGTATTGGCGCCTGAATTAACCAGGATTGATTCAATATTCAAGCAAAAGCAGCAGCAGGAGCTTGATGAGCAGAGAAAGAGGGAATGGGAAGAGCAGGCAAGAAGGGAAGAGGAAAGAAAGAAGACAACGCTTGAGGAAATAGCAGAAGTGCGCCTGAAGAGGGATATTGAA
>JBAZYQ010000016.1:0-17670 GCA_041659245.1 Candidatus Nanoarchaeia archaeon
CAGGCATTGCTATGCAAGTTGCGGGCCGCACGGCGAAACAATGAGCATGGAAAATATTGAAAGAGTTATTGAGCATATGCCAAAAAATACATTTTACTTTGACATAAGCGGGGGAGAGCCGCTGATGGAAACGGAAAGGCTGATGCAGATGATGGGATATATCATGAAAAACAAGCCAAGAATAATGCCTGATGCAACACATGGAATGCTGACTAATGGATTCTGGATAAAAAGTGCCAATGCATATGCAATACTAAAGGAATTATTTGACAAGGGCATAAGCCTGATTGAGATAACAAGCAATGACAAATTTCATAGGGAGCAGGGAATTAATGGAGAGGAATTAGCAAACCATGTTTCAAGTTTAATGGGACAATTAGCCGCAGAAACAGGCAAGATAGAGAGAGGGTACGGCAGGCATAATCGTTTAGAAAGCACGGAAGGGCATACATTATTAGAAGTTAATTCAAGAGAATATTACATTACGGCACATCCCTTTGGAAGAGGCAGGGAACTGGAGAATAATGAGATTGAATCAGATTCTTTCTGCAAGATAGCAATTAGAAGGCAAATAGAGCCTGCAATAGGTCCTGACGGGCTTGTATATCCCTGCTGCTGGAGGGTTACTCCCTCAATTGGCTCTGCAATTGAAAGCCCGCTGGAAGATCTTGTGGAGAACATGGCAAAAAGCGAATTGTTCAGCGCTTTGCTGAAAGGCGGCCCAAAAGGGGCTGCGCAAGTGCTTGGCGTTTACAGAGAAGAGGATAAAGAGATATACAAGAGAAATCCCTGCGTGAAGTGCGAGGAGATATTCAGGGAGCTGAGATGAGTGAAATAGACTATTTTGGAAATAAGGATTATAGGACTATATGGTCATGTTTTAGGAACTGGGGAACATATAGCAAAAGCTGTGAAGCGGCAAGGATGCTTCTGAAGATATCAAGCAGGGATGAAAACTTTACGATTGCAAATCACATATTGCAGTATGCAGATGTGTTTGCAGGATTTGAAGGCAGCGAAAAACAGGCGTGGGCACCGGTGCCCGGGCTTGAAGGCATTCTCTCTGCAATTAGCGAGGAAGTTGATTCGATAGTCATGTGCAGGACAGATCCTGTAAAAGTAAAAAGGGGCAGGCTGATTTCATGGCTAGGTTCTGCTTGCTATAAGCCTATGTCTAGCTCAATCTCAGTTTCAAAAAAAGTAAAAGAAGAAATGCTGCCTTTGATATTGTCTCATGAATATACACACCATGTGGAATTTAGTTCTCCAAACGCGGCAATCTTTGATGATTTGCCTGTGCTTACTGAAGGACTTGCAGACGCTGTTGGAATAGCTGCAACGAAAAGCTATGCCGCTCGTCAAAATGATGAAAAGCTGCTAGCTGAAGTTGAAAAGCATATTTTGAAAAGGGTAACAAACGCCATTGATCTTATACGCACTTTTGAGATGGGGTTTGGCGGTCCATACTCACAAAAAAGCTTCAAGAGAAACATTAGGTATATAGATTTCTATTCAATCGGTTGCACTGCTTTTCTTGTTGCGGAAGCCAGGCACGGGCAAGCAATTTACAGAGATATTTTTAGAGCAGAAAATCCGCTTGATATGCTGGTTGGGCTTCTTGGAGGAACAAAATGAAATCTCTTGAAAGTAGGCTTTCTGAAACAAAGAAAGACTTAAACGACGCAACTGCAGAGATTGCAGGAAGCGGATTTGTCGCGCCAATAATGGCTTATTTAAGCACTTATAATTTTATTGAAAGCAATTATCTTGCAGGCTCTGCGTTTGCCGCAGCAACTGCTTTCCTTGCGTATGTAGTCGGCTCAAGATATGCAGAAGTAAGGGGATGCAGGGAAGAGATAGCTGAGCTGAAGAAAGAGAATTCTGAGACAAAGCAAACCCAGCTTTGACGACGGACGTTCAAAAAGGGCTTTCGGAGATGCCGGAAATTCAAATGTTTTTCTATTGTTTTTTAATGGTTTTTTCAAAGAGTCTAATAGATTTTTCAAGTCTGCTAAAAATCCTACGGATTTTAATGCGAAGAGTTTATGAATGAGATACAACAAGCCGAATTCATGCAAAATCAAACTAACAGTTCCGCAACACTTATATATCAATTGATATACAACAATGATATGGCAAAGCAAAAAGACCGCTTTGAAAGGTCCCCTACTCTGGACACTGTGCTTATGGTTGAAAAATCAATAGAGCAGCACAGCGGCGAATTCAACAGGACTGAATTGTGGAAAAAGCTGCCAAGGCAGGTGATGTGGCAGACATATCTGGTTATTCTTGATTATCTTGAAAGCATAAACAAGATTGCTTTTGACAGGGAAAGCAAAGTGGCTTATATCTGGAACCCTGAATTAGCTAAATTGCTAAGAAAGAGGAAGGAGATAAAGCTATGATTAAGCCTTCAAGGGTTGTTTTTATCTCAGATGAGCTTGAGAGGGATTTTTACATTCTTAAAGATGAAGACTTTTTAAAAAAAGCAATAACAAAGGCTATAATTGATTTAAGGAAAAATGCATTTGCCGGAATTCAGGTTCCAAAAAGGCTTATTCCCAAGAAATACATAAAGGAATATGGGCTGAATAATCTATGGAAATATGACATGCCAAAAGGCTGGAGATTGCTTTACACAATTGCCCCTGATAATGAGGTTGAATTGATTTCTGCAATACTCGAATGGTTTGACCATAAGAAATATGAGAGAAGAATGGGTTATTAGGGATTTTTTCCGTTCTCAAATGCTTTCCTTCCGATAGAAACCTTTATAAATAATCTCCGTTTATCCATCTTAATCTAATTCACAGGGAGATGAATAATAAATGGCAGACGAAAAGCAAATAGACAAAATTCAAAGGCTTGTTGGAAGCATTAGCCAGATACGTAATATCTGCATTGCGGCTCATATTGACCACGGAAAAACGACATTCTCAGACAACCTGCTTTCAGGAGCAGGCATGCTGTCAGAAAATCTTGCGGGAAAAGCATGCGCATTGGATTTCCACGATGATGAAAAGGAAAGGGGAATCACAATTGACGCTGCAAACGTTTCAATGGTTCACGACAGCGACGGAAGCGAATACTTAATCAATCTTATCGACACTCCAGGGCACGTTGACTTTGGCGGAGACGTCACAAGGGCAATGAGAGCGGTTGACGGAGCAATAGTTCTTTGCTGCGCAGTTGAGGGAATCATGCCGCAGACAGAGACAGTCCTTAGGCAGGCATTGAGGGAGAGAGTAAAGCCGGTCTTGTTCATCAACAAGGTTGACAGGCTTATCAGGGAAGTTAAATTAACTCCTGAGATGATGCAGCAGAAATTCATAGCAATAATCACAGAAGTCAACAGGCTGATTGAGCAGATTGCGCCTGAAGAATACAAAGAAAAATGGAAAGTAAAGGTTGAGGACGGCTCAGTGGCTTTTGGCTCTGCATTCAATAATTGGGCATTAAGTTTCCCATACATGCAGAAATCAGGCCTGAAGTTCAAGGATATTCTTGATGCCTATGCTGTTGAAGACGGCTTTAAAGAGCTGGCAAAGAAAGCCCCTCTGCACAAGGTTGTTCTTAACATGGTAGTCAAGCACAGCCCCAACCCGAAAGATGCGCAGGCATACAGGGTTCCAAAGCTGTGGCACGGAGATTTGGATTCAGCCATGGGTAAGTCATTGATTAACTGCGACAGGAACGGCCCTATTGCTTTTGTTGTTACAAAGATTGTAATTGACAAGCATGCGGGAGAAATAGCAGCAGGAAGATTGTTCTCAGGAACAGTTTCAACAGGCTGTGAAGTTTATCTTAACATGGCAAAAAAAACAGTAAGATTGCAGCAGGTATCTGTTTACAAGGGAGCCTTGAGAACAACGCTGGATGCAATTCCCTGCGGAAATATTATAGGGCTTGTCGGCTTGAAAGGTGTTTACACAGGCGAGACAGTATCGTCAGAGCCAATGGAGCCTTTTGAGGCAATAAAGCACATCTTTGAGCCAGTCATTACAAAATCAATCAAGCCAAAGAACTCAGCAGACTTGCCAAAGCTTGTTGAAGTCCTGAAAGCAGTCGGAAAAGAAGACCCGACAATCAAGATTGAAATCAATGATGAAACAGGCGAAAACCTTATCAGCGGAATGGGCGAGCTGCATCTTGAAATCATTGAAAACAGGATGAGGACTGAGAGAGGAATGGATGTTATCACTTCACCTCCAATTGTTGTTTACAGGGAAACAGTCCAGAAGCAGTCAGGGGAATTTGAAGGAAAGTCTCCAAACAAGCACAACAAGCTTTACTTTGTTGTTGAGCCATTGGAAGACAATATCAGCGAGGCAATCAAGGCAGGCGAGATTCCCGAGATGAGGCTGAGAAAGAAAGACACTCCGATTTTTGAAAAGTTTATCCAGCTTGGATACCAGTCAAAGGACGCAAAAAATGTCTCTGAAGTTTACAAGGGAAATATCCTTGTTGATGATACAAGGGGAATTGTCCAGATTGGGGAAATTATCGGCTTGGTTCAGGATGGCTTTGAGCAGGTTTGCAACTCAGGCGGATTAGCAGGAGAGCCGTGCAGAAAGCTGAAAGTCAAATTAATGGACTGTAAATTGCACGAAGATGCGATTCACAGGGGACCTGCACAGATGCATCCTGCAGTAAGGGAAGGCATCAGGGAATGCATTCTTGACGCAAAGCCAATCTTATTGGAGCCAATCCAGATAATGCAGATTGAAGCTGGCGCAGAATCAATGGGAGATATTTCAAAGCTGGTTCAGAACAAGAGAGGACAGCTCATATCAATGGAGCAGCAGGGCGAGCACTTGATTGTCAAGGCAGCCATGCCTGTCGCTGAATTGATTGGCTGGAGCTCAGACTTGAGAAGCTCAACATCAGGAAGAGGCTCAAGCTCAATTCAGGACCAGAAGTTTGAGAAATTGCCTGAATCCCTGCAGCTGAAAGTGACAAATCAGATCAGGCAGAGAAAAGGCATGGAATTAATGAGATAATTCCTTTTTTTCTTTTTATTTAATTCTATTTCTTATATTTAATTTATGCGCAAGGGGCTTTCCATACGTTTGCACAGGCTGCCTTCCATGCTCCCGCACTAACGGCTATTTATCAGAATTAAGGCATTTAGCATTCATGCAATAACAAAGAATTATTAAAAAAACTTAAAATAAAAAAAGATGCTTGTTTGTTTGTGAATTATATGCTGTTATTAGAATTGCTTCTTTTTAGCATAACATTCTCTGCAAAAAACTGGCTTGCCTTCTCTTGGCTTGAATGGAACTTCGCATTCTTTACCGCATTCAGAGCAAGTTGCTTTGTGCATTTCTCTAGGTCCAAAATCTCTTCTGGGACCCCTGTTAAAGTCGCCCATGGTTGTTTCCTCCTGATATTACATAACTCAATCCTGTTGGGATTTGCTATGTTCTACGCTTATAAAAAACCCCTCTCTTTAAAAAGGTTCCTATTGTTTAGTCGAAAACAGGCTTATTTCTTTAATCTATACCTGATATAATCCCACTTGTTATTTCCGTATATTTCGCCCATTTTGACGGAAATCTTCATTTTTTTATCCATCTTTTTCCATGTTGGGATTGATTCTGCCTTAGAATACCTCTTTACGCTGGCAATCTGGATTAAATCTTCCCAGGGTGTCTTGCAAATATCGCCTTTTTTGTATTTGCCAAGCTCTTTGCAGCATCTTACTGTTGAAGAAAAGCCCCTTTTACGCAATCCTCTTTTTATAGAATTCCACTCTCTTCGTGGAAAAGAAATAAATTTCATAATAAAAAAAGAAAATAAAGCAGGCTTACTTGTCCTGCTCTTTTAACTTTGTTTCAAGGAAGTCTGAAAGCACAAACTTGACTTTTGCAGCGCCTTTTCCGCCCTTGTTAATTGGCACTTCAGCTTTGAGATAGCCCAAGACAGGGGATGACCATCCGCCTGCTTTTCCATAGTTGTCATATTCGCTGAAAGTCGCTCCCTTGTATATGAAGGAAGCGCTGTTTTGCCCTGTTCTTCCAAGAGTCACAAAGTAAGGTGTATGGAGATGTCCTGCAATTATGATTTCCGAATCATCTTCCATTGAGTTTATTCTCCTTACATGCAGCATTGGCAGGTTTGAGTTGGGTCCTGCGCTGCCTGGCTTGTGCTCTGCAGCAACTGAATAAGACACTTCGCCGAAGTTCATATCAAACTTGTCATAGCCGTTTCCGCCTGATTCGCAGGTTCTTATTTTTTGGTAAAGCCCTTTTAGGATTTCCTTGTCTTTTACTGCAATTTTTCCGTCTTTTTCAAGCGCTATAACAGCCATGTCAAGAACCTTGAAAGGCAGGGTTTCAAGCCCTACTTCTGTGATTCCAAATTCGCCGACAGTGTGCTGTATGTGCGTTGCTTCAGTGAATATCGCGGCAATGTCATAATGCGAATTTGCAAGAGTTCTTGTGACTACCTCTGTAAACAGCCTGTGATACCTGTCCAGCTGGTTGATTATCCTGTTTTCATTTGTTGAATCCAGCATTAATCTTACCTGCTCCCTGTACCACTTGTCGACTTCTATGTCAGAAACTCCTTTTTTCCTTAGCTCAGCTGATCCTGCTTTTAAAGTTTCCAAAACTTCTTCTGTCATTGGCTTTGAAGTTTCAACAGGGAATGTCCTGTAGTTTGAACCTTGCAGTGATTCATTTGGATTGACAAATATTGGTGAGCCTTTTCCTTTCTTCAGCCTGCCATCAATCTCTTCGCTGATGTTTTTCAATGCAACTGTAAGCAAATCATGCCTTGTTGCGGCCTTGCCTACGTGCGCGTCAGAAACAATGTTCATTGACTCATAAACCATGTCATCAAGCTTTAATCTTCCTGAGCCTATATTTGCAAGGTGCTCAACAGTGTATGTTTCTGCATAATATCCTTCCCTGTCCCTTCCGACAAGAACAATGCCTGCAGCAGGTGTTTTCTTTTCCTGCCTTTTTGCAGCTTCTAATCTGCCTTGCTTGCCCTGGAACAATTCAGGAGTAACCTGTTTTTCCCTTATTGATTTAAGCAAAACCTGGTCTTCAAGAACCATGCCTGTTGCCACAAATGAATACTTGTGCTCCATCTTGTGCCTGTGCGGATGGGCCATTGGCTCTGCGTGATGCCCGCTTTCAATTATGAAATCCGGCAAAGGCAATCCGCTTCTCTGCATTTCGTTTATCCTGCCCACGAGCCTTCCTGTTGTGCTTTTCAAAGGCAAGGTTGAGCTTTTCACATAACTATGTGCATACATCATTGTGCTTCCATTTTCTTCAACTATTACTTCGCCCATTGAAACATCAACGCCAAAGCTTTTTATTTTTTCAATAAAGTCGTGAGTTGTGCTTTCCTTGAATGAAAGCCATTCTGAAGTTCCGTCTTTTGGCTTTTTCAGTATTACTTCGGGGTTGTTTTCCAATTTTCCGATTTCAGCTTCAAGCTTTGTCTTTTTCTGCTCCAAGCCGGCGATTCTTTTTTTTGCGCCTTCATCTTTTTTTGCGTCGCGAATTTCGGAATTTAATCTTGCAATCTCTTTTTTGGATTCAGAAACCTTGTTTAGGTTCTCTCTTGCTGTGTCTTCTGCCCTATAAGTCGTAAGCGACCTTAAATTTTCCTCGTCAGCGTCAGAAAGCACATATTGTATTTTTGATAAGGGGCTTGCCTTTCGCAGTTCGCTGAACAATTCAGAGGCATAGTGCATGGGTATTTCCATGAAGTTGGTGACGGGCTTGCTTTCCCTTACTTCGGGGCGGTAGGTTTCTATGTCTCTCATTCTCTGGAACAATCCGTCAACAAATATCCTGTTGGGCTTTGCTGATTTTACATAATCAACCAATCCCTTTCTTGCTTCCTGCATCTGCTGTGAAGTTGTCAGGATGCTGTCAAGCGGAAATTCGCTTATCACTATGGCGGATACTCTCTCGTCGAGAGTCTTGTCTGCTACAGATATTCTTTTGGTGCCTCTTTTTACCATTGTCTACCCCTCTTTTGCCTTGTTCAGGCTGTAATTAGCTATTATCTTTTGCTTTATATATGTTTATATCTTGCAGTATATACTTCAGTTTTTCCTTCCGTATTTGTCTTCAATGCGGTGAATGTCTCCCTCGTCAAATTCTCCGAACGAAACTTCAAGTATGTCCCCTCCTTTTTCTGATGAAAGGCGGTGAACTGTTCCTTTCGGGATAAAAACTTCTTCGTCTTTTTCAGGATTAAATATTTTTTCTCCGACTTCAACTGTCAGGGTGTCATCAAGCATCAGCCAAAGCTCGTCTCTCTTGTCATGGTACTGCCTGCTTAGAATCTGTCCTGCATCAACATGGATTATTTTTACTGTGCATTTTTCATTATTTGCAAATACTTTAAAAAATCCCCAAGGCCTCTTCTCTTCATACTTGCTCATACCTATTTTATATTATTCTCTTTATTAAACATTACGCATAAAAATCAGAAAACTATTTAAACTCTGAGTTAATCTCTGTTGCCTATGGAAAAAGGGGCAAGTTTGGATTCTCTGTTGAGAAACCTTGAAAATTCAAATTCACATAATTTTGACAATGTATTCTCCGAGCTGCATGATTATCTCGGGAAAAAGCATCCTGAAGACTCAGAGCTTGAGTCAATGCAAAAAAAATATGCAAAATACAGCAGATGCACCAAAGTCAACGGCAAAGGAAAAATCCTCAGCGGATTGGGCGAGCTTCTTTTAAAATATGGCAACGGAAGCAGCTATGCAAGGGACACTGCAATTGATTTGATGTACATGCTTACAAACAGGAACATGCTTGTCAAGAGATATGTTGCAATGGAGGCATTGAAATCAGCGCCTATGTATAACGGAACAAGGTTTGAGGAAAAAAATCTTACAACTTCCCTTGTTAATTACCTGTGCGACACAGTATGCTCTTCAAAAGAGAACACTCATTTCAGGGAGAGAAGCATTGAATCTCTCGCAACATTATATCCTTTGCTGAAAAATCAGGCAAAAGACGGCAAGAAATCAAAATACAGGGTTGAAGTAAAGCAGTGCCTTGCAAAAGTAAGGGAAACAATGAGATACGTTAGCAAGAACAAGTCTCAGTTTGACAAAGAATATGTGAAGTATGCTTCTGAGTTTTGAAAAGTATTATATACCTAATCTATTTTTTAATTATTATGCCTAAACAAGTTTTTATAATACACGGCTGGGGTGGAAATCCTGAAGAAGGATGGTTTCCTTGGCTGAAAAAAGAGCTTGAGAAAAAAAGATTCCATGTTGAAATTCCTCATATGCCTGACACTGACAATCCTAAGATTGAATCATGGGTTTCATTTTTGAAAAAAACAATAAAAAATCCTGACAAGGACACTTACTTTGTGGGGCACAGTATCGGATGCCAGACAATTCTTCGTTATCTGCAGGGAATAAATGCAAAAATAGGCGGCACGGTGTTTGTTGCAGGCTGGATTACATTGAAAGGCTTGGAAACAGACGAGGAATGGGCTATAGCAAAGCCGTGGATTGAAACTCCGATAGATTTTGGGAAAGTTAAGAAGTCAATGAATAAGTGTGCGGCTATCTTCTCTGGCAACGATCCTTTTGTGCCTATTGATAATTCAAATGTCTTTAAGGAAAATCTGGGAGCAAAAATCATAATTGAAAAGCAGAAAGGGCATTTTAGCGGCAGTGATAATGTGAAAGAGCTGCCATCTGCTTTGAAAGAATTGCTTGATATGATGAAATAATTCTATCCCTTCAATACGCCTAACGGAACCATTCTCGCAACTTTTGTTGAGATGCCCGCCATATGAACGCTTTCAATCACGTCATCAATCGGCTTGTATGCTGCATCTGCCTCTTCCGCGAGAACATCAGGATGAGTGCATTCAATGCATTCTCCTTTTTCCTCAAGCTTTCTCTTGATGTCCCTTCCGCTCATTGTGTCAATTGCCTTGTGCCTTGACATTACCCTGCCTGCGCCGTGAACAGAGCTTCCAAATGTTTTTTCCATTGCCTTCTCTGTTCCAACAAGCATGTAAGAAGATGTTCCCATTGAGCCTGCAATCAATACAGGGATTCCGGGGAATGCCCTTGTGGCTCCCTTTCTGTGAAGTATTACATTTTGCTTTTTTCCATTTACTAAATGCTCTTCCACTTTTACAACATTGTGGCACAAGCCGTAGACAGTGTGCATGTCCATTTCCTGCCAGGTTTTCTTGAAAACTTTTTCAAAGCTCTGCCTTATCCAGTGAGTCATAACCAATCTGTTTGTAAAAGAATAATTAACAGCACATTTCATTGCCTTGAAATAATCCTGGCCTTCAGGAGAATTAAACGGCGCGCAGGCCAATTGCCTGTCAGGTAATTTAATGCCATATTTTTCAGACGCTTTTTCGTGAATCTGCAAATAATCAGTTGCAACCTGGTGCCCTAATCCTCTTGAGCCGCAGTGCAATAAGATGCAAACCTGCCCTTGTTTTGTAATGCCCCACTTCTTTGCTGTTTTTGCATCATAAATATCAGATACAGCCTCTACTTCAAGAAAATGATTTCCTGCGCCAAGAGTTCCAAGCTGTGACAAACCTCTTTGTTTTGCCAAATCAGAAACTTTTGAAGCGTCTCCTCCCTCCATGCAGCCGTTTTCCTCTGTATTTTCCAAATCTTCCTTTACGCCATAGCCGTTTGCAAGAGCCCACTTGCATCCTGTTTCAAGCACTTCATCCAATTGCTCTCTTGTAAGCTTTAATTTTCCTTTTGAGCCGACTCCGCACGGAATGTTCTTGAAAAGCGTTGTTGTAAGCTCTCTCAGCTTTGGCTTTACCTCTTCAATTGTGAGATTTGTTCTTATGCTGTTTACGCCGCAGTTTATGTCAAAGCCGCACATGCCTGCCGAGATGATTCCTTTTTCATAATCAAACGCAGAAACAGCTCCCATTGGCAAGCCATAGCCGAAATGCATGTCTGCTAATCCTAATACCGGCTCTATGACTCCGGGCATGCACGCCACATTTGTCAATTGCTGCAATGCCTCAGGTTCCATCATGTCAACTATCTTCTTGTTTGCAATTATTTTTGCATCAACGTTCATGCCTTCCCTTGCTGATTTAGGGATAAGCCATTCATAGTCGTTTATCTTCTGGAGCTTGTCTTTCATAACGCAGAAGGAGAGGAAAATTGTTTATAAAGGTTACTACGAGCAGGGCGAGTAGGAATCTTCGAACGAAGTGAGAAAGGTTGTGTTGGGAAAGCCCTTGGGGGCACCCCAAACCCCTTATATGCAGCCCGAAGGGCTGCGAGGTGTGGAAGGCTTTTTATAATTCACATTTTATAATCCCGTTTATACACCTGTTTTTTCGCTTTCGCATTTGCCCCTAAATTACAAAAGAAGATGTAATCCGCAAGCGTTAAAAAGGCTCAAAATACGGATTCTGTGACATGGCAAAATACAATTTTGGGTGGGAAGTAGAAAATAAATGAGCTTTCAAACATCCATAAATTTTGATAATCCTGCAAAATTTCTAGTTAGTTTTGGAACAATTTTATTATTCTCTGGATTTGGAATATATATCTATCAATTAAGATTCCCAAGCTCGACATATAATGACATATTATTACTAGTATTAAGCATGCTTTTTATGATTGGTGGGTTCTTTCTTTTTGGTTTTGGTTTTAAAAAATGGATTTACTTCTATAATTACGAAGTTAAAATGATGAAAGAAAGAATTGTAAGTGAGATTATAAAGCAAGACAATAATTTTATGAATCTTAAACTAAAGGAAGTAGAATATAACCTCAAAATAGATGAGTTTAATGAAAAACACCCATCCACTACATTGGGTCACAGAGCTTCTCGGGATTTCCCAAACATTGTTGAGCAAGCTTTAGATGTCAATCATTATGAAAATCATTTTGATAATATATTAAGCAAAATAGAAAAAAAGAATAAAGAAAAAAGGAGAATGTAAAATGAGTCTAGACCCTTTGAAGAAGCTTAGGTTAGATCGGTCTTATAAAATATTAATCGTCTTTGGATTTTTTCTGTTATTTATAGCAATTATCCCTAGACAGGAGGATATAATTCCTGCATGGAAATTGTTTGCAATGGGCATTATTACCATTTTATTGGGTGTCCTTCTTTGGCAGAATAGCGAATATATACAAAGCTGCAACAATTTTAATAATACTCCTTACATTCATTTTAGTTCTCATTATAATATTAAAAATATAATTCAACAATCAAATATAATTAAGTTAGCATTATGGTTGATATACTTCTTATCAATTGGGATTATTCTAGGCTATGGGCACTTTGCATCATGGTTTCATACAATTGAGAAGTTAATATTACGTTTACCACATTATAACGGAAAGCCTTAATAATATTTGCATTTTATATGCCGGTTTCTGTGTGAGTAGTGGGCACCACTTGCCACTCGCCAAATACCATAGAAATGCTTTTAAACTAGGAATAGATGATGATAAGCGGTTCAAGGGAGCGTAATAAAATGGAAGAAAAAAATCTCTCTGTTAAAGATATTAACCTTTTGGAGGAAAAATCTCTACAATGTTTGAGTAAACATATTCCTCCAACCCCTAATTTTTTATTAGACGTATATAGGGATACAAACCAACTAAGAGAAATGTATTCTGATTTAAATGTTGATTTAGTAATAGGCTTTTTTAGGTGTTGTGGGCATAAAATACAATCCATTAAATATCATTTAGATAATTATCTAATGTGGGAGAAAAGATATATTAAAAATTTCAAAGAAGCTTTGAAATGTATACCAATTAAAAACTTAACAATAGGGAGTGAAACTCCTAATTTAATATTTGAATATGAAAGTTTTATCATTCAATTTAAGGCTTGTTTAGATATTTATTCACAAGCAGTTGGGAGATTGTTTAAACAGAATCCTTCTGATATATGTGGACTTAAAAACGTATTAGAAGGAAATAATTCTAATCAAAAAGCAAAAAGGATATTGGAGCTCATTAGGAAAAATAAAGAATGGTTAGATGAATTCAAATCAAGACAAGATTTTAAATCCGATAGAGATAAAGTTACTCATTATAGTGTTGTTAATCTTGGTACTTTAAATGTAAATAAAAAGAATAATAAATTTCGTGTAATAATTCATCTGAAAAAGAAGGACATGATTTTAAAAAATTATTTGGGGGAAAGACTAAAGAATCTAGAATTATTTATTCAAGAAACAACTACCCTTATAAGAAAATAAATTTTCAAGCGTATTTGTCGTGTAAAGTGATAATCAAGATTAATCAAACTCACAGAATCTAAATGATCCTTTTACCTAAACCTAAGAAATAATGCCGGAGGCTGGCTTTTCATACCTATTTGCTATGTAACATATATCTTACATCTTCCACAAAGTTTATATACTAAATGTAATATATTTTTTACATACATGCGGAGGTATCAACATGATTGGAAAGCCTGAATGGTTCAAGCGAAGAAAGTACGGCGGATGGGGAATCTGCCCAAAGACATGGCAGGGATGGGTATACCTTGCTGCAGTCATAGCGCCGTTTGCAGTGTTTAATGCGCTGCCTTTCTGGAGCGAAAAGACAAGAATGATAGTGACTCTTGCATGGCTTGCTTTTCTTGCAATAGATGTTTCGCATATTATGATAAAGATGAAAAAGGATGAGAGGGAAAAGCTGCACGAGGCAATAGCTGAAAGAAATGCATTGTGGGTGATGATTGCAGTTATTATAACAGGCATCGGCTACCAGACAGCAAGGGCATCTGTTTTGCAGGATTTCAGCAATGTGGACTGGTTCCTTGTGGCTGCATTAATCGCAGCAGTTGTTGCAAAAGCAATAACAAATGTCTATCTTGACAGGAAAGACTGATGAAAACAAAAATAACCTTTTACAGGAAACAGCTAGGCATTACTCAGGAAGAGCTTGCAGAGCAGGTGGAAGTGACAAGGCAGACAATAATATCTTTGGAGCAGGGGAAATACAACCCCTCTCTTGAGCTTGCTTACAGGGTTGCAAAAGCATTGGGCAAGAAAAGAGTGGAAGAAGTGTTTATGCTGAAATAAGGCAATTTTCTTTAATTTAGTGGTCTACGATGCTAATATCATTAGATTTATATAGGGGCGGAAATTGCTTCCCCGCATGGCAAAAGAATATTATATTCGTGTTTTGGGAGATCCTGTGCTTAGGCAGAAATGCAGCAAAGTTACTGACTATTCACAGCTTGAAGAGCTTCTTTCAGAAATGAGCGGGCTTCTTGCAATAAGAGGCATAGGAATTGCAGCTCCGCAGGTAGGAGAGCCTGTTTGTGTAATATTAGGGAAAATAGATGGAATAATTACTGAATTTATAAATCCGGCAATAACCTATCGTGAAGGAAGCATAATTGTTGAGGAAGGCTGCTTAAGCGTTCCAGGGCAGGGAATTAAAAAACAAAGGAATACAAAAATCAATGTTGAATATAATGACAGGTTCGGCAATTTTCATACAGGAACATTTGAAAACATAAATGCTGTTTTATTGCAGCATGAAATAGACCATCTTGAAGGCAAATTAATAATAGATCCGTAAGTGCTGCCTCTTTCTTTTTTGTTGATGATACAAATACTACAAAATACCACCAAAATCTATATAAACACCAACTAATTATCTAATCTCAGAAGAAGAGGCATGATATAATGGCAGTATTCAATCTATTCAAGGACCTGTTCTCAAAGCTATCAGCTTTGTTTGCAGCAAAAAAAGATCTTAAGCTTGGACTCTATGGTCCGCCTAACGCAGGCAAGAGCACATTAGCCAACAGGATTTGCAAGGACTGGCTGGGTGAAGAAATGAGCACTGTAAGCGCAATTCCCCACGAAACAAGAGAAGTCATTGTAAAAGAAAAAATTGAAGTAAAATCAAAAGGCAAATCATTGTCATTCAATCTCGTGGATACACCCGGAATCGCAACAAAGATTGATTACGAAGACTTTTTGAAATTCAAGATGAACAAGGATGTTGCAAAAGAAAGGGCAAAGGAAGCGACAAAAGGCGTCATAGACGCGATTAAGTGGCTTGATGACATGGACGCAGTCGTGGTTGTCCTTGACTCAACAATAAATCCCTATTCTCAGGTTAATATCACAATCATCGGCAACCTGGCGGCAAGGGATATTCCTGTAATGATTGCAGCAAACAAGACTGACTTGAAGAAAGCAGACATCAGCGCAATAGAAGCGGCTTTCCCGCAGTATCCTGTTGTCGGGATGTCAGCTGAGAAAGGCGTTAACATGGAAGAATTCTATGAACAGCTGTTCAAGGTGGTTAAGAAATGAACCTGACTTTGCAGTTTGTTCCGTTCAATGAAATAAACAGCCTTGCTCCTGAGAAAAGGATTAACAGGCTTTTGGACATTGTAAAAAAAGATAAGATCGTTCTTTTGCAGGGCAGATTAAAGCCAAGCGAGGAAACATGGCTTATTCAGAAAACAATGGAGCAGGTAACAAGGGAATTCAAGGGCATAGAGCTTTGCACTATTTATCCTGAAGCAAAAAACGAAAAAATGTTTGCTCAGATGAAAGGGCTTGTTGTAAAATTATTAATGGGTTCAAGGGAAGGGCTTAAAATAATAGATCCTGCAAATATAATCAAGGAAATCAAGAGAAATCCAGATAAGATTGAGCTTCTCACTAATATAAGGGGTTAAACATGCCACACCAGTGCGTAAAATGCGGAAAGATATACGAAGACGGCTCAAAGGAGCTTCTTAATGGCTGCTCTGCGTGCGACGGCAAGTTCTTCTTCTTTGTAAAGCAGGCAAACCTTGAAAGGGCAAAGGAAATCACAGAATCCTTGACTCTTGAAGAAAAAGAGCAGATGGAAAAAGATGTTGCCGGTTTAATCAATGATGATAATAAGGAAGACCAGCCTGTAATACTTGACCTGGAATCAATAAGGGTTGTAAAGCCGGGAAAATATGAAATCGATTTGATTGACTTGTTCAAGGGAAAGCCCCTTGTGTACAAGCTGGACGACGGCAAATACATGATTGACATTGTCAGTACATTGAATGCAAAAGAGAAAAAGATGGATGATAAGTTCAAGAAACTTCCTGCTGATTCTTACGAGTGAATAAATTATTAGCTTATTTTTTCTAAATAACTGGCTTTTTTAGAATATATTGCTGATGCAAACAATTAAAAGCAATTCAGCATATATTTAACACCATGAAAGCAGTTGGCGGGCAGGCTGTCATTGAAGGCGTTATGATGCGCTTTGGAAACAGGATAGCTGTCGCAGTAAGAAAAGGAAAAAAGATTATTGTCAAAAAGCAAAAAATCAAGAGCATTACAGAAAGAAAGCCATGGAGCTTTCCGATTATCCGCGGCGCAGTGGGGCTTTTCGAGACAATGGGTGTCGGGATTAAAACACTTAACTGGTCTGCAGACATTGCAACAGGAGAAGAAGGGGAAAAGCAAAGCGCATGGCCTTTTATTACAGCAATAATCCTTGCAACTGTCTTTGCCTTGGTTATATTCAAGCTGATTCCATTGGGAATAGCGCAGTTCTTTTCAAAATTAGGGCTTGACGGCAGGTTTTCATTCAATCTTGTTGAGGGCTTGGCAAAAATATCCATTCTTGTTGCTTATATCTGGGCAATTGGAAAGATGAAGGATGTTAAAGTGCTGTTCAGGTATCACGGAGCAGAGCACAAGGCAGTGAATTGCTATGAGGCAAAGAAGCCGCTGACAGTTGCCAATGCAATGAAATTTTCTCCTATTCATCCAAGATGCGGCACAAGCTTCATTCTTTTCGTATTGCTGATAAGCATTATTGTATATATCTTTGTGCCAATGAACTTTGGTTTTGGCTTGAAATATCTGTTAAGAATAGCCTTATTGCCTTTGATTGCAGGCATTGCCTACGAGTTTCTTAAGTTTTCTGCAAAACATCAGGGCAATATTGTAATGAAAGCCCTTATGAAGCCAGGGCTTGCGTTGCAGGGGCTTACAACAGCAGAGCCCAATAAAAAGCAGATGGAAGTTGCTATTAGGGCGTTAAAAGAAGTAATAAAATAAGAGCTATTAAAAAAATAAAAAAGAAATAGGCTTATTATCCTTAGATGCTTATAGGTCCTGCTTCTCTCATTCCCCTGAATGTGGAAGACATATCCCTTACATCAGATAAGTAGCCGCTGATATCATATCTTGGCACTAAAACTGTTCCGATTGGAGCAATTAATGCAACGCACTGCCCTGCTGTTGCAGCAGATGTGCTGCATATTTTTCCTGCCACGCAGTCTTCATTCTGTTCGCATCTCTCAGCGCATACTTTTCTGAATTCTATCGGCTCTTTATCTCCGGGTGTTAAATCCTCCAAAGTCAAAGGAGTTGATACGCAAATCTGGCTTGCGCAGTCTTCAGGGGCAAAGCATGATTCGCCTATGTCTTTTGGCAGGGTTATTCCTGTAACTCTTTCAAGCCACCATGATGCATCTTCCATTAAATTAGCCCAATCTTTTCTTTTGTTAAGGGCGCTGATGACGCTTGCTTCTGTGCTTAATGCTGGCTCTGCAATGCATTTGTTAAGCGTACTTTCGCAATAAGTGCCTGAAGGGCATCTTGCAAGCGTGAATGTATCAGGGGTTCCGTCTGCATTGCACGATTCTCCTATTTTTATATTGAAAGGATTTA
>JBAZYQ010000017.1:0-17096 GCA_041659245.1 Candidatus Nanoarchaeia archaeon
TTGCCATTGTAATACAGATGTAGTACGGGCTGGTATATAAGGGTTTCGGCTCTTTTTTAAGCACTCTTAATCCTTATTATTTCTTAAGGGATGTTATAGACTTTAACTTTGCATAAGGCGTTTCCTTAAAATAAAGAATTACTTTCTTTTTTTCGCCGCTTAATTGCCCTGTTATGGGCTCATATTCTTGCGCAATGCCGCTTAGCGTCGGCGCTGAATTGCGGGGAAGCTCCATATCCTTGAGCCAAAATATATAGCTCTGAAATATTTGTTCTGGTTTTAATTCTTCATTAAGGCTTTTCTTGCTTTCTGCATATTCTATTCTTCTAAGGTCTCCAAGAAGATAGGCATGCATATGACCAGGTGAGCGTGAGACAATCTCGCTTAAGGTTCCGGGCATTTCCGCCTTGCCCCATAGCACGGAAAGGAAAAATTCCCTGTCAACCATCTCTTCAAAAGAAGCAACGTTGAAAGGCTCGCCTTCTGTCTGGCACCATTCTCCATCAAATGGTGTGCCTATCGGGCCGCCTTTATTCATAATATATATGCGCATAAAAAGGTAATAACACAAACTTCTTTTTAAACTTTTCTTCCTAAATCTTTTTAAATCATCTCTATCTATCTTTTCCCTATGCAAACCATACAAAAGACGCCATACAAGTCATATTGCATAGGAACTTTGCCCAAGGGATGCCAGATGTGCGTCAGGGGAGAGAAGGAAGTAATATTTGTCACAGGGGTTTGTTCAAGACAGCCTGCGTGCTATTTCTGCCCCATATCTGACCAGAAGTATGGCAAGGACGTGATTTACGCAAATGAAATGCCTTTAACTGATTTGAAGGAAATTATCCATGAGGCAAAGCTGTGTGAAAGCAAGGGTGCAGGGCTTACTGGCGGAGACCCGCTTTCCAGATTGGACAGGACTTTGGAGATAATCAAAATGCTAAAGCGGGAGTTTGGGAAAGAGTTTCATATTCACTTGTATACACCTCCTGAGCTTGTTACTCATGAAACAATTAAGAAGCTTGAAGAGGCAGGGCTTGACGAGATTCGCTTTCATCCTTCTTTGGATGATGAGTCATTGTGGGACAGGCTTTCAATCAAGACTTCAATGGTGAAAGGCATTGAAATACCTGTAATACCCGGGAAAGAAAAGGAAACCAAGAAGCTTATTGATTTTATCAAGGATAAAGTGTCTTTCCTGAATCTTAATGAATTGGAGATATCTGACACGAATGTGAATAAATTATATGAGCATAAGTTTGAGGCAAAGAATGATGTTTCATATGCAGTGAAAGGCAGCGAGGAAATGGCTTTGGAATTGCTGGATTATTGCCTTAAGAACACTTCACTTAATGTTCATTACTGCACTGTTTCACTTAAGGATACTATACAGCTTCCCAAGAGAGTAGCAAGAAGAGCCAAGAACGTGAAGCAGAAGTTTGATATTATTACAAAGGAAAACCTGCTGATTCGCGGCGCTGTTTATGTTATAGAGCCTTCTTTTGGATACAATGACAAGATTCGCAATATGCCTGCTGATGAAAGAGAGAAAATGCTTGCAAGGCTTAATTCAGTGATGAATGAGATGATTGTAAAATATAAAATTCCTGCTGAATTAATTGCCGTTGACAAGGTGAAGATGAGATTGCTTACATCGCGGGGCACTGTCCAGAAGCTAAAGAAAGATTTAAAAGCCAAGGGGCTTTATCCTGCTGTTGTCGAAGACTTGCCTACGTACGACGAGTTTGAGATAGAGAGCGAGGACTTATAGTCAAAGGCGGCTACTCTTCATTTAATTCTAGCCTTTCTTATTGAATAGTTTCTATTTCAAACCGCGGGTTTCCTTATCCTATTTTTTGGCAGTAATTTACATTACTGACACTAAAGCCTTTACTATCATAATGCCTACGATTATGATAATTACGACCTTAACGATATCTAAAGCTGTTTTCGCCATAGGATTTAGAAGGCAGGGCTGATATATTATTACGCGCGCCGAATGGCCTTTCGGAGGGTCCCGAACATAAGGTTTATAAGAATAACGGCTATGCTCAATTATATGCAAATTAAATATAAAGTTCCTTACGGGATATATCAGGAGTATTTTCAAGATTATAGCGGAATCAATATTCGGCGTATATTACAGATAAACAATTTTTTTCAGTATTTAGGAAAAAAATCTCGAGCATTATCTTATGTTATACTACTAGCTTTATTTGTGGTAACGCTACTCTTATTTGAATCTTTTGTATGGATATGCTTGCGATGCATATTTTGGCTAATAAATACGTTTACATCGCTTAATATTCCAACTTCGGGCTTATTTACGATTGGAATAAAAGAAATTTTTATAGTAACAAATATTTTTATGGTTTTACTCTTAACTCTCGTAATATTCTATAGGATAGTCAAATCTGAAATGCCTCTATTATTGAAGGAGATGATTAATGATAGACGGCTAATTAAATTAAACCAAGGAAGAAATAAACCTCCATTGGAACGAAGCAGATTCGCGATACTCGCTTTATATCAGAAACCCGAAGAACTTGCTCAAGCCTATAAATTTATTCCTGGCTTAAATAAAGCGGGAAGTTTATCAGATGCTAAAAAAGGAATGAGATCCACATTAATTAATGATATACCCTTATTGGATGGAGATAGCTATGTTCCCTGGCATTTTTCAATTATAGGCGGCACAAAGAAAATTGATCAAAAAGTAAAAAAGAATATAGAATTAATGTTAAATACTGTTTGGGATATATATCTCGATTCAGAATATAACGCCATAAGGTATAGGAAAAAGCAATCCAAACGAGTAGATAGCCAAAGAATGGAAAATAAGAAACATTTAAAAATAAATGACTTATAGTTAATTACAAAGCAAAATGCGTCAGTGGTTTAGTGGTCAGAATCTCGGCTTCCCAAGTCGATAACCCGGGTTCGAATCCCGGCTGACGCATCAGAGGCAGACGGTCTGGAACATAGTGACAACACCGGCTGACGCATATTATGAAATTGGCAATAATTTGTTGTTTGCATGGGACAGAGCCCTATGGACTGGCAGTAGCAGAACAATTCTCCCCTAAAATTAATTTTTTTGTTGGAAATAAAGCAGCTCTTGAAAAATCTGTAAGGTTTGTGGATGTGGATTTAAACAGGTGCTTTCCGGGAAATATTAATGGTAATCATGAGGAGAGAATTGCTTATGATCTATTAAAAAAGGTGGAAGATTTTGATTTTATTGTTGATCTTCATTCTTCTTCAAATGCCTGCCCGTTATTTGGGCTGATAACAAAGCCCAATAAGGCAAAAATTGAATTTGCCAGGCATCTTGGCTTAAGCAAGCTGGTAATTATGCCTGGCTCTTTTGCCAATGGAAAAGCTTTGATTGATTTTGCAAAATGCGGCATAAGTTTTGAGATAGGGCCTCATCAGAAAAAAGAAACTATTGATGAAGTGGCAGGGCATATCAGGCATTTCCTTGAAAAGAAGCCGGCAAATGCTTCCATGGAAATTTTTGAGGTTTTTTCTGTTGTCAAAAAACAAGGAATGCAAGCAGCGATTAAGAATTTTGAATATGTAAAAAAAGGCTCTCTTATTGCAACAGGGCAGCATGCTGAGTTTGATTTCACAGCAGTTCTGGTGGATGAAGATTCTTATGATGGAATCCTTTGCTTGGCTTGCAGAAAAAAGGAATGCTAAGGGAGTGAGACTGCCGGTAGGCACATATAGAATTCTTACAAAACCCTATTCTGATTCAATTCTTCCATGAGCTTCTTCTGCTCTTCTTCCTGCTGTATCTCTTCAGGTGTTTTTACTTTTGTTGTATTGCCTTCAATCCAGCCTTCCTTTGCAAATGCCCTGCATATTGACTTTGACTTGTCGTCATTCAAAAAGCAGAGGTTGTACCTGTCAATGTCTGAAAGCGGAATGCTTGTCTTTATCGGAGACCAGCATGTTAATACTATGTTTTTGTCTGTTTTTATCACGTCATCAAGAATTCTTTTTGCTTCTGTTATATTGCCTGTGTTGCCGTACTGCAATCCAAGATTCAAATACCTGCAGGGATGCGGGTAAAGCTCATATGCTTTCTTGCCGTATTCAAAGCTTTCCTTGTTCTTGTTCATTGCGTAATATGATATTCCCAATACATCAAGGCAGAATGTGTTGTTTGCATCATCTTTGATTATTCCTTCGCATAACTCGGCTGCTCTTCCGTAATCTCTTAGGTTTATGCTTGTGAATACCAAGTCTTGGATTAAGTCCTTGCTTGCAGAAGTGTCGTTTGTGATTAATTCTTCAAGAATCTCCTTTGCTCCTGTGTAATTCGTAAGCACTATTGCAGCTTCTGCTTTTTGCTTATTATCTTCACTGTATGCAAACACGTGCTGCGCTGATTCTGTTATTTCATCTGATTCAACATCAAGTGTTTTTGCGCAGTCTTCCAGGGTGGTTGGAAGTCCTGTTACTGCAAGGCAGTCTTTCACAGAGCTTACTTCATTGATTTCCCACTGCTTTAAGCTCGGCTGTCCTGGATAAGGTAATAGCGCTATTATTATTGTAAATATAAGGAGCAAAGTGTATTGAATCAGCCTTGAAGACTTTATTTTGTGCTTAATCCTGTGGTACATCGTAGAATAGTATGTAAGCGGTTATTTTAAGGTTTTCGATTATAAAAAAATAAATAAAAAGGGGCTTATTGCTTATTTTCCTCTTTCTTTTTTGAATTATTCCCACTAAAAAATATTATCTGCCCTGCAATTGCAAGAGCCATGCCGCCAAAACCTAAGCTATAGCCAATTGTATTTCCCTTGCTTTCGATCTTGTCATGATTGCTTATTGCTTCCTGCACTTCAGGCTTTGCCTTAAGCTCATCATATAATTCTTTCACCGGTGCATATTCTAATTGCCATCTGCTATTATCTACCATCTGGACATATCTTGCGTCATTGCTTGTAATACAATCATGTGCATCATTATATTGGCAAGCTGCTCCTACAATGCCAGTTAAACATGTAGCTGTGCCAGCCACTACCAGTGCAAAACCTATCTTTTTCTTTAATGTCATTGTGTCATCTCCCTTAAGTTTATCCTAGCGGGGATTATCTTATTTATCTTTATAAACTTTTCCTGCTTAATGCCCAAACACTTAAAATCAAAGAAATAATGCCATAGGCTGGCTTACTTCCTCTTAATAACAGCTGTCTTCAACAGCATCACATTAGGAACAAGAACAATGTCTTTCTCTTTTGTCTTAATCTTAGTCTCAATAGTATCTATTGAAACAACAGTGCCTGAAACAGCTCCTATTGTAACTCTGTCTCCTTCTTTGATAACGCCTTTTGAATGTATGTAAAACCCTGCAGTGACATTGGGTATGAAGTCCTTGAATGCAAGTATCACGAATATTATGATTATTACGAGCATTACAACAAGGATTATCTGCAGTATGGTTGTTGCCATGCCTAGAACATTCAATCCCCAGATGATTGTCATGAAGTAAAGCAGGTATTTCAATATGCTTGAAGCAAACTCCTCAAAAGGTATTTTTATGCCCTGATCTTTCAAAACAGCGTCTATCTCAAAGCTGTGCAATAGTTTCCTGAAAAGCCTGCTGATTATTATGCTGCCTATAACTCCTAGTATCATTATGGTTAGCGCAGCAACTAGCTTGAGCATGAATGCTGATACATCTTCAGGCTTTACAAGCTCTGATAAATAGCTGGGAAATGCCATGTATAATATGTGGTGGAATGTGTTTAAAAATGTTGTTGTATAAGGCATTATGCCCTAATTCTCAGCCTGCTTTAAGAATTCCTTTCCGTGCTCTGCTGTCCTTGCATCTGCTATTATTGCATCAGCGTCCTTTGCCTTCTCAGGAATCATTGTCTTGAAGAACACTGACAAAGGCACTATCTGCGACTCAGAAGCTAATTTCAATAAAGCCTTTGGCTCAAAGCCCTTTGCAGGCATTAAATGCCCTTTTATTAAGCAAATTAATCCAGTCAGTAATCTGCTTTGAAATCAATTCATATTCAACCTCTGCCTCAAATACCTCTCCGTATCTTTGGTGAATCTTTTTAATCAAGGCCTTTGGCTCTAAATTAAGCCTCATTGCTTCTTTCCAGTCTGCTTCAGTCATATCATGTGGGCAGGTGGAGCAGTTGATGCTTATTGTGCCTGATGTGATTCCTCTTGCATTTGGGGGGAATAATCTGCAGATTAGCGGCCTTTTTTCATAAATTGAGCACTGGCTGAACTTGAGAAACGGGCATACGTCGTGGACAACAGCGTACTGCATTATGATTGTTGTTTTTGTTTTTGTGTCATATACTAATTTGTAGGGCATCAGCTTGAAATTAATCCCCTGCTTCTCTGCTTCCTCATTCATTTCCTTTGCTTCCCAGTCAAACAAGGTAAGGGAAGGCTTGCAGCAGTGCAGGATGTATGCCGAGTTGAAATATCCCGGGAACAAGCCCTGGGCTTCCAAATCAAGCTGTATTGTGCTGCAGCAGTGAGCGCACTTCTTGCACTGGAATTTCTCGTCGAGCTTCATATAAAGGATAGACTTAAATTGTGTTTATATACGTTTCTAAGACTTGGAGAAAGCTTTATTAATCATATTCTGTGCTTTAGTTTTATGGCAAATATGAATTATGTCAGCGTTACAGCAGGAAAAAATGCAGAAGAGGCAAATGCAGTGCTGTCTGAATTTCAAAAGGCAGGTTATTCATTAAACAGTAAATATGTGCCTGCATTGGGAATACAGGCGTCTGAAAAGACATTAAGCGGAATCAAGCCCCAAAACTTAAGGCTTGCTGAATTTGCTGAGATTTCATCATTGATGCAGATAGCCAATGGAAAAGCAATGCCTGTCATTCATTATAACACCAAAAATACTGATACTTTATCCGAACAAGTGTCAAAGGCGCTTGAAAAGAATTATGATTATTGCAAGTTAGTGCAGATTAATGCGTCATTTCCTGATATATCTCATTTTGAAAAGCTCAAGGAAAGATTTGCTGATTTGAAAATAAGCCTTCAGGTTGATTACAGGCAGATGGACATTGATGCTGCTGCTTCTAAGATTATTGCATACGGCAATTGCATTGATTATGTTTTAATAGACCCTTCAAGGGGCAGGGGAGACTTGTTTGACATTGAAAAGTCCTGCTCGCTTTATCTTAAGGTTAAGGAACGCATGCCTGATTATGGGGTTGTGTTTGCAGGCGGATTCAGCGGAGATAATGCTGAACAGCTCTTAACTGAGATTGCTGATAAGATTAAAACAAAGGATTTCAGCATTTGCGCAGAAGGTAAGTTGAGAGACAAAGTCAGTGATGAGCATTGGGGCATGGATGTTCTTAATATTGAGAAAGTAAAGTCTTATTTGCAGGCTGTAAGCAAAGTGATGAAATAAGGGAAAGCCGCAGGGGAAACCCCTGAACCCCCTATTCTTATCCTTATTTTACCGAAAGTTTTAAATATTACTTTGTATATACTAAGTAATACCATGCAAACAGTCACATTAAAGATGGAAGATTCGCTTTTGGAAGAGATTGATTCTACTTTGGCGAAGCACAGGTACAGCACAAGGACGGAATTTATGAGAGATGCAATTAGGTGCAAGCTGACTGCTTTTGAGAAGGAAGAGGCGATAAGGAAGTTGGCTGCTTATAAGGGATTTCTTAAAGGAAAAGCAAGGATGAGCGAAGAGCAGGCAAAAGAAGAAGCTTTTCAGGAGCTTAAAGATGAGCTGGAAACCGGCAAAAAAGATGTTGCATATGAACGCCTGGTAAAAAAGCTAGGCATAAGGTCAAAGTAATTCTTCCGGCATTCTAATTTCAATGTCATCCAAAAACAGGAGATGCTTGTCTCTTGTTACAAGTATTGCATTATTGTCTCTTGCAATTATTAAATGGATTACATCATTTGTAGGTATTCCCAATATTTTTGCGCGTATTTCCGCTTCTGCAATCTGCTTTGAAAATACTTCTGCTTCCAGCAATAGTTCCTTAGGAATAATTGAGAATATGGATTCAATCTCCTGCTCATTATAAACTCTTTTAAGCTCTTTAATGACTATTCTTGAGAATAAAACAATATCTTCCTCCTCTGTAATCTGCCTTAACAGCTGAAAAGCCCACTCTCCCAGAGGCCTGAATCTGTCTTTCCTGTTTTCAAAATAGTCAATCCATATGCACGTATCCAAATAATACTTCTTTTGCATTGTGGAGGCAGTTATGCAGAACTAATATATTAAACTTTGTCCGGAAATATGCGTAAATTTCCGTCGTGGAAGGAAGATTTGCGGAGACTTGGGAAAAATGTGTGGAAAGCCAGCCTACGGCATTAATTCTAAAAAAAATAAAAATTATTTCTTTTTATTGCATTTTAGCAGTATGTCCTTTAGTATATTAAAGGTATTTAGGACATTTGTTGTTTCTTCCTTAGTCTGTTCCGATGAATGGGTATATACTGCAAATTCAACACTTATGCCTCTTATCTCATTGTGCGGAGAGTTTTCCATCTTTATTTCTATACGGCTTTTTGTATTGCTGTGCATACCATTTAACATATAGCTTTTGACTGTCACCTGGTCTCCGGCCTCAAATGCTGTTCTTAATGGAACAGTGGCTTCTCTTATTTGCCCGTTTGTTGTTGGGTAAACTACGGTTTTTAAGCTTCTATGAGGGGCCATATAGTTGTTCCCCAGCATTTTGATAAGCGCTCCTATGTCATAGTCTGCTATCGGGCTTATACGGGATGGTTCCCATGAAAGCTCTAAATCCAATTTGTCTTCTATTCTCATTTTGTTTGCCTCCTTATAATGAATGATAAGCTTGCTATTCTTGGGGTGCTTATAAAACTTTTGCTTAATTATGAGAAAAATATAACGCCGCGGGTGGTAATCTCATTCTCATTCGAAACCACCCGCAGCTTCACTGCGTTACGCCGCGGGTGGGATTTGAACCCACAAACCCTTTCGGGCACTGAATCATTGCGCGTAATGCGTGGTAATCTAAAGCACTAATACGTACTTAGCAATCCAGCGCAGTACCAGGTTGTGCCACCGCGGCAGCTAATTATAGGCATTAGTGTTTATTTATATGCTTTTTGATGGCAGAAGGCGGGCCTCCGGCGTGAAGTTGGTGGTTGAGGTGGTCGGATAATGGGCATAAATATTTAACTCGGGATATATTACTTCATGCTATGAAATTCACAGTTGATGAAGCAATAAATTATGCCAAAGAAGGGCATATGGCTGAATGGATACACACATTCTTGATAACCGAAGGAAAAAACAGCCATTTATCAGATATTATGAAAATCGAAGGGCAGTTTTATGGGCCGGTTGAAATCCCATTTTCAAACATGAAAAGATGCTGTGGGCCGGAAACAGGCATGAAGTTCCATGAAGCGCCTGGGAAATGGAAAGCAATAACTGATGTTATGGCGTCAGAGATTAAAAAAGGCTGGAAGGTTACGCCATTAATACTCTGGCATATCAATAATGAATTATCAATTGCAGACGGAAATCACAGGCTCGAAGCTCTGAAATTATGCGGCTATGACAAATACTGGTCCATTATTTGGTTTAAGAATCCTGCAGATATAAAGAAATATGCTGGTCCCTGAGAATTATGTGCCTAATAGTCTAGTCGTACGGGGTTTCTAAGGGGATTTGCCCCTTAGGGGCTTTCTACCTCCAAAACATTTCTCACTGCGTTCGAATCTTCCTGCGCAAGCGCAGAAAGCTTAATAAACCCTCAATCTACCATCTAAACCCATGGCTTTATACATAATAGGATTAGGATTAGGGTCTGAGAAGGACATCACTGAAAAAGGACTGGAGGCAGTAAGAAACTGCAACTTCGTCTACATAGATACCTATACTTCAATACTTCCTGCTGAAATAAAGAAATTAGAGGACTTTTACGGCAAGAAACTAATACCTGCAACAAGGGAGATTGTTGAAAAGCAGGCAGAGGAAGAGATGCTGAAGAAAGCTGTTGAGAATGACGTTGCTTTCCTGGTTGTAGGCGATGTGTTTTCGGCAACAACTCATGTTGATTTGGCATTAAGGGCAAGAAAGGCAGGCATCAAGGTTCATTTGATACATAATGCATCTATTTTAACAGCAATTGGAGATACTGGATTGTCTTTGTACAAGTTCGGAAAGACAGCTTCAATACCTTTTGAAAACAAGGATATTGAGGCGCCGTATGATGTTCTGAAAGAGAATGCAGGAATGCATACGTTATTCCTTTTAGATCTCAAAGTAGAAGAGAATAAGACAATGTCTGCGAAAGAGGCTGTTGATTTTCTTTTAGGCGTTGAGGAAAAGAGAAAGGAGAAATTCTTCACAGAAGAGACAATGTGCGTTGCGTGCGCAAGGCTTGGATTTGATGATGAGGAAATAGCATACGGCACGGCAAAGCAGATAATGAAGGAAAAGATAAGCAAGTTCCCGCAGTGCCTTATAGTGCCGGGAAAGCTCCACTTCATGGAAGAGGAGTATCTGAAGGGCTTTGAAGTGAAATAGAAAGCTAGCCTCCGGCGTGAATTCTTAAAATAATCAATTTTGAACAAAAATAGTTAATCTTTATATACTTACTTAAAATCTTCTTTTATGTATGATAAAAGGTAAACTTTTAATTTGGTGCATTCTAATAATTCTTTTAGCACCAATTGTATATTCTGCTCATTCAGTTATAGCTGAAATTCAAGGTTCTACCTTGGATTATTCCGCGGATTATAAACTTACAGCATTTGGAGAAATTGCAACGAATTGCTCCGTTAATTTTACTAATATTAAAAATAATAAGACTAAATTCGTAGAATGTCCTAATTGTTTTTGTTTTAAAGATCTACAAGGGTTAGGCTTACAAGAAGAATCAATACTTAAAACAAACAGTTGTATATATAACGGTATGTTTTGTAGAATAGATCTAGAAAAAATGAGTGGTGGATTTATTATCGACCAAACTATTGAAATACGCCCTTGTATACTGAAATATCGAGTGATATTTTCATTTGTATCTTTAAAAAAGGAAGACCCAACAAAACAAAGTAAATCCCAAGATATCCTCTACCTTAAAGAGGATGATATACTAAAAATTGATAGAATAGACGTTGTAAAGGAAGATAATTGCTCAGCAGAGAATTTTGAAATAAGATTTAACATGAATTTTCCAAATGGCGAAAAGAACAATCCTTTTGGAATAGGCGCGATTCCAATACCACGTTTGGAAAAAGGTCAGATCTACTCTTTGGTGGCTTCTGGCGAATATTATGATCAATTTGGCGATTATTGGTTTAAGATGACTAATTATTCAACATCTATCTCTGGAAAAGAAACAGGTAAACAATTGCATTATCGTGGAACACAAGATTTATTCTTTACAGGGGCTTGGTCAATAAATGCATGGCTAGATACTGTTAATTGGGCCCCCTACTTTAATGATAAGGCCTATGTAGTGGGTATATATTTTAGAGATAAACCTAATAACAGAGAATCTACTTTCAAGGTAACTTCAAAAGGGGAACATATAATGAATCGGGCCACATATATGCTAGAATTTCTTACAGGGGTATTGATTGTGCTTACACTCATATTGGCTCTCCCAGAGTTGAGAAAATGGAAAAAGAATATAAACCCCCTGCTTTTATTAAACTTCAAAAAGGAGATTACTAAAACTCATATGACCAAAAATCTGTTTATAACTTACGTGCATAGCTTTTTTGGAGGTATTTTTGCAGGACTTGCAGTTGCCTTCGCACTTGGTCAAAACCCTATTAATGATGGATTATCTCTACTCTTATTCTTATTGGTAACTTTCTTTTTTGGATTGTTTTGTGTTTGGGTTATAAATTATTGTCTGCACTATAAGAGAAAATGAAAAAAATCCCTATTAAAAGAGCATAAGCTTGGTTTATAGTCGGATAATATTTGGGCGCTTTATAAATAAGTTTAAAAGGAATATCACAATATCTCTAGTTTATGGGTCAACCCTATAATTTACGTCAAGGATGGCAAAGCGAAAACTTAGCAAGATATCTTCTATCTAAGATTGCATTTGTTTCGCAACCTATTACCATTTCTGACGATACTGGGACAGATTTCTTTTGCACACTCTTTGAAAAAGATGAAAAAACTAATCTATTATTAC
This sequence comes from Candidatus Nanoarchaeia archaeon, assembly GCA_041659245.1. Classification (GTDB taxonomy): domain Archaea; phylum Nanobdellota; class Nanobdellia; order SCGC-AAA011-G17; family GW2011-AR17; genus UBA9640. The sequence continues at coordinate 12,177 of JBAZYQ010000017.1, forward strand.
CCAAAAATTCATTTGCCATTCAGATAAAAAGCAATGAAAATAATAATGAGTTTAATATCACAGATAAAGAGAGCTATATTAGAAAATTAGAAATTCCTTTCTTCTGGGGAATTATAGATAAACAAAATTTAAACATTAAGCTCTATTCTGGAGAATACTTTGAATCTTTTATTGCTCATAAAGGTGGAATCCCTAAAGGAAAACAGCTTTTAATCAGACTAGTAGCTGAACGAGATGAAAAAAATCCATATGAGACTTCAGATGATAAAACTAATTGGTATGTAAAATTTCCCCTAATTATTGAAATAAATGCTAATTTTGATTATTTCAGTTCTGCCAAACAAATTAAGCCATTATCTGAGACGTGCGAATTAATGTTAAAAAATATTGCTGCAAGAATAAAAGGCATTAATCTATTTGATACTCACAATAATATGGTTAGAGTCTATTTTGGCCCTTATTCTGAACGAATGTTTAGAGAAAATTTTTATAAATCATTAACTGAAACATTCTACAATCTTGCTCGTTTACATAAAAAAGGAGAAGATGTTAAAAAGGAATATGAGCTATATAAAAACTTATTCCTTGGACTCTTTAAACTAAGAATCAATCTGCCTATTTATTTAATATCTGCTTTTAATGAATCGGAAACCACATTCTCTAGTAATCTTTTTGTTAAGATGAAATAGCTAATCTTTATATACCCTTTTAAAACGCAATTCTAGCATGGCAACATCAATATTCCTGAACGGAACATCAAGCTCCGGAAAGACTTCAATAGCAAGAGAGCTGGGGAAACTTCTGCCTTCATATTCTTATTCTTCTGTTGATGATTATGTGGAGAATTGGGCAAATCAAAGCGTAGAAAATGCCCAATATTTGGAAGAAATGGCAAATATATTTGGCAAAGACAATGAAGAAGCAATAAGAAAATTAAAAGAGCTGTCTGCAATAACATCATCAGGCAATATTCTTTATGGCTATCACACCTCAATTGCCGACGGGATGGAAAGGGGCATGAATTATATACTGGATCACATATTATGGTGGCAGCCTGTGATTGATGATTTTGCATCAAGGCTCGCTTCATACGATATCGTGCTTGTAGGCGTGCACTGCCCGATTGAAATACTGAAAGAAAGGGAAACAGCAAGGGGTGACAGGGCTGTAGGAATAGCTGAAATGCAGTTCCCGCACGTGCATAAAGGGAAAAAGTATGACATTGAAGTCCATACAGATAAAAACAATTCCTATGAATGCGCGTCTGCTATTGTAAATTTCATTAAAGCGAAAGACTCGTCAATTTGGACTCTTTTTTCTGAAAAATTCTATTAGGGGTTATAGGGGAGAATCCCCTATGGGCTTTCTTTACTTTATTCTTCCTTCCAGCAACCTTTATTAACTCCGCCTTATTTCCTCTCTTCCATGGAATTAAAACAGCTTCTGGATTTCATAGAATTAGAAGACAAAAGATTACAAAAAACATACAATTATCCTGACGAGCAAAAGCGGATTCTTGCAAGGACTGTCAAGGTAACAGAAGAGCTTGGGGAATTGTCAAGCGAAATACTGGCTAGCAATTCACTGCAGAGAAAGCACAAGATTGACAGCCATACAAGGGAAAAGCTTCACGAGGAAGTCGCGGATGTTCTTATAACAACCCTGTTGCTTGCAAAGTCATTGAATGTTGACGTTGAAAAAGAGCTTGAACAAAAAATAGACAAGATTCATAAGAGGCATGAGGAAGCAGAGTAGGCACTTTTTCTCCCTGTCGCAGAAACTTATTTAAACCCCTCATCCATCTCACTCCACGAGGTGCATAATATGGCAAAATACAACATATTTCTTGATGATTTAACTAAAATAAAAGACGCGTCAGTAAGAACATTCACAGAATCAGCTCTTGACGCAGTTGATGACAGATTCTACACAGACTCCTGCAGCTCTTCAGGCAAGTTTCATCCGCCTGAGGACAATGGATTGGGCGGCGTTGTGAGGCACGTGAAGAAAGGAATTGTTGTCGTAGAGCAGTTTGCGAGAAGGGCAATGTTCTCAGATATGGAAAAGGATATTGCATTGTCAGCTTATTTATTGCACGACTCCTGCAAGAACGGAGTTGTCTGGGGAAAAGACACTGATTACACTCACGGATATATTGCGTCAGAATGGCTCAAGCAGTTTGAGTTAAATGATGCGTTTGCAAAGGAATCTTTATTGGATGCAGTAAGATACCACATGGCTCCGTGGGTTTACAGGCATACTCCGTGGGCTAAAGAATCATTTACAAAGCAGGAAATGCAGGAAAACATTGCAGAGCTTCACAGGGCATTGACAAACCCGTCAAGGATTGAATTGGCTGTGAGGGAAGCTGATTACTGGTCTTCAAGGAAAGAGATGTCTTATTTGCCCGGCGCGAATATAGTGGGAGTTCATGACGCTCCGCCGGAAGATTTGGCTAAGAAGTATGGGCTGGTTGTTGAGAATGGATTATTAGTTCCAAATAAACCGCAATAGAAAGAGGCAACGTCGTAGGGGGTTTCTAAGGGGTTTCCCCTTAGGGGCTTTCTTCCCTTCCCCACCATAACCCTTATAAACTCTCCAATCACGTTCTAGAATGCGGTGGATATGCCGGGGTGTTGGTTCTACCCTATCACTTCAAACGAACCTTATGGAAGGGCTATCGCCTGGGAGCGGGTCATGCTTTGGCCTTGGTCCCTTGCCGTACGTTGACACCTTGTCCTGCAGGGTCGTTGCTTTCGGGAATCAGGTCAGGCCAGGAATGGAGCAGCCTTAACCAACTGTGATGTCGCTTGCGGGTTAGCAGGGCCGAGGAAAGCGAGGGATTAACCATTGTTAGAGCATGAGACAATTCCAGGCTTCCGCCGCAATTTATTTTTCTTTGACTTATTGCTATTTCTTCTTTTCCACCAAAAACCTTATATATTACGCACGTATTACATTGTCTTATGGACACAATCTCATTCAAGCTGCAGGAAGACATCGTGAAAACAATGGACAAGCTAATCAAGCCGCTGCATTTCAACAACAGGACAGAGTTCATAAGGGAGGCAATAAGAGAAATGATATGGAAAATAGAAACTGAGATTATGATGAAACAGCTTAAAAAATACAAGGGCGCAGCGAAAGTGCATGTTACCGAAGAGCAGTATGAAAAAGCAAGAGAAGAAGTCGGAAGGGAAATAGCAAAAGAAATGCGCGTAAAATTAGATTAGCTCTTCTGGCTTTTTGATTTCAGCAATATTTCTTAGCATTTCAAAATGCCTGTCCCTTGTAACCATTACAGCATCATTGTCTCTTGCAAGAATAGCATGCAGGCAGTCATCAAATGGGATTGACAATCCTTTGCTTAATGCCGAAGCTTCTCTTAGTTCTTCAGGATTTATTTGAACAAGCAATAACGCCCCCTTATTTGAAACTATTTGCATTATTTCTTTTATTTGTGCTGGATTATAATATCTCCCTAATTCCTTGAGTGTAGCTTTTGAATAAAGCACAATGCCTTTTTCGTTCCTTATCTTCCTAAACAGCTCAAAAGCCCACTCGCCCAGCGGCCTGAACCTATCTTTCCTATTCTCATAAAAATCCATCCAGACAGATGTGTCAATGTAGTACCTTGCGAGCCGTGGCGAAGCGAGGTCTTGAGCCGTGCGAGAATATCTCATGAGCGGCAGCGAAGTGAGGTTTCGAACGTAGTGAGAATACCTCTTTTGCATTTTCAAGCGTTGTTTGCAGAACTAGTATATTAAACCTTGTCCGGAAATCTGCGCATTTTTTCGGGATTGACGAAATACGCCTTCTCTGCTTTAACGATAATTTAATAAGCTCTTTAAACCATTATTTAAAACATGAAACCATGGCTCCACAAGGTGGAATCCTTTGTAGACAGGGCAATACCCTATACTCTAATCGTGCTTACGGCAATCATAATAACTGAAATCTTCTTCAAGGAGTTCGCGGAAGAGCACATTCTTGCAATTGAAATCCTTGATTACTCCATAATCGCATTCTTTATCGTTGACCTCATATTCAAATACATAAGAATAAGAAAATTCAAGGAATTCATAAAAGAATGCTGGCTTGACATAATAGCCGTCTTCCCGTTTGTGCTGTTCTTCAGGATATTTGAGTCATTGTCCTTGTTTGTAAGGATTCCTGCAGAGTTCAGGGAAGGGCAGTCAATAATGCATACTGTTCTTGAGGGCAAAAAGGAGTTCGCGGAATTCTTCGGCAGGAGCTCAAAGCTTATTGAAGATTCAAAGCTGGTAGGGGAATTAAGCAGGACTGAAAAAATAATGAAAGCAATAAGGCCGCTTTCAAGAAGCCCAAGGTTAATCAAGGCTCTTCCTTTCTATGAAAAGCCCACAGGCAAGCACCATCTGCATGAAATGGAAGAGTGGGATGAAGCCGGGGAAGAAATCATGAAAGAAGAGAAAAAGATTGGAAAAAAGATAAGCATTGAGGAAAAAAAGATAAAAAAAGAGATTCTGGACTTCCAGAAAAGCATGAAAAAAGATTAAGTTAATTCTACAGCAAAACACCTTCCCAGATTGACGAGGCGCTCAAAAAAAGATTTCAGCAACATTGAAAATCTTCCGCTATTTGCCCTAAAACACGTTCTAATTTTCGAAACTTCTGCGGGATTTTTCGGGGTGCGCCGTAAAAACACGTGTTTTTCAGCAGCAATCTTTATTAAGACAAATCAAGCGCGGTGTCTTGGCTTCAAAAAAAGCCAGGAGTTGAAAAAAATGGGTGAAGTAAAACTGGTTGGAATCTTGAGCACTGAGGTGTACAAGCAAAAGGCATTGAATGCAAAAGACGATGAGAAAGCAGTATACGAGGCAAAGGCAATGTATTCTGAGCTTGAAGACAAAATAAGGAAAGGGACATTCAGGGAAGCGA
>JBAZYQ010000018.1:0-15945 GCA_041659245.1 Candidatus Nanoarchaeia archaeon
GAAAATCCTTTTGTTTTTAGCTTAAAAAATTCGCGTCTTATTTCTTCTTTTTTCATAAATACCACCAAAATTCAGCAGAAACCGCTGAATTTAAAGGGTGGTGACATATGTCACTAGACTATACACTATAAATAATTCCGAAACCTATAAATAGCCCTGCGGCATTTCTCCTCCTAGAGAGGCAAAAAGCCTTATAGGAGGTTATTATAATGAAAACAAGAAATGCAATTATAGGCACGGCTGCTTTGGGATTGGCGGCTATTACCGGCTGTGATGCGGGCGATATTACAATGAACGGCGATGCGGCATACTGCGTAAGGGAAGCTGCGGCAAATGCAAATGAAAAGACAGTAATGGGTATTTATGTAAATGCAAAATTCCATGTAAACGGCGGGGGCTCAGGCTTTACCGATATTTACACAATGGCATACGGCAGCAATGAAACCCCATTATTCCAGATGCATTACGAGGACAAAGGCAATCTGGATGTAGATTATTCTGCAGCAGAAGAAAATCTGAGCGTACAGGGATTTGTCAATGACATAAGCATAAGGGCAATATCCTCTATTGGCGGTTATTACGAAGACTTCCTGCTTGAACAAGTGGATTGCGAAACATTGGACTCAATGTTAAACCAGTAAAAGCCCCAACGGCTTTTCTTATTTTATTTTTTATTCTTTTCTTATAATCTTGTTTATCTGCTTGAAAAAGAACAGCGCATTCTTCATTGACTCCATTGCAGGCTCGAGGTTTGCCTGCGGCAGTTTTCTGTATGTGAATTCTCCTCTTTTGCCTTTCTCTTTTGAAAATATTCCCAAAAGCTCGTCAGCCCTGACTACTATATTTTTGTAAATCTTTAGCAGCTCAACATCGAGCTTGCCTGTTTCAACAAGATTCTCTTCAAAAGCTTTAAGCGTTTTTGCATGTATATAAGGCGGTCCTGTCATTATGCCTTCTGTTGCAAGAATTGCCTTTGCAGAGAAGAATATGCAGTAATAAGAATGGCTTATTACTGCACTGTAGAACGTAAATTCTTTTTCAAGACCAAATGCTCTCTTCTGCAATTCACGATTGCCTGATATTTCAAACAGCACCTGCCCTGCAATAGCCTCATTTTCTGCCCTTGCAAGGCAGATTTCCACAAAATTGTCCATATCATCACCCTCCCTTAAGTGTTGCTTGGCATTTTGCAGAACTTATATATAAAGTATCGTCCGGAAAACTGCTCCTTTTTACAAGTTTGCCGAAAATTCAATTTGAAGGCGAAATGCTTAAATACTACCAAATAATTGGTATATATATACCAGAAAATAGGTATTATAAAATGTTAACAAAACAACAGCTAAAAATATTGAACGTGTTCAGCGGAGACATATTTGGAAAGATGGATTTTCAGCGGGTAAAATCCTTAAGCGGGCAGAAATCAAATAATGCAGTGCAGATTGCCCTGAAAGAATTCAGGAAGCAGCAGATTATAAATAAGGAGAATGTCGGCAAAAGCATTTTGTATTCGCTTAACCTCCGAAGCAACAGGCTGCTGGCTTATCTTGCCCTGTCAAATGAGCTTTCCCTGCCTGTGCACCTGCCTTTTTCAGTTTTGAGAACAATACAGGAAGGAATTATGGAATATACGCCTTTCTTTACTTTATTTGTGTTTGGCAGCTATGCAAAAGGCAAGCAAACGCAAAGGTCAGACTTGGACATTGCTGTAATAGTTGAAACAGATGCAACAAGAAAAGAGATAATCCCTGCCTTGGAAACCGTGAAAAGAAGGGAACTGCTTGAAATTGATTACCATGTTTTTACAACGGCTGAATTTATTGAAATGCTTATTGAGGATTATGAAAATCTTGGCAAGCAGATTTACAGGGGCAATAAGATTATTTTTGGCGCAATGCAATATTATTCATTGCTCTATGCAAACTACAAAAAATATAAATTGTAGCCTCTTTTTTTCCAGCCGGCTAAGAGTCACATTCTGCAAGCTACTTGCTTTTCTATGCATTCTTCAATAACTCTATAAATAATTCCAATTCATCCTTGTTCAACGTGAATCCGCCTGCTTTCTCGTGCCCGCCGCCAAGAAATGTTTTCATGTCTGCTTCAAAGCTGTTTAAGAATTTTCCAGCGTCAAAGTCAAGTGAATCAGGAACTCTTAAGCTTCCGATGATAATATCTCCGCGGACATTCATTATCATAATCGGCCTGTCCTTAATCAGCCGCGCAGCCAACACGCCCTGAATATTCCTGGGCTCTGTGATTATTGCGCAGTCAACCTTGCCAACCTGCCTTATTTCAGGAGTCCTGTTGTAATCCTGCTTTAGCATTGCCCTATATTGCTGCAATTGCATTGCAAGAGGATGAATATTGTTTGTGAAAGGCTCATAGGTGTCTATGCTTTTCAATAATTCCAGGGGAATGTCTCCGTTCCAGTTGTGCCTCTTGCCTGTGTTCAATAGAGATACGTGCCTTTCAATTTCAAGGTAATAACCTTCCCTAAAATTGCTTTCCTGCCTTTGCATCATGTCAGGTATTGCCTCATTTGCATTTGAAAGAAGAGGCTCTGGTATTTCATCCCTTTTTCCTCCGTCTCCAAAATAGCCTGCAAGAGTAAGAAAGAGAACATACGGGTCCTTGCTGTTGTTCATCAGCCTGTTGTAAATCAAAGTTGTTGTGGAGCGCTCTGACGGATTGTGGATTGCAATGTCAAAGCATTTTGTGTCTTCAATAGGATGATGGTCAATGTAAACTATTATTTTCCCCTTGTTGCATATTTCAGGGGAAGGCTGGATGTCAGTGCATATTATTACTTCTGACTCCTTGTCAATATCCTCCTGCGTTATAAGAAAAGGAATTCCTTTTGTTTTTGTCTTGACAAATGTTGCAGTGCCTCTTAGAAGATGATAAATCAATGCTGCTGAGCAAACTCCGTCAACGTCCCAGTGGGAGCAAATCTGGACTTTCTTGCCCCTGCACACTTCAACAAGCTCTTCGCGCATGCCTCTAAAAATAGAAAGCATGTATATAAATATGTTGACTTGCCTGAAAAATGTTTTTTTCTCAAATACATTTATATATGTGTAGAATATTGCTACTATAGATGGTGATTAAAAAAGGTGTTTGCAGCATACTTTCTCTTGCCGGGCTTGTTGGTTCTTTGTCCTGCGCAAGCATGGCTATACCTTCATCTCCTATGCATGGAAATGGGCCTGAAAAATACGCTGTCTTGATAAGCGGGCAGACAGAGGAAAGGCACGCATTAAATATGACTCTTGTTTATAATTTTCTTTTGGATAACGGATATGAGAAGAATAACATACAGGTTCTTGACGGCAAGGGAAGCGACAGGCTTTACTGCTATCCTGTGGATGCAGCTGCAACAGTTGACAATGTAAGGGCTGCTTTTGAAAGCCTTGAATCAAAGCTTGACAAGGATGACTCGCTTTTTGTTTATGTTTCTGACCACGGCGGGCAGACATATACTCCTAAAGGGGATGCTCTTTCAACAATAAGCACAAATGACGGCTCAACTCTTGACCAAAGGACATTTGAAGGATTTGTAAATGATTTGAACTACGGGCTGGGCGTGTTTATTTTTGACCAGTGCTACAGCGGCGGGTTTGCAGAGGAGACAGGGCACGGAAACAATGTTTCAATTGCGTCTGCATCAGCTGATGAATCAGCATACAGCGGAGGCATACATAACTCATTCACTGCTTATTTCATAAAAGCTTACATTTTTTCCCAGTTTTCAGATGGTAATCTTGACGGAAATGTAAGCATTACAGAGGCGTTTGAATATGCAGACTCAAATAATCCCTATACTGTGCAGGATTTGCAGCAGCCTATTATCCGGACTGAATTGGATGCTGGCAAGATATTCTTTTTTGATGATGAGTAAAGCTGTTCGTTAAATAATTATTTTCAGCAAAGCTTAAATAGCAATATGCTATTCTCGCACTTATGAAAATAAAAAGCGCTGTTTCCCTGGCATTGCTTGCAGGAAGCGTATCCTGCTCATCTATTTCCTACCCAAGGCATGAGGAGCCTGAAGAGGCAAAATATGCATTGCTTATCAGCGGTAAGACTGAGGAAAGGCACATAGTGAACATGAGCTTAATATATAGTTCTCTTATTGCGCACGGGTTCAGCAAAGAGGACATATGCGTGCTTGACGGATACGGGATTGGCAGGGAATTCTATGATGTAAATGGCGCTGCCACAAGAGAAAATGTGGTGAGCGCCTTCCAGGAGCTTGAAAACAGGATAGACAGCAATGACTCTGTTTTTGTTTATGTCTCAGACCATGGCAGCAGAAGGTTTGACGATAATGGGGTGGAATTCGCCACAATATCCATGCATGACAGTTCCCTGCTTGACCAGGGAACATTTGCCTCGCTTGTCAGCAGGCTGGATTACCAGAGGGGATTTTTCCTATTTGACCAGTGCTACGGCGGCGCTTTTGCGCAGGAGCTGGGGTATGGCAACAATATTGCAATTGCCGCGTCAGAGCCGGACAGCGTTGCATATTCAACTGCGAGCGGAAGGTCATTTTCAACATATTTGATGGACGCTTTTGAGAATAATGCTGCAGATATAAGCCATGACAGCAGGATAAGCATGCAGGAAGCTTTTGATTATGCATACAATCATTTTCCCATGGTTTGGGGAGGGTACGAATTTCCAGTGATATACACTGAGCTTGATGCTGATAATATCTTCTTTTTTGACGAGGAGTAAACAGGCTTATTTAATGCGAAGCAATAAAAGCCAGCTGCCGCATTAATTCTTAGATTATCTCTCATTTGTAACTTAACCCATTTGCAATAATTTTCTATAATAACTTTATCGCAGAAAGTGGTTTGGTAACTAAAAAGCCGAGATGGTAACGTAAGTTACTATGTGGTAACCAAAAAGCTTATATAGTAATATAAGTTACTATAGTATATGAATAACAAAAAATTAAAAGGAATAACTGCCCTTGAGATGAATGAATCTTATCTGAGGGTTATGCAGTGGTTCTTTTCATACCCCTCAAAAGAAATTGGGCTAACTGATTTATCCGAAACATTAGGTATAGCCAAAATAACTGCCCGGCAAGTTGTAATGACATTGGTAGAAACAGGCTTTCTTAAAGTTGAAACAATTGGAAAAATGTGGAGAATATCATCTAATCCGAGCCACCCTTATAATTTCACTTGGAAAATAACCTATAATCTTAATCTTTTATTCTCTTCGTTTATCTTAAATGAGGTACATAAAATTATCCCTTACCCCAAAGCAACTATTCTTTTTGGCAGCTATAGGAAAGGTGACGACATAGAGACAAGTGATTTGGATATTGCAGTGGAAGTTATAGGCAATGACGGGCCTAAAATAATAGAAATGCAGCCTCTTGTCAATTTTGGCTATAGGAAAAATGTTCCTGTGCATTTGTATATTTTTTCAAGAAATAATGTAGATATTAATCTTTTTGCGAATATTGCAAATGGAATTGTTCTTGAAGGATTTTTGGAGGTGAGGCCATGACAATCAGATACAAGCGCCCTGATGCAAAGGATGCTCTAAGCTTGGTGCAAGCGGCAAAAAGGCAGATGGATTTTACATTAACCATGGAGCCAAGCGATGATTCTGCTTTTACTATTGTAAGAAATATTTATGAATGCTTTCGTATGCTGGGAGATGCGTTGCTGGTAAAAAAAGGCATAGAATCTGACGATCATCTTGCTCCAATAAATGAACTTTTAAGGCTAAAAGTAAATACTCTGCGCCCTATATTTCTGATTGATAACCTGAGGCGTTTGAGGCATAATGTCAATTATTACGGTTATTCTCCAAAAAAAGCAGAAGCTGATGATGCCTTATCTCTCGCAAAAAGTTGCTTTAAACAGCTGCATGAAGCGGCACTAAAAGAAGTTGAGAAATAGCTATTTTGTCTTCCTGAACTTCGAAACAAAGAATCCCTCTGTGTCATTGTCCTGGGGCCAGATTCTCAGGCACTTCTGGACTTCACTGGAATATGTCTTGCCCTCAAACTCATCTACGCACTTGCCGTGCTTTATATCAAGGCTGATTTTCTCAAGCTTTGCATTGGGATATTTTTCTAGAAGCCAGTCAACAACTCCCTCATCCTCTTCAGGCTCCAAAGTGCATGTGCTGTAAACCAAAGTCCCGTCTTCTTTCAGGCAATTGAAAGCTGTTTCCAAAAGCTGCTTTTGCGTGCTTGCCATTTTTCTTGCAAAATTCGGGTTCCACATCTGGATTGTCTTTAATGATTTTCTTATTGTGCCGACTCCTGAGCAGGGGGCGTCAACAAGAATCCTGTCAAATGCTATGTCCTTGAACCATCTGCCTTCCATCAATGTATAAACAGTGTTTGAAACCCCGCATCTCTGCAAATTAAACCCCAATGGCTTTAGCCTTTGCATTGCATTGTCATTTGCTATAATCAATCCTGTATTTTTCATCATTGCGGCAATCTGTGATGTTTTTGAGCCGGGCGAAGCGCACATGTCAAGCACCAGTTCATCCTCTTTTGGCTCCAGAACAACAGGCGGTATCATGGATGCTGCGCCCTGTATGTAGAAGTATCCGAGATAATGCTCAGGAAGGTTTCCGATTGCATATCCCTCTGTGAAAAATCCCTCTTTGCACCAGGGGATTTGATTAAGCCCCACTTTGCCTTTTAATTGCTCTTTGAGCTTTTCAACACTGCATTTGATTGTATTAACCCTCAATGACTTTCTCATCGGCTTTAATGATGTTTCAAGAAATGCCTCTATGTCAGTAATCTGCTTGTATCGCTCTATGAACTTTTCCTTCCATTCCACCATACAATAGAAATCTCCCGTTAGCTTTATAAAGATATTGCCATTTCATAACCAGATGTTTCATCCGGGAAAAGTGACGGGCATATACCGCCCAAAGGACAAGGAAATCAGCTCATCTGATGACACTACGCAGGCACTTGTTGAGATGTGGGACGAGAACCTCTTTACCTGCATGGTCGAGCCAAAGATAGCTGACAAGCTCAAGGAAGGAGACATAGTTCTTGTTGATTACAGGCCTTTTTCTGAGAAACTGCCCACTCCCAAGCAGATTATTTCCAAGATTGTGTACAAGAAGAAAGCTACTCATCTGTGGGAGCAGTATGCTGACTACAAAAGGCAGAGAAAGCAGGAAGTTTCAAAGCAGCAGCAAAAGACGTATATGGGCTGAAAGCTAATTATTAGAAAGCCAGCCTCCGGCATTAATTCTTAGATTAATTTGTTTTGAAAATAATAAGAATGTTCTATATAAAAAAGAAAAATAAAAAAAGAAATTTATTGCGTATGATTCTTCATGCCTGTGTCAACGAAATAAAAGTCAGCGCTTGAGACATCTCCAATCACCATTCTTTGCTCAACAGAAATTTGCCCTGTTGTTATTTCGCTTTCATAGCTGCCAAAGCCGCCCCAGTTATATGTGTAGTGCAAATAGTCGTCAATTCTTTGCATATGCTCTTTGCTTTCAATTCCGCCCCTGACATATGCTTCGTTGACTGTTATCAAGCCGTCAACATTGGTGTCTGCCTCGGAGTCTGTCATGTTCTGGAAAAAGAATGCTCCGCCTGAGAAATACCTGTCTCCCCAGCCATATGTGTGCTCTCCTGTTGTTGACATAAGCACGTATTCAGGAAGATTCATTTGATTTATGAAAGCTCCTGAATGGCAGGCATCGCTGTAAAGTATTCCGAAACCAGGGTTAATCTTGTCAACTCCTTCCTGGACTTCCTGCACGCTCCAGTCGCTGAAGTATCCGTCTGCTTCCAATTCAAGAAAGTTTGGAGCTCCGTGGGTTCCTATGTACATTACGAAAATATCATTGCTGTCAACAAGCCTTGCAAATCTTCTCAAGTGGAGATTTATGTTATCTTCTGTTGCCTTGTTGTCATAATCATTGTTGAATTGCTCTTTCTGAACCATCTTTATTGCTTTTGCTTCCAATGTTTCTGTGAAGTCAGGGTCGCCTGTTGAATAAAGAAATCTTATATTCTCTGCTTTAAATCCCATCTGCCTTAATGATTCGTAAATTCTCACTCCTCCGAGCCAGAAGAAATTCTTGTCAATGGGGTCTGCCAGGTCAGGCTCTCTTTCGCCTCTTCCGCTTCCAACAACAACAAAAGCATATTTTGTGACTCTGTTGCCATCTGGCTGGAGCTCGCTCATGTTCAATGGAATTCCTGTAAGATTATTTGCTTCAGAAGTTGCTGTGAGAACCTCTGTTTCCAATTCTTGTGCATTTGCTGTTGCAGGTAAAAGCGCAAGTGCTGCGCCCGCGGCTATTGCATATAGAGATTTCATACTATCACCTTTTTTTTGTTTCAAAAAATAGGTTAGGAACGCGAGTTCCTTTACCTTCTTTTATTCATAGCTATTTTCTAAGCATTATTAAATGTTTGTAAGGAGTTTGAAAAATAAACCTCTTAAGTATGGTGAAAAAGCAGTAAGGGGAAAGCCCCTTAACGCTACCATAATGTTTATAAATATAGCCCTTTTGAAGTGTAAGAGGCACGCGCCGATGGTTTAGTGGTTAGAATTCAACCTTGCCAAGGTTGTGACCCGGGTTCGAATCCCGGTCGGCGCATATTATAGTTTCTGTATCTTCTCTTCAACTGCTTTTTTCAATACATTAAGATAAAGTTTCGCCTGCAATTCCGCTTCTTTCCAGTCTTCATAAGTTATTAGGTTGCCATAATAATCCAATCCGTTTCGTTTTGTTCTTATTTTTTCAAAGAAATTCCAATCTAAATCCAAATCAGAATGATTCTTGCACAGATAAGCAAAAAGGCATTGGTGGTTTGCAATTTTTTTGTCGTCAAACAGCACTATTATTTCCGCAAGCTCCCTTATTGCGTCATAATGCAAAGTATAAACAACGCTCCACTTTGGGCTTTTCTTGTCAATTACTTTCATTAAATCCTGCGCTGATTCAAGGAATATGCCTGAAATATGCGCCATAGTCTTAATTTGTTCTTTTGAAACAGCTTCTCTTACCTTGAAGTGCCCGTTTGCTTCGCAGCTGCAATATGCTTCTTCAATTGTTTTAAACTTAGGCATTAAGCTTCACCTCTGCAAAATCAAGCCCACCCTTGACAAAATAGCCTGTTGCTATGCTTTTCAATAAGCCGTTTGGCAGCTTTTTTAATCCTTCCTTGTCCTTTGCGTTGAATACTTGTATTTCTCTGTTAAGCTTTATCTCATACTTTCCCTGCTCCAAGTCATCATCATTGCCATAAATAAACAAATCAATGTCGCTTTCATCGTGCCAGTCCCACCTTGCCATGCTTCCGAATATTACCACTGTCTTAGCTTTTTCAAGTGAAATAAGGTGAGCTAGGAACCCGCTTTTCTCAAGCAGCGCAAGGGCATATACTCTTTTTTGCGCCTTGAATGAGCTGTTTTCATAATTGGCAATATAGTGCGGCATTTTTCCTTTTAGCTTTATTCTTTTTATCATTTCTTCTTTTAAAAGCAGTTTAATCCATTCATTTACCTGCGCCCTGCTCAGCTTTGACTTTTCCACAAGCTCATTGAAATGCCATTGTTTTGTGCTATTGTTGAAAAAGAGAAATTTCACATTTTCCTTTCTTTCCATAGTAGTATGGTTATGCATACTAATATTTAAGGGTTTCCATACACTTTCAGCAAAAATATGCACTGCTTCTTTAGTAAATTGCATGGATAAATCCATGCCTGATTTCTATTTAAGCTTTTGCATTGATAATGCGCATTTTTCCGTCGTCAAAGCAAAATTTTCATCAGCTTTGGAAATAGGTAAAGGGTTTTGGAAAAATGCGCTAAAATCTGGAAAATTGTCGGCGCATTCTTAGAATTATCAAGGCATTATCTTTATTTTAATTTTAGGCAGGTTGTCTTCATATTCGCCCATATGCTCTACTGTAAGGCTGTAAGTGCCTGCAAATGGTCCTGCAAACGGGCTTTCCAATTGGATATGCGCAATGTCTGTGTAATCCAGCTTAAGGCTTGCGATGTATTCGTCAACAATGTTTGTGTCCTGCGCATACATGTATAAGTCGCCTTCCTGGAATTCCGGAATACTTGGAGTATCGACTCCGGGTGTCTGAGTGAAATCATAGCTGGGCTCCATCATCTTTGCCTTTGTTTTCATGGACCAGATTATTCTGTCGTTTGTTTCATCAATTGTAAACTCCCCTGACTTAATCTCAAACGGCGACATGTATCGCCTTGAGGCAGGGCCTTCATTGATTACATCATTTATGTTCTGGTTCAATGTGAAGAACACTGTCTTTGCCTGCGAGAATGAATTCTTGTCTTTCATCTTTTGAATCATGGGCACGCCTGCCGCAAGAATGATTGTGAGAACTATGACTCCGAGAGCCATGTATAAAACTGCAGATATCCAAACGTCGCCTTTCTTGTGTATCATGTGTGTCACGTGTTTATATTAAAAAGAAAATAAAAAAAAGAAAAAGATGCTTAGCAAGCATCCAATACGTCTGTAAAGGTTGAATCACCAACATTCTCGACAGCTTCAGAGCAGGTAACATCTTTTTCCCCTACTTTGATAACCGGGATGATTTCAACATATTTAATTGTAGTAGCATCTGTAATTGGGGCAGTCATTGATGCACCAGTTACACTTGGCGTTATTATTCCAAATGCAGGTATTACTACAGTAGACCCAGTGGCAAATGGTAATGAGGCAGTTGATACTGCGCTTGCGCCTGTGTAAAATCTTGCAGTCATATTTACTATATCTTTGCTGCCGTCATTCTTAATCGTCATGTTTATTGTATTTGTACCTACACAAGCTGAAGCCAATGAAATCTGCACTTCCTGTGCACAAGCCATTCTTTCATCAGATGTCGCTTCAGTAGATTTCTGAATTCCTTTAGAGAACGTTGTTCCCCACGTCATTATGATTGCCGCAAGGGCAACCGTAAACCCTATTATTAATACCGTCGCAATTAACGGCGATATACCTTTCCTTAACATTTTCATTTCTTCGACCTCCCTTTTTTGAACTATTTAATTGTTCAAGAATTTAATGGGGTTTTTGGTATATAAACCTTACTGCAAGGCTTTATTGGCTTTCCAGGGCTTCATCCTGCTTATACTTTAACCTGTATTTGCCCCACTTGTCTTCAGGGCTGTACTTTGCAGGCTTTGTAGAATAAGTGGCTTTGCCGCATTTCTGGCATTTTGATTGCATTGTGTATAATCCGCAGCTTTTGCAATATAATATATGCTTAGTCATTTTGTTTAAGATATAGCCTATTTATTCTTCTCTCTTAAAGCTTCCAACGCCGTTTGATTTCTTAATATCATTCACAATGGCATTGCAGACAGTTTCCAAAGCTTCCTCTGCTATCTTGTAATTGTGGAATATCAATTCAATCCTGTAATGCGGAGCGCTGTTGTAGGTGATTGAACCCTTGTATTTCTCAGCCTTGATTAAATCCTCGCCTGTCTTCAAAGCTTTTCTTATTGCCTCAACGCCGTTGTCATCATTGCATTCCAAAACTAAATCCGCAACAACTTTTGCTTCCGGGGGCTTGATTCTTTCTTTTATCACTTCAAACAATTCTTTAGTATAATTTTCAGGCAATTGCAATTCTTTAAGCAAGGCATCTCCGTTCAATGCAACATCCTGGAAGCATACTGACAAAGAGCCGCATTCCTCTATTATCTTGCTTCCTGCGTTCTTATAAGCTTCTTCAAGAGTTGTCTTCATCTTGTGAGCAACAGCTTCAAGAATCTTTTCTGATTTCTGCTCCTGCTTGTAATCATCTTCTTTTTTCAGCTTCTGCTGAAGCGAGACCCTTCTTAATGACAAGTCAATTGTTCCCCTGTCCCTGTTAAGCAGAAGAACCTTGCAGACAACCTGCTTTCCTTCCTTTACAAAGTCCCTTATGTTTCTTATTCTTCCGGGAGCTATTTCAGAAATATGAATCATGGCTTCCCTGTTATTGTATTCCATCAAGTCAACGAATACTGAGTGTGGGAGAATCTTCCTTACAATGCAGAGCACAAGCTCGCCTTCTTCAGGAATGCCTTTCTTTATGTATGCCATGCAAGGTTAGAAATATGCATGATATATAAACGTTTGCTCGGAGAAAAGGCGGCTTGTGCCAAGTCTAATATTTTGCTGTATCCTGATTACTTAGCTCTATAATAGAACTGCTGACGCACAAATCTTCGCCCTCATAAAGATAAACGAGATAATCAATATACCCTTTCTTATTACAGGATGGACAAGTTGCTGGGCGGATATAATGTTCTCCTCCTGTTATCATCTGGGGGTCTTCGAATAATTCTTTTATTTCAAAATCCTTGCCGCAAAGGCAATGTGCATTTGATGTGACATTTACCTTTAACTTTCGTAAAAGTCCGCCTTTACTGCGTACTTTGGTTTCTAATATTTTTTCTATTGCCATTTTATAATACTTCAAGAACCTTTGCCTTTACGCTGCTTTTTCCGCCTACAGCTGTTGCAAGCACTGTGTTGCATACAAGGCACTTTACTTCTGTTGCGCACTTTCCGAATATTACCTGCTCGTTCTTGCAGTTTGTGCACTTGACTTTTATGAATTTTCCGCTTTCTTTAGGCATGTGCCACCTCAATCTTCTTTGCTCTCTGCCCTATCATTACCTGAATTTTTCCGCAGGTGGGGCATTTTAGCAATAAATTTACTTTCTTGCTTTTTTTCCTGTTGTATCTCTTCCACTTGCTCATTGCGCCTCTTGAAACGCTTCCCCTGTTTCCGAAGCCCCTGTCCAATCCTCTCTTCTTCATTCTTGTTCTTGAGCCTCTTGACATGGGATGAACCTTGTTCTTTCCCTGCTGCTTGTTGAGGGTGACTGTCATTACCTTGTGAGTCTTGCATTTAGGGCAAAACTTTCTCATTTTTTTTGGCACTTTCATTTTGAATTCCTTTAATCTGCTTTGTTTGCGTTTCCTGACTTCACGAGCATCTCGGCAACCTGTTCAGGCACCTGTGTTGTTTCCCCGCTTCTGAAAGGACCGTATTTATTCATATCAGGCCCCATAAACTCGGGGAGCTCGCATTTCAGCGAAATGCAACAACTTCCATCTGATTTATGCACGTCTGTTTTTAAACCTTTCGCTTCTTCAGCCTCGCTTGAGGGCTCCGGGTCAGGCTCTTCCGTTCTGGGTATGATTACCTTTGGGGCTTCATGGTTGAGCAAAGAATGCAGTATTTCTTCCCTGTATTTCATCAGGCTTGACTGGAGAGAGTTAAACATCTCTATCTCTTCAGGCAATAATGCGGAAAAATCAAACCCTTTTCCGTTGCACCTTGACTGGAATAATGCGCCTCTCACAATCTTGCTTTCCCTGAATGTGTAAATATCCTTCAAAAGCCTCTTTGCCTCATTCAGCTGCCCTCTTGTCTTCTCATGCTCTGCAGCTGCAAACACGCTTTTCTTTTTTTCCTGCGATTCGAGTATGGCTTGCTTCTCATTGAAATATTTTATGACGTCTTCAAAGAATTTTGGATCAATTTTCTGGATTTCCTCCCTGTATTTTTCCCTTCTTGCAAGGTCAAAGAGAGTGTCAAAAGTAATTATCACGTCTTTTTCAGCCATATAACACCAGAAGTATGTTTTGTTTTAAAAACGTTTCTATATTGATTTCAAAATGTCTTTACCCAATAGTGTCCCTATGCTTCCCTTTGCGCATTCCTTCTCGGAAAATGTGTTTAAATTATCTTTTCCATTTCCATATACAAGCAATGGAACCAAGCCGTCGGAATGGGCTTTTAATTCACACGGCGTTGCGTGGTCTGACGTTACTATGATTTTGGCATTGAGCTTTCTTATTTGCGAGAACAGCTTTTTGTCTATCAATTCAAGCATCTTCTTTTTTTCTTCAGGCAATCCGTCGTGTCCCGGGATGTCTGTCTCTTTTATGTGTATATAGAATGCATCAAACTTATTCCATTGCGATTTAAGGTATTTTAATGAATCCCTGATTTCTGCGTTAAGGCTTTCATAGAGATGTTCATAAGCATCTGAAGATGTTATAGGCGGGTAGTTTACTTTCAGGATTTTCATGCCTGCCAGTTCTGCAATCCCAATCTCCAATGGCATTCCAACAACTGCTGCCCACTTCTTTTTCTTTGGAAGTTGAGGTAATTTATTGCCTGCATCCCTTGGAAGAATTGCGTTTGCTTGCAAAAGCCCCTTTGCCTTTCTTTTTGCATTTGTTTTGCTTTCATCAAGCACTTTCATTGCCTGCCTTACAAAATCATTTATTATCCCGGCTGCATTCGCAGCTCCTTTCTTTAATGCCTTGCATTCCTGCACTTCATTTGAGGAAACTGCTTTTGCAACTCCAAATTTTCCCTGCCTTTCATAAGCAGGGTCTGTGTTTGAGACTGCATCTGAGAATTTTCCGTAGAGGATTAAAACTCCCCTGTGTTCTGTCGTGCTTTTGAAAAGGAATTTGCATTTGAGCTTTACTTTCCTGTTTATTTCTTTTTCAAGTTCTTTAGCCTCTTTTGTTGTAAGGCTTCTTCCGACTCTCCTGTCTATAATTATATCATCTTCAACTGTCGCGAAGTTTGTCCTTAGTGCAAGAAACGGCTTGCTTAATTTTATTCCGGCGCCGTAGGCTTCCAAGGGGCCTCTTCCTGTGAAGTATTTGTAAGGGTCATACCCGAGAATTGCCATGACTGCAAAGTCTGACTCAGGCGCAATGTCTTTCCCGACTGTCTGGACTAATCCGCATCTTCCGTTCTTAGCAAGAAAATCCAAATTAGGCTTGAAAGCTCTTTCATAAGGAGTGTTATTTCCTGCATCTGCAGCGCCGTCAAGCACTATGAAGAGTGTTTTCATTGAGGTAAATAATGGGCTTGGGAGTTTAAAACACTTTTGAATTAAATGTCGGAGAAAAGATTATAAAGAAGCAATAGATTACACCTCTGAAACAATATTTTAGGGTATATAAAATGAAAAAATCAATATTCGGGCTTGCAATGCTGGCTTTGGGCTGCGCAGCATCAAATAATTTGCCATCCTGGGAAATGCCGCGAAATACAGTAATCGCTAATCCGCCTGCAGATCATCCTGCTTTTTCCAGCCAAGAGCTGACAATCGAACCACTGTACAAAATATGCGGCAGCGAAGCACGAGTAGACATGACACCTTATGAATTCGACATACACTGTGGCGAATACCTGTTTTTGCACAGGGAAGATAACGGATGCAAGAACAGCCTTTTCCGCTATTACACCAGAAACAATGAGGAATGGGAAAACATGTGGGAAGACAGCGGATGTGACAGGCAAGTGGAGATGTTTCAGGCATGGCCCACTTATGATGCAACCGATGAACGCCTGCATACAGAGGAGCCTGCAGGGAAAATACAGACTGCAAATTTTGTGGGGATATCAGAAGATATGAGGGTGGAGGAAGTAAGTTCCCTCTGGGAAGAATGGAAAAATAGTTTATAGCCTGGTTTCCTTAACATTTATATAATACGCATACATTTTTCTTATTATGAAGCTCAAGCAAATCCCGGAAGACTTTATTGTCAAGGAAATAACAAATGTTTCTTTTAGCACCGGAAAGCACGCATACTGCCTTCTTCGCAAGAAGGAATGGAACACAATGGATGCTGTTCGGGAGATTGCAAATGCTTTGAAGATTGATTACCGCAAGGCAAGCTATGCAGGCATCAAGGACAAGAAGGCTGTCACAGAGCAGTATGTCTCTTTTGAGGGAGTTTCAAAGGAGCAGATTGAGAAGGTCAAGATAAAGGACATTGAGCTTATTTTTCAGGGCTATTCAAATGAGAGAATGAATACTGAATTGCTTGTGGGCAACGGCTTTAAGATTACTTTGAGAGGATTGGAGAAGGAGATTCGCAATGAGCTTAAATTAATCCCGAATTATTTTG
>JBAZYQ010000019.1:0-15630 GCA_041659245.1 Candidatus Nanoarchaeia archaeon
TCAGTATGAGGAGAAGGGTGTTATTTATAAACGTTTCTATTATTCAGGGGAAAGGCGTATTGGATAGAGATGAAAGCCCGCCATCTGGCATGCATTCTGTTAATTCAATTAATGAGCTTTTCTATTTTTGTTAAACCAAAATAATCCTTTTAATACGTGGTGGATCCTTGCTTTTTCAAACAGAAAAGCTTATATATGTTATTAATACCATAATACTATGGTGGTATTAACATGAGGAATAAGGACGCTGTAATTATCAGGTATCTTATAGAAAATAAAAACAAGGAATTGAACATTCTCAGGATTTCCAAAGAATTAAAAATGGACTATAAAAATGCTTATTCAATTGTAAAAAGGCTTGAAAAACAATCTCTTGTAAATTTGGAGCCTTTCGGGCAATCCAGCAGGGTTAAATTAATCTCTCCGATGCACCCGCTTATTTTTGAGGCTGAATATCAGAGAAGGAAAGAGCTGTTAAAAGACAAGAATCTGGCGGTAATGCTTAATGACTTTAAACAAGCAATAAAATCAAAATGCTATGTGCTGCTTGTTTTTGGCTCTTATGCAAAGAAAACACAAACAAAGAACTCGGATATTGACTTGATGTTCATTGTTCCGGACGGAAAGGAAGAGCTATTTGAGAAAGAGGTTCATAGAATAGCAAGCTCGTTGCCCCTGCCTATACATTATTTGGTATTTTCCGAGAAACAGTTTTTAGAGATGATATATGCCAAAGAATCCAATGTAGGACAGGAAGCTTTAAAAAACAATATTATTTTATACGGCATAGAGGCATATTACGAGCTGGTACAATGATAGACAAAGAAAGAATAAAAGAAGCAAAACAGAACTTTGCGCAGTATCTGCAGGAAGGGCTTATTAAGAAACAAACAAATGATACTGCAAAGGCAATGTACATAAAAAATGCGGATTTGTCCTTAAATCTTGCAGAGGAATGCATGAACAGCGGCTTAAAGCCTTATATCTGGGTTGTTGTCATATCCTATTACTCAATGTTCTACGTTGCAAATGCGGTTCTGCTTGAGCTCGGGTATAAAACAGGTGATAAGGTGGTGCATAAAGTCACCAATGATGCCTTAATTGTCCTTGTGATGGACAAGCTGAAGAAAGACATGCTGGAAGAGTATGAAACTGCAAAAGAGGATGCTTTGGAAATCGCTTCAATTAAGTCAGACGAGATTATTGCGCTTTACGGCTTGGAATTGGACAAAAGGTCAAGATTCCAGTATAATATGACTGAATCCATACAAGAGCAGAAGGCAAACACTTCGCTAAAAAGGGCAAGGCAGTTCATGCTTGAGATGAAGAAGTTGCTATTGTCTTAAAATTAAGTTTATTCATTTACTTAATGCCGGAGGCTGGCTTTTCCTATATTATCCTCGTCCACACCACAACATTTATATACCCCCTATCTTACTTTATCCTACGTAGAGAGAAACGAAGAAGGAGAAATTTCTTCATATGACAATTAAGGCAATGGCACCCTCAATGAGGGAAAAAAAACGGTACATTGCTTTCGAGGTTGTGGCTGAAAAGCAAATGCCCCGGGAAGCAGTGGCGAAAGAATTAAGGGAAACAATGAATAAGCTAGTCGGGGATTTGGGAATGGCGAAAGCAGGATTGATATTTCTTCCTGACTGGGACAACAACAAGGGAGTTCTCAAGGTAAGCCACAAGCACACTGACATTGCAAAGGCTGCAATGGCATTGGTAAAGCAAATAAATGGCAATAACGTCATAATCAGGAGCATAGGAATATCAGGAATACTGAAAAAATCAAGAAACAAAATAGGAGGATGATTTTATGCAAGAAATGAACCATCAGGCAATGGGATACGACAGGGCAAGCACAATGTTCAGCCCGGACGGAAGGCTGTTACAGGTTGAGTACGCGAGGGGCTCTGTGAAACTGGGCGCAACCACAATAGGAATAGTCTGCAAGGACGGAGTATTATTGGTTGCTGACAAGAGAGTCACTGACAAGCTTGTTGTTGCGGAATCAGTTGAAAAGATTTTCCAGGTTGACGAGCACATTGGAGCAGCTGCGACAGGATGCACAATGGACGGAAGAGTATTAATAGAACGTTCAAGGGTTATTGCCCAGCAGCACATGGTAACATACGGAGTTGCAATTGACACCCTGGATTTGGTAAAGGAAATCTGCGACATAAAGCAGTTCTACACCCAGTACGGCGGGGCAAGGCCGTTCGGAGTTTCAATACTGTTCATAGGAACAGATGACACGCCTGTATTATATGTGACAGACCCGATGGGTGTTTACTTTGAATACAAGGCAACCGCTGTCGGAGAGGCAGAGGATGAAATCAAGACAATGCTCAATAAGGACTATAAGGAGACCATGACGATTGAGGACGGGGTCAAGCTTGCTATAAATGCATTCAAGAAAGTGCTTGGCAAGGACTTTGACTTAAGAAGGATAGACGCAGCTTATATAAAAGCTGACGAAAAGAAGTTTACAAGAGTAGACAAGAAAAAATTAAAATTGTAAGGAGAAATAAAAAATGGGAAAATTATTGGTAGAAGAAAAAGCCATCGTGGTTCCCGGCGACTTCCTTGCGGAGGGGATGGATTATCTCCCTGCGGGCGGCGCATTCAGGGAAAACGACAAGGTAATAAGCTCTCAGGTGGGGGTTGTTGAAATAAACGGCAGGCTTGTAAAGGTAATTCCTTTGGCAGGCGCTTATGTACCTAACAGAGACGACATGGTAATCGGAAGGGTTACTGACGTGAGCTATTCAAATTGGTTCGTGGACATTGGATATGCGCTTGACGCAGTAATGTCGCTTAAAGACGGCACCACAGAATTTATTGAAAGGGGCGCCGAGCTTAGC
Organism: Candidatus Nanoarchaeia archaeon; assembly: GCA_041659245.1. Taxonomy (GTDB): domain Archaea; phylum Nanobdellota; class Nanobdellia; order SCGC-AAA011-G17; family GW2011-AR17; genus UBA9640. Next base: position 2,874 of record JBAZYQ010000019.1, read on the forward strand.
GAATACTACGGCATCGGTGATTTTGTTGTTGCAAGAGTTGCAAACGTCACAAAATCAAAGATGATTGACATTTCAATGAAAGGGCCAGGCTTGAGAAAGCTTATCGGCGGAAAGATAATACAGATTTGCGCCGTGAAAGTCCCAAGGGTAATCGGAAAGCAGGGCAGCATGGTTGGCATGATAAAGGATGCAACCGGATGCCAGATTATAGTTGGGCAGAACGGAAGAATATGGGTATCAGGAAAGAACCCCGAGGACGAATTACTTGCAACAAGGGCAATTGCGCTGATTGAGGAGAAAGCCCACATATCAGGATTGACTGAAGTTGTAAAACAGTTCCTTGACAGCAATAAGGGGGCGCAGTAAAATGGCTTACACAAGAACTGACAGGGCATTGAATGAGCTCAGGCCGATGGAAGCAAAGGTTGGCGTCATAAAAAACGCAAGAGGCTCGGCAATGTTCAAGATAGGAAAGACAATAGCATATGCAGCTGTTTACGGACCAAGGGAAATGCACCCGAAGTTCATGCAGAATGTTGAAAGAGGCACTTTAAGGTGCAATTACAACATGATGGCTTTTTCAGGCTCAGGAAACAGGGTTAGGCCCGGACCGAGCAGAAGAAGCAGGGAAATCGGATTGGTTACGCAGAACGCTTTGGCGCCTGTGATTGACCTGACTGAATACCCCAAGACAGTTGTTGACGTGTTTATCGAGTTATTGCAGACAGATGCAGGAACAAGATGCGCGGGAATTTGCGCAGCTTCATTGGCTTTGGCTGATGCAGGCTTTAAGATGAAGGACCTGGTTTGCGCTGTTTCTTGCGGTGTTGTCGGCGATACGCCTGTGGTTGACCTGGATTATTCCGAGGAAGCCTATGAAGGCGGCGCAGTTGACATACCAATTGCAATGATTCCAAGAACAGGCGAGGTAACCTTGCTGCAGCTTGACGGAGTTTTGACAAAAGAGCAGCTTCAAAAGGCTGTTTCATTGGCAAAGCACGGCATAGACAAGATATACGAAGTGCAGAAGGCTGCATTGCGCGCCAAGTTTACAGGGGGTAAATAAAATGATTCCAAAAAGCTACATACAAGCGCTTGCAAAAAAGAACACAAGACACGACGGAAGAAGATTTGACGAGTTCAGGCAGCCTGTGACTGTGGAGTATTCAGTATCTCCAAAATCAGCAGAAGGCTCTGCAAAAGTCACAATGGGCGACACAGTTGTTGTTGCCGGAGTGAAAATGGAATTCGGGCAGACTTATCCGGATACTCCTGATGAGGGAAGCATAATGGTCAGCGCAGAATTGCTGCCGTTATCATCTCCTGAATATGAGGGAGGCCCTCCGACAATTGAGGCAATCGAGCTTTCAAGGGTCGTTGACAGGGGAATCAGGGAGTCAAAAGCGCTTGATTTCAAAAAGCTTTGCGTAAGGTCAGGAGAGAAGATGTGGATTGTAATGATTGACATCTACCCATTGAATGCGGCAGGCAATTTGTTTGATGCTGCTTCACTTGCTGCAATAGCTGCATTGAAGAATGCTCGCTTTCCAAAGGTTGAAGATGACAAGGTTATATACAAAGAGCCGACTGACGTGCCTTTGCCATTGTCATTCATGCCTGTAAGCTGCACTGTCTTCAAGATTGGGGACAAGTTCCTTGTTGACCCAACAAGGGATGAAGAGCTTGCTGCTGATGCAAGGCTGACTATTGCATTCACTGAGAAAGGTGAAGTATGCGCAATGCAGAAGGGCGGAGAAAAGCCCCTGATGCATGACGAGATATTTGCAATGGTTGATTTGGCATCTTTAAGGGCTGCCGAGCTAAGGAAATCTTTATAAATGGGAGCGGATATCACTTTACCATGATGAAGCTAACCAAATATGAAAAAGCAAGATTGATTGGAGCAAGAGCGCTGCAGATATCAATGGGCGCGCCTTTGCTTTTGAAGCTCAACAAGACTGAAATGGAAAAGCTCCATTATCGCCCTGTTGCAATCGCAAAGCTGGAGCTTTCAAAAGAAGCCCTTCCAATAACAATCAAGCGTCCTTTGCCCTTTAAGGCAGAAGAAAAGCAGCAAGAAGCAGCTGTCAAGACTGCTTAATTTTTTTATTTTTAGTATAATCAATCTAGGGGTAAATAAAAATGGAAATTGACGAAGCGCTTGTGGCAATAAAAAAATACGAGGCGGTTGTTGATAAATATGTTACCCGCGATAAAGTTGATGATGAAAAAAAGGTAAATCTATACAAGGTAATTAAAAGTGCATGCCTTGAGGCGCTTGTGATTCTTCAGGGTGATGAAGCAAAGTTTGCGCAATGCTTGGAAGCAGCCAAAAAAGAGAATAGGGGAATGGGCTGGAATGATTTTGACGGGCATAATGCCTATGAGGCAGCTTCATATGTTGTGTCTCTTGCTCATCTTATGAAATAAGAGCCATTATTCTTTTTTTGCGTTCTGAAATATAAGCATTCCTAAAAATAGGAGTGAATAATCCTAAAAAGGGGAATATGCTTAAAAAATAATTAGAACTTTAATCAAAGGGGTTTGGGGTATCCCCAATGGCTTTCTTATTAGAACTCTAATTCAAGCTTCCCTTGAATTCTTCAGTAAGCCCATAGACTTTAGGCCTTCTATTATTAACTATAAACACAACCTGCTTCTCAGCAAGGCTGCTCAATTGCTTTCCAATGCTTCCCTCTGTTGTATTCAATATCTCAGCCAACTGCTTTGCAGTCCTGTGTCCTTCTAATAATAGAATTACCATTCTTTTCTGCATCGGGCTGTAGCCTTCAAGCTTCTTGTCATTGATAGGCATTAAGTTGTCAGGCAGCTTAACCTCGTCAGGCCTTTGCAAGTCCAAAAGCTGGTTTGCCTTCTTTCGAGTCAATATTGATCTTGCAGTGTCAACATTAATATTGCCGGGCTCAAGATTTATGCATAATTGCTCGCAATTCTCAAGTATTTTTCTTGGATTGTTTCTTGCATCCTCAATTATAAGCGAGATAATCTCTTCTGAAAAAGGATTCTTGCCATTGGTTCTCATTTCAATCAATTGTTTTGCCTCTTCATATCCCATTCCCGCCAATCTTATTATTCTTCCACCCACTCTGTTTGTAAAGCTCTCGGGATAATCCATTTTATTTCCAATCTGGGCAATTGCAACGCTTCTAAGGACATTTCCGTCCCACAATGCCTTCATGTCCTTTACAAAAGGCTCGTCGCAGTGGTGCGCCTCGTCAAGCATAAGGACTTTTTTTCTTATGAACGGCTTTCCAACGTGCTTCTTTAAGTTGAACTCATCGCTCATGCTTTCTGCGTTAAGGTAAATGCCTTTTTGAAGAAATCCCATCTGCCTCTTGAGCCATTTTAGCAATGATGTCTTGCCCATTCCAGGCTCGCCAACAACAATGCACATGTCTCCTGCAGAAACATAATTAAGCAATAATTCCCTTTCTTTCTCAAAGCCGACTAATTCAGTGCTCCATTTAACTGAAAATGGGTTGTTGCTCCAGCCGTACTTTTTATACCACATGATGTCCTCTCTTTTAATGCCTCTATGCATGGTTAAATAACTTGTATTAATAAAAGTATCGCTTAGGGTTAATACTCTAAATAAATTTAGCTCTTAGAGTTTACACTGGGAGTAGAAAATGGGCCCTATGAGATGCAGAAACTTCGCTTCGCTCGTTTCTTATCTCCCAGGGGATAATTATTTGGCTCATGAGCTTAGAGTCCATACTATGAGGAGAAAAATGGGCCCTATGAGATTTGAACTCACGACCACTGGCTCTCTTAAGCTTTTGTACCAGTAGCAGCCATATAAGACTTACACAGCTCTTAAAGCTACAGTGCTCTAATTGCCCGGATTTTAATCCTCCAGGCTGAGCTAAGGGCCCAAACTAGGAATAATGGGATTAAGAGAGGTATTTAAAGTTTTCCCAAAGGACTTTTCCAAATCTCTTTTTCAATGCCTTTTCAGCACAAATAACTTTATATAGAATTGTTGCTTTTAAAAACCTATGAACTGCAAGAGGTGCAATAATAACCCTGAGAAAGGGGACTTGTTCTGCAGGAAATGCGGTGAAGAGCTTCCGGCAGAGGAAACTTTCCAGTGCGACTGCGGAGCTGACGTGTGCAATGACGACAGGTTCTGCCATCACTGCGGCGCAATGTTCTCGGCAGGAAACTGCAAGAACTGCAGCACTGACTTGGTTCCCAATGCAAAGTACTGCCACGAATGCGGCACAAAGTCAGATGAGGCAGAGGAATCAGCTGAAGGCGCCCCTATTTCAGAGCCTGCGCAGGAATTCCCAACTTATGATGATTCTCCTTCAGAATCAAGCAATTCTTCTGAAGAGAAGCCTGCTGATTTGGAAGTGTATGATGATTTCGGCAATGTGAGAAAGATGTCAGAATTCAAGGAAGAGCCTCCAAAGAAGCCCAAGTACAAGATGACAGGCGACGGATATTATGAGCCTTAGGGCTAAATTTCTTCTCCAACCAGATAATTAGAAGTCGCGCTCTTGATTTTTACTTTAATCCTTTCCCCTAATTTATATTTTCCTTTTATTGAAACAAGCCTGTAGGAGCTATTTCTTCCGCCCCATAAACTTCCTTTTGCTTTTTCATCAATCAGAATTTCCATTTCTTTCCCGATTTCTTTCTTGTTGTTCTCCAAAGCCATTGGCCTGAACAATTTGAACATTCTTAGTGAGCGCTCTTTCAAAATCTCACTTCTTAACTGCTTCAAAGATGCTGCTTTTGTGTTTAGCATTTGCCAAAACCTGTTTATGTAAAGCACATCAGGCTTTATCTCTTCAATAATCCTCATTGACTCAAGAAAATCATCTTCTGTTTCAGTTGGGTAGCCCACAATAATGTCTGTTGCAATGCAAATATCCCTGACTTCTTTCTTTAGTTTAGTTATAATATCAACAAACTCTTTTGAAGTGTATTTCCTGTTCATATCTTTGAGTATTTTATCGCTTCCTGCCTGTATTGGAATGTGGAGAAAGCAAAACATCTTTGGATTATTCATTATTTCAATGATTTCTTTAAGGTATTTTGCCACAAACTGCGGGTTTGCCATTCCCAATCTTATTTTGAAATCTCCGTCTAATTTTATTATTTCATTTAATAATTGAGGCAATGTCTTTCCAATGTCAATGCCATAGCATCCTGTGTCCTGCGCAGTAATCCAAATCTCTTTGCAGTTTTCCTTTATGCACTGCCTTGCTTCTTTTAAAATGTCTTCAATGGGATAGGAAACAAGCTGTCCCTTGATTGCTTTTACAGAGCAGTAGGCACAGTCTCCCATGCAGCCCGTGCTTATTGGTATTATTCCTGTAGTGCTATTGATTCTGGCTCTTGGCATTAAGAGTTTTGTTGTATTTTTCTTCTCAACAAGCTCAATTCTTTTTTCTTTTTTTAAACCTTCAACAGCAGAGCAAATCTGTGCAATATTATGCGTGCTTACAATTGATGCTTTTGGAAACTCTTTTCTTATTTTCATAAGCTGGTAGTCAGGTATGCATCCTGCAAGAATTACTTTGCCTTTTGCCTCTTTCGCAGCCTTGATTCCCTTGTTAAAACTAGGTCCTTTCACATTGCAGATGCCTATGATTGCTATATCTTCTTTTGAATCAACAATCTCGTGCCCTGCATCTCTCAAAAGTCCTGCCATTATCTCTGACTCAGCCTGATTGTTGCTGCATCCAAATGCAATAAGCTTAATCTTTGCCATATCTGGATTTTGAGAACTATTGGTGTTTAAATTACTTTTGGCATTTCTGGTGCGGCTTTTCAACAGCCAATTCAAGAATCTTGTTAAGCAAGTCAGTGTAGCTCATGCCTTTTTCTGCAGATGCCTTTACAAAATCAGATTCCTCTGCAATATAACAGTTGGGGTTTGTGTCTATAACATAAACATTATTGTCCTTGTCAATTCTGACATCAACAGAAGCATAGCCCCTGCACCCGAGAGCCTTGAATGTTGCCTTTGCAGTGCCTTCAATTTTCTTTTTTAATTTAGGCTCTACTTCTTTTGCAACCAATGAGTCTGTGTTCTTGAAAACATTGCTGTTCTTGCTCCATTTTGCCTTGTAGCTTAGGATTTTAGGCAGATGCTCATCATATGTGCTGTAATCAATTTCAAGCATAGGCATTGCCTCAGGATTCTCATTTCCCAATACAGGTATGCAGAATTCCCTTCCTTCAATATATCTTTCGACAACAACAGGGCATTTGCATTCCTCTATGACTGATTTTATTCTCTTTCTTAATTTTTCCTCAGTGTCAACGACATTTTCAACTTCAATGCCGCAGCTTGCGTGCCCAATCGTGGGCTTGATTATTACCTGCGAGTTCAATGCAATCTTAACTTCCTCATCGCCTGTTTCAAAAACCTGGAAATCAGGGGTCTGGATTCCGTTTTCCATCAGCTTTTCCTTTATTTTTAATTTGCTTATTGAAAGGTCAATTACTTCAGCCGTGTTTCCCGTGAACGGGATTTTTGCGGTTGCAAGAATATTGGGAACTATTGCCTCATCATGCATGTCTTCAAAGCCGTCGCAAAGATTGAAAACAACATCATAGCCGTCAAGCTGAAGCGGTTTTGCCTTGTCAAACAAAGCAGCTGTTGCCTCGTGCCCTGTCTTTTTTATTTCAGAAATAATAATCTTGTCAACAGGCCAGAATCTTTCTTCAACAGTCTCGTTGTTAAATCTCGGTGAGCATAATACTAGTACATTCATTTTCCGTCGTCAAATTTTGTTAAATTTTCTCCTGTTATTTCATTGAATTATTAGCGTTTTATTCTATATAAACATTTCTTTTTTCAGAATTGCTGAAAATAATTTGTTTTGAATGGAAATTTTTGTGTGAGTTTGCATTTTATCTGGAAAAATTTATTCAGGAAGAGGAAATATATTTTTTGCATATTTTATTTTCGAAGCATTTACACTTACGCCTCTTGCCACTGCCTTATATCTTTTATGATTATTTGCGTTTATATGAAGCATATTGTACCTGCCTCCTTCATCAGCGCCTGTTTCAAATCCAAGTGTCACAACCCCTGAATATTCACCAAGCGGTGTAAGCACAAGCGCCAGTGGAATGCCTGCAACCCACCTGTATATATCTTCTGCTTCTTCCAACCCTCCTTTGAACAAGCTCTCCAGGTCGCTTCTGTAATCCTTGCCGTGAAAACAGCGGTCGCCTTTGGAATTGAATGGAATCATATAATCTGCCTCATATTTAATTGCTCCCTTTTTATCTATATTCATGCCCTGCATTGACATGCCTCTTGAAGCTGAAACGCTTGTCATCATTGGATATTCTACAAAATCCTTCTCGAATATTGTTCTTAGCCTATCAAACAACTGTTTATCACTTCCTGTCTTATGCTTTATCCCTTGGAACAAGGCTCTTAAGGTTGCATGATATATCTTTGCATCAGGCAGCATCCAGAGGCTTTTATTTTCAAGCCATTCTTCCTGCGTGTGTTTTGCGCCTGAATCAAGCAAATATTTGTTCCATGAAATATTGTAAACCTTGTTTCCAAGCAACACATTGCTAATATAGAAAAAATCTGCTTTTTCTTCAACTGAGACAAGGCGGTAATCAAATCCCGGGCTTACAATTCCCCTTAGGTTTTTATATATATTGTTAAAATTAGTTCCTTCCTCGTCCCTCAGCCAATCCACTCCTTCAGGATTCTTGTGCAGCACTTCGAGCAAATCAGAAAGCTCCTTCCTGTCGGGATTCTCATTTTGCAGTAGAGTTCTTGCTCTTTCATACGCTTTCCTCACAGTGCTGTACTGGTTTATCCCTTCGTCGTTGATTAGTTTTGTCATTTTGAATCCTTTGGCAAGCCGCATAATTTGGCTCCATCCTGCATTGCATACGCAATTGCCATTAGAGCATTGCCGGGAATCCAGATATCAGCTCCGTCCACAAACCTGCCTGTCTTTTCCTGCTTTATATTCTTCTCAATCCCCTCTATTATCCAGTCAGCTTCCTTGTGATTGCCTATGCACCTGTGCAATATTGACATTGAGGCATTAAGGTATAATGAGCCTGTGTAGTTATACAGCCATTTGTTCCTGTCCAAAGCAAGTTCATAGCAGTCAATTATGCTTCTTGCATGATTTATATCATTGTCAACTGCGCAGGCGATGCCGTTAAACGCCTGGATATATGAGGCGTGCCATTCTTTATCGCCTGGATTTTTTTTAAGATCACAAGCAGTAACAAAATCTTTTATCTCAACTCTTGCATTGCATGAGTCTCCCAATGACTTTTTTAGCAGCCTTACTAATATATTGGCACAAAATCTCTCTTCTAGGCCATAGTAATCATACCTTTTATTTGGCTCTATCCTTGTCTCATTTTTAGAGTAAATGCCGTCAGTTACAGGCACGTGCTTATTTATCTCATCCAAAAGGTTCTGCGCAAAATAATCATCAGTTACCATCTTATGCAGCAGGCCCATAACTGCAGTTTGTTCAGTGCGTATCATGCAATCGCCAATATCTGCTTTCCTGTATTTTGTTTGCTCAATAGCCTTTAGAATTTCTTTTGATCTTATGTATCTTCCATAAATTTCCAAATATGAGTAAACATCGTCAAATGCCATGCCAAGCTCATCTCTTAGCCAGCTTGTGCCTTCCGGATTCCTGTCAAATACCTTGAGTATGTCAGAAAGCTCTTTATTGCTCAGTTTAGTAATAAGCTTGGCTGCATTTTCATAAGCACTCTTCACAGTATCATACTGCTCCAATCCCTTGTCATCAACGAGCTTCTTCATCTTGTATCATCCTGCATTGCGTACGCAACTGCCATTAATCCATTCGGCGTAGATGTAACGCCCCTTCCATGAAATCCGTGAGCAAACAGGTCTCCCTGCCTTGTTATTGACTTCTCAATCAATGATACCAGTGCGGAAGCTTTAGCAGCATGTTTGGTTGCATAATACAAAATAGCCATTGCTGCATTTTCCTCAGTATTCACCTGCTCTCCTTTGAAATATGCGCGGTACAGCCCACTGGTTTTTGAAACAGCCGCATTTTCAATGATAATTAAAGCCTTTTCTATTTCTGCTGAAGGATTTATCATTGCTGTCGCTGCCAGCATGATTATATTCACAAATACGTTTTCATTCAAAGGTCTATTTTCATGTCTTTTGCTCTCTTCTGCAAGGTCCGTCAATATGCATCCTGCCCTGTATTTATCGCCTAATAAAACATTGAGAAATGCCATAAGGGCACTGTCCCCAAAATCAATCTCATTGGAAGGACCTGTTGTGCTCAAATACAATTCCCCTTTTTTTGGAAATGTCGCGTCTATATTGCTGAAGATTTCACGCGCTTTTCTGGTATTCCCTATTTTTGCATAGGCTGATGCAATTGCAGCATTGCCACCCAGAAAACATCCCTCATATCCTGCATAAGGCTTGTAGAGATTGCCTTCCTTGCCTATTTTTGTTTCAATCGCGTTAAGGATTATTTTGCTTCTTGAATATTTTCCTGAAACTTCAAGCCTGTCTTCAAGAGCAGTATCAATTGCTTTCTCTGTTTCTTCAAATTCCTGTCCTCTTTCAAGCCTCAGCCACTCAGTGCCGAGTTTGTGGCCTTCCAAGTATGCCTTTGCATCGCCAAGCTCTCTCAAAAGCTGCCTTGCCTTTTCGTAAACATCCCTGCATCCGGAGTATTCCTCAATTCCCTTGTCGTTTATGAGCTTCATCTTAGAACACTCCGCAGTTTAGATATGACACCACAAAAAGCATAGCGGTTGTGCCTGCCATAACATAGGCAATAGTAAATATTTCATCCCGGCTTATTTCCCCGCTTGTATTTCTTCTGTTTTCCTTAAAAATAGAATGTGCGCTTCTAGCTGCAGGCGTAACCAAATCCTGTTTCTCAGCAGGAACATATTTGCATATCTTGCCATACTCTTCGCCAACTTCAGCTTCCAGCCATTTTGCCCCTTCAGGATTCTTGTCCAGTACATCCAGCAGGTCAGAAAGCTCCTTCCTGTCGGGATTCTCATTTTGCAGTAGAGTTCTTGCTCTTTCATACGCTTTCCTCACAGTGCTGTACTGGTTTATCCCTTCGTCGTTGATTAGTTTTGTCATCTTGCCTCCAGCATCGCTAAAGCAGCAACGCCCCATAATTGTATGTGCGCATTTCTATTGGTATCTTGTAGCTGCTGGTCTGCATTAATGGCACAATTCCATTGCATTCTTTCCTTGTCGTATAATTCTGACTTGGTAAGCCGAGTATACAGCTTATTTGCTTCTTTAGCCATTCCATTATTAGCCATAAATGCTATTCCTATTAGCTGTTCTGCAGATTGTCTAATGGAGCTTATTAATTCTTGTTTGGAATTTAGTTCGTAATTCCACTGCCCGCATGACTCGTCATAAAGCGGAGTTTCCATTAGCTGATTATATGCTTCTAACGACTCTTCCTTTCTGCCTATTAAACTAAGGGCAAGAACACCCAGAAGCTGGCTGTATGGATGTCTATCAGAGCAAATAATTTTCTGTTTGGTATTCATCTCATGGTTCCATTGATTTCTCTCTTTGTCATATAATACTGTTTTTTCAAGGAGATTATAAAAATTTATAGACTCTTCTTTTCTTCCAATTAATGCCAGTGCAATAACGTCTGAAAGCTGGCTATATGCTGCCAATCCAGACGATTCCACTTGCTGTGCCACAGACATATGGTGATTCCACAGGCATGCTGTTTTGTCATACAATGCACTTTCAGTAAGCTTGTCATAGAACTCAGTTGCTTCTTTTATTCTTCCTATTGATGCGAGTGCAATAACACCTGTAAGCTGGATATGTGATGGTCTGCTGGATTCTATAATTATTTGTTTTTCATTCATGCCCCAGTTCCACTGCCCTCTTGCCTTGTCATACAGCGGTGTCTTGGTAAGCATATCATATATTTTGGCAGATTCAGAGCAGGTTATTGTAAGCCTGTCTTCCAAAGCCTCATCAGCCGCCTTCTGCACTGCGTCAAACTCTTTTTCATTTTCCAATCTGAGCCACTCAGCGCCTGCCTGATGCTCTGAGATATATGCTTTCAGGTCAGCCGCTCTTTTCAAAACAGCCTTAAGCTCTTCCTGCGCTTTCTTGACGCCTTCAAATTCGTCTATTCCCTTGTCATCTATGAGTTTTGCCATGTTAGCTCCCAAACACCTGCCTTATCTGCTTTTCAATAAACTCATACTCTTTAAGGTCGGCAATCTCACTGCCGCTAATTTTTTGGTGAATGAAATATTTTATTATTGTTTTTGAAATCCCCTTGTTCAGCCTTCTGAAATCTATTATAAAACCCCTTCCTTCATGCTCAAATTTAATTTCCTGTTTTTGCTCAACTTTGGCATCGGCGGCGCTATAATCCAGCCTGCTTAATGCCTTATTATCCTCGAATTCATCCAAAGTTAAGAAACTAAAATTTTTGGTGCAGTACAGCCCCAAACTAGGAACAAAAATATAGTCATAATACCGACCATTATTTCCATTGAAATAGCTATAGCCGCCCAAATGGTATACCTTCGGGTCTTCTTCCTCCAAAACCTTTTCAAGCTCGCCTGTGGTTTTGTCAAACTCCTTGCCTTTTTCAAGCTTCAGCCATTCAACGCCTTTCTGGTGCTCTTCAAGGTAAGTCCGTGCCTTTGCAAGCTCCTCAAGAAGCTCCTGGACTTTCTCATAAACCTGCTTGCATTCAGGATATTCATCTATTCCCTTGTCGTCTATGAGCTTTGTCATCTTTAGTCCCTCGGCAACCCGCAAATCTTGGCTCCGTCTTGTAAAGCGTATGCAATTGCTTTCCACGCACTCATACTGGTGCTAAGATAATTTTGTGAATTAGTATATTTTGTAAACAGCTCTCCGTTAATCAGATCTTGGCTTTTCATATATTTTTCAAAATCACCGTAAATCTCCATTGCCTTTCCTTTTCTGCCAAGCAGGAAATGCGCGGCTGAAACCACTTGAGGTGCGTTTAAATTAATAAGCCCATTTTTAGGGATTTCAGCATGGTATATTCCGCATTTATCAATGCCTATTCTTGAATCAATGCCTTCAAGTATTCTTTCTGCATTGCCTGTATTGCCCTGCAAAAGGTGCGCGAAAGCCATATTCGCATTAGTTTCAGAACTCAATTTTTTATCCTTCTGGTTGTCATAATACAGCTCGCCGTTCCTGCCGATGCTGGTTTCTATTGCATCCAATATCCTTCCTGCCGCTTCTTTTTTTCCTGCCGCTGAAAAGACGATTGCCATTGCTGAATTAGGATATGTATCAATGTCCTTGCTTTTGGTTCCACCCATATATAATTCCCCTTCCCTGCCTATCTTATTTTCAATGGCAAGCAATATTCTTTCTGCAATATCCTTTCTTCCGGCAACAAAATATGCAAGCACCATGCTTGCGCAAGTATATGTATATATTGTTTCATCTTTATCGTCACTTTTATACAAATCCCCAATCTTCCCAATCCTTGTTTCAATGGAATCCAGAATATTCAGTGAGCGCATGAATCTATTGCTTCTTTCTGCAATAACATCCTCTGCCTTTTTGTAAACAGCGTCAAACTTCTCTCCTTTCTCCAATCTCAGCCATTCAGTGCCAAGCTTGTGGTCATCAATGTATGCTTTTGCGTCTTCAACCTCGCCGAGAAGCTTCTCCAGTTTCTCATAAGCTGCTTTAACTCCTTCAAATTCGTCTATTCCCTTGTCGTCA
>JBAZYQ010000020.1:0-4530 GCA_041659245.1 Candidatus Nanoarchaeia archaeon
AAGGCACTTACCCTCAAGCAAAGGCTTGAATCAATAACTAATGCAGAGATTATTGCAAATCCTTGCTTTTTTGAAAACAAATATGCAAAATCAGGATACAGCGCAATATTCAGCTGTGTTGACAGCTGGCCTGCAAGAAAAATGCTTAACAAGTATGCCTTGGATAATAATACCCCTTTAATAGATGCAGGCGTTGGGGCTTTCACGGCAAGGCTGGATGTTTTTAACAGGAATACCTGCCTTGAATGCAGAAGGGGAATTGTTGCTGAAAATCCGTCAGCAGGCATGTTCGCTGGCGCTCTCGGTCTCCCTTCGCACAGCTCGGAAGGCGGCTGCGCTTCTTTGCAGGAATCAAATGTTGTTATGTGCAATGCTTTCATAGGGGCAATGGCTGTGTCTGAGTTTTATGCAATGCAGTTTTCAAAAGAAAATGCAGGAAAGCAGCTTCTTTATTTTTCAAAAAAAGCTTTTGATGAGAAAGTTTCTTTGCTGGGGATAGAAAGGCAGTGCTCTTGTGATGATAAAGGATGCAAGTGCCATAAAGGGGTGGTTTGAATGCAGGAAAAGGTGTTAAGAATGCTTAGGAAAGACGCGGGCTGTTCAATGAAAAAAATAGCCTTGTCAACAAACGCATCAAAGGACAGCGTGAGAAGGGCTTTTATCAGCGCAAAAAAGAATGTAAAGAAATTTACAATTCTGCCTGATTTCAGGAAACTTGGTTTTGAAGTTCATGCCCTGTTCCTTCTTGAGCCAAGGACGATAAGGCTGATTAAATTTCTTAAGCACGACTTGAATGTGAATTCAGTGTTTGGAGCAAGAGGAAATTATTCTGTGATTGCATATGCTATATTCAGGAATATGCAAAAATTTGCGGAATTTGATGAAAGAGTGTCCAACTACTGTGAAGGCAAGAGAATACATTTTATTGTTGAGGAGGTGAAGCAGGAAGATGCGGCTTTCTGAAAAATTGCAAAGGATAAAGTACCCTCTGTTGGCAGTGCTTGCAGCAGGCTCTTTAGGCACAGCCATTTTCTCAGGAGTTAATTGCTATTCAAATTCAAATGCAAACCAGGAAGAAACAGAAAAGCTTAATTCCTACAAGCAGGAGCTTGACAAGTACAAGCAGCAATTAGACTCACAAAATGCAAATCTTTTATTATACAATGAGGCATTGGATAAATATGGGCAATGCGAATCATATCTTATTGAAGATAAATTCCAAGAAGCAAGCCAGTGCATTGAATCATTTGCATTATTAGGGCAAAACACTGAATTCTCTGAAAACATAAAATGGCTTTCCAACAGGCTTTATGATAGTTTGCAGGATTCAATGCAGGAAGACTATTCACTTTTGCTCTCAAAAGCAGAGGCAGAGCTTAATCAGGGGCGTTATGACTCTGCATTGTCTTTATCATCTGAAATTGAAAAAGAGCTTCAGCAGCTTGATTTCTTTGAAAAGCAGGATGAGTTTATCTCGAAAGCAAATGATTTGGAAAGAAAGATAGAGGCAGAAAAGCAAAAACCGGAGGAACAGGCATCTTATGTGGCTGAATATTACAACAAGATTAAGGCGATTTATCTTGGAATAGGATTTGGGCAGCCCTTGTCTGACATTGCAGCTGCATTGACTCTTCTTTTGCCTGCATATGGGGTTATAAGAAAGCTGAGAAAGAGGATTATCTGATTTATTCAGTTCCAAGCGCGACAGATGTTTCCTGCGGAGCCTCAGAAGGTATGTCTTCTGCAGGAGTTCCCTCTGTTGTTTCTACACTGCCTTCTTCAGGATTATAAGCTATTTCTTCAGCCAGTCCGGTGTCAATGAAAACCCTGAAATTCGGGCTGAATGTATAATCATGGTATTTTGTATTTATTGTAATCTGCTTTTCAGTAACTCCTGTTATTCCCCTGCTGTCCAAAGTAAATGTGTAATCCTCAATCTTAAGCTCAGCGCCCGGGAATTGCCTGTTGAATTCATCAAGGTATTTTGTAAACTCTTCTGCAAATGCCTTCAGGAAATCCTCTTTATGGGTTTTGAAAAGAGTCTGCAAGTCAGGTATTCTCTCAAGCAAATTATGGCTTTCGCCTGCCATGAACTTATCCTGCTTTCTTACTGCATCAACAGAATGCTCTGCTGCAATGTCAAGGTAAAGCAGCTCTGCCTCCCCATTCATGTATGTCTTGTAAATGTCTGTTTCAGTCTGCCCAAGGAATTCAGAGTCAGGTCCTGGCTTTAAGTTCACGCTTCTGCTGTAAAACAGCATTACTGCAACAAGGAATGCTATTGCAGACAGGCTTAGCACAGCCATTGCTTTCTTATTGTGTATAAATCGCGACTTCTTCATTCACAAACACCCCATTCAGCTGTTGCTGTCTTCCCTGATTCTTGCGGAATCTTAATATTGAATAACCTGCATCCTGCAAAGAATCCCTTGCCTGCATATCTTGAATTTACCAACTCTTCATTGTTATAGCTTGAGCACCAGAAAAGCTGCTTTCCGCTTTCATCTTTAATATTCATCTGCCATAGATAAGTTATATGGCTGTTTATTGCTTCCCTGAACTTTGCAGTGCATTCATTCCCACTTTGCGCAACAAACCCGTAATCTCCCGAGCCAAATCCCCTGTCCTGCACTGAAAAAAGCCAGGGATTATTGTCTTTTTCTCCATCAGCTATAATTCCGAGAACTTGCCCGTAACTTACCCCTAATTTAGGCAAAAGAGGATAATTATCAATATCCTGCTCATAATCGCTTGAAGTGAAATATCCATACTCAACCTGCGTTCTCATAAGCGTTATAATTTCAATCTTGTAAAGCTCTCCAAGCTCATTTGCTGTTGCGATTGGTATTGTTTTCTTATCCATTACATTCTTTACGCCAATTGTGCCTATTGCTATTGCTATCAGGATTACTGCAATCATAAAATCCGCAAATATGTCCTCTGTCTGCCCTTTTTTATTTTTTATTTTCATTTTTTATACAGCATATCTTAAAACTTCTTCAGTTGCCTGTCCTGCTGTGTACATTGCTCTTGACATTTCTTCGCCGGTTGCCTGGGTTTTCTGATTTTGTCTTAAATAATAATTATTAAATTCAAGCATCAAGCCAGGATTAACCTGCATTGGCATCCCGTTTTTAATTCCTAAAATATATCTATTTACTGTGTCTGTATTTTCCAATAAAGGCCCTTCTGATATTACCTGCTTGTCCTGCGCATCAGGATTAAGGTAAAACGCATAGGGCACGTCTGCATATCTCAGGCACAGTGGATTAAGCGGTTTCTTGAACTTGTCAACATCAATAAACCCAGGATAGGCTCTTCCTGTACTTTCATCATAATATGCAAAGCACGAGCGAGAGAATATTGCTTCTGAGGACATTATGTGCGCCATGACAGCATCCCTTTCGTCCATTGATATTCCATAATATTTGTTTATTGTGCCTGCCATGTAGATGAATATGAATGCAAGCACGAAAAGCACTAATATGAAATACAATGTTTTTCTTGAAATGTCGTAGCTGCCTTTCTTATACATTAGCTTTCCCTCTCAGTGCTGTAAATCCCTCTTTCTATGTCTGCATTAAACACAAGCGTTTCTTTTTGAAAAGCGCCAAAAACTGAAGCTGTATGAACCACTTTTATTTTCTTGCATTCCTCTGTGTCTGCAAGGCAGATTCCTTGCAATTTATAGTCAGGGCTGATTGGATATCTTGCTGTTATCTCTCCCGGAGTTGAAAGCAGTGTGCTTACCATCAATGACATATCATTTTCAACATACAATCTTCCTAATCCTGAAAGCCCTGAGTAAGAAACAGCAGAAAGTATGAGTATTGCCGCAACTGCAATTCCTATTATAATGTCAAAAAGCGTGAGAGTTTCCATTTCCTCAGCTTCCCCTCTCTTGTTCAAACTAAGCCATTTCATACTAATTATTTATGGAGAACTGAATTTAAATACCTAACTCTTCCACAGCCCGTGCAGGTTGCAGTATTCCCTTGCAATTATTGACTTTGCCTTTACGCAGAATTCTGCCTCCGGCTTGTCACCTGGCTTTAGGAATGCCTTGTAAGAAACCCCGTCTGCAATAGCCTCAATCCATTGAATGTAATGCTTTTCTTC
Source organism: Candidatus Nanoarchaeia archaeon (assembly GCA_041659245.1). Lineage (GTDB taxonomy): Archaea > Nanobdellota > Nanobdellia > SCGC-AAA011-G17 > GW2011-AR17 > UBA9640. The sequence continues at coordinate 4,120 of JBAZYQ010000020.1, forward strand.
CATTGGATGCGGAACAGAGCCGATTTTTACCTTGAAACCTTCCTTTGTCTTTTCAACAACAGGCACGTGCTTTTCCTTTGCAGCGTCTGTTGAGTTTTCCTTCAAAAGCTCCATCGGCTGATTGCAGCAAACCAATTGCCCTGCTCCTGCTTTTACAATCTCAATTATATGCCCGCATACATTGCACCTGTAGATATCATTTATTTTGTCCATTTTATTCTCCTAATAGCTCTCGCACTTTACCTGGTAAAATGATTTTGCGTGGTCGCATGAAGGGCACTTTGTTGGCGGTTCCTTGCCAATGTGCACATAACCGCATTCCCTGCAAACCCATGAAACAGGAGCCTCTTTCTTGAATATTGTGCCTGCTTTTACTTCAGCAAGAAGCTTTGCATATCTTTCCTCGTGATG
>JBAZYQ010000020.1:4540-15137 GCA_041659245.1 Candidatus Nanoarchaeia archaeon
CTCTGCCTTTGCAATAGCCCTTATTCTTAATGCAATTGCCTTGAAACCCTCTTTCTCTGCAGTGTCTGCAAACTCAGGATACAGGACTGTGTGTTCCATGTTCTCGCCGTGTATTGCCTCCATAAGATTGTCAGCAGTTGTTCCCAATGCAGTATTTACGGCTGCTTCAACTTTTACTTCTGCCAATTTCTTGTCGCCTTTCTTTAATTCATTAGCCATCCTGAAGAACCAGCTTGCGTGCTCTTTCTCATTGTCGGCAGTGATTGTGAATATCTCAGCTATCTGCTCATAACCCTCTTTTCTTGCAATAGCTGCAAAGAATGTGTAGCGGTTTCTTGCCATTGACTCGCCTGCAAAGGCTTTTGACATATTTTCTATTGTCTTGTTCATCTTAGCACCCCTGTTTTTCAATCATTACTTAAATTAAGATTATTTATACTTTATGCAATCACAGATAAGCCAGGAACGCCAAAGTTCCGTGCGAAAGCGCTATGCAGATTGTGGTGATTGCCATGGCTTTGTGGTATTTGAACTGTATCTTTCCCTTCAGCACAAGCGCGCCCAGTGTTGCTGTTGTCAGAAGGCAGGATAATGTCAAAAGCCCGATATAAACTATCAGCGGCCTTCCAAAAATCATGTAATATGAAATATTGTTCAGCATTATTCGCAAACCTCTTTTATTTTTGGCTTTATCTTTTTCTCAACATCAAGCTTTATCATTTCTACAACATTATTTACAACGCCGTCCACATCTGATTTTATCTTTGAATCCTTTCTCAGGAAATCATTGTCTGAAACAGTGTCATTGCCTGCTCCGTGAGTCCTGTATGCAAAGCCGAATGGCGCAAGAATGAATCCCATCTGCTGCAAATAAACAAATATGTCCATTGCCGTCTTCATTGCCCCGTCCTCGTGCCCGTTGATAAGAATTCCTGCAATTTTTCCAGTGCAGGGGGCTTTTTTGCCGATTACGGGCTGGTTTTCAATGCACGTAAGCCTGTCCATGAAATCCTTGAGCCTAGCAGACATGTTATTCCAGTTGATTGGGCTTGTTATGATGACCGCCTTTGCCTGCAAAAGCATCTCGTGCAGTGCAGGGGCATCATCATACTGGTTCCTGCAGGGATAAGTGCATGCATTGTCCCTCATGCTGTAGCAGCACCAGCAGTGGTATATCTGCAATTTATTCAAGTCAATTCTTCTATAGCTGATTTTTCTTTTTTTTAGTGCATTTTCTGCAAGAGTTGCAAGTATGTTTGTATTATGCGCGTGATGGGAGCTGCCGTTTATCAGCAAAACATCAAATTTCTTGCCGTCATATTCAAGTTTTTTATTTTCAAAATACTCAACAAATTCCCCTGCTTCTGAACTGCATTGCGGGCACTCTGTAGGGAGTTTACTGCCTTCATGCACGTATCCGCAAACAGAGCATTTCCACTTCATTTTTCTTTCCTTAAGCCTTACTTGCGCCGGAATTTCATAGCCCCTGGAACTTCAGGCGATTCTCTTAATTCTGTCTTTGTGTGCGCCCTTTCTGTCTTTGTTGTCTGGTGCTTTTCCCCGCCTTTTGTGCAGAAATAAACCTGCTTGAATTCCATCTTTTCATGCACAGGGCACGATGGGCACAGGCAATTTTTTTCTTCCTTTATTGCCTTGCTTATTTCTTTCTTTGACAGGCAGAATGCCATCTCCCCGCAGTCCTTGAATGTAGGGCATGAAATGCAGATGCATTTTTTTGGCGCCATGTTCACGTCGAATTTTGCTTCACTCATTGTACAATCACCTTCCCTTTCATTGATGTATGTATTCCGCAGATATATGTAAATTCCCCTGCTTCTGCAAATGTATGCTCATATTTGCCGCCTTTATCCATTTTTTCTGATTCAAATGCATCAAACTTTATTGTATGCGGCGCAGAATCTTCGTTAATCCAACTGACTGACGAGCCTGCACTGATTTTTATTTCAGCAGGGGCGAATGCAAAGCTGCTGATAGTTACAACGGCTACATCACTAGGTTCAAATTTGGCTTTTTCCATCCTAATTTGGCTTGAGCAGCCCGCGACCAGAAGCGATATTATCGCAATTATTAGTATTACACTTTTTTTCATGCTCTTTAAGATGCCTTTCAATATTATAAGCTTTATCTTTACTTTTAGAATCTTCTGTCCAGCTCATTATGCACCACAATTATGCAGTGCGCCGCGAACAGCATTTTAGGACCCAAAGAAACTCGCTCTGCCCCTAATCTGTCCAAAAGCCCCTCAGTTGCCCTTGGCATTCCGATGTAATCCCCAAACACAACAACAATGTCTTCCTTAAGAACAGCTTCCCTTATGTCCTTGCCTTCCTGATGCAGATATACAACCTGCTTTCCTTCTTTGAGTTTTTCTTTTACCAAAGCTTCAAAGCTTTTTTTTTGCACAGAAAGCCCCTCTGAAGCTTCTCTTGTTTCCCCTGCCTGCATTCCTTTTGATTTCAAAAGCGCTTTTCTTATGAACTCGCCTATGCTTTTTTCATCCCAGGCCATTCCTCTTAATGTATCTCCGTGAAAGCTCAAAAGCTTCGGAGGCTCAGGGCTGCCTTCCATTATGACGTGAATGATTGTGTCTTTTCTCAATGCATTTGCAATGTTCAAAGCATTTGAAACAGAAGCGCAAACAGAATCCATTCTTCCTGAAGCAGGCAAATCATTTACATTAAAGTCGCCTGTCTTTGCAGTTCTTGCTCTTAGAATGAATTCTCTCATTTTATCCTGTGCCCAATGGAACTTCTTTTTGCACGCAGCATATTTCTCCGCCAGTACAGGCAGGTGAAGTGAAATATGAGCCTGAAGCTTCTTCTTCATTTAGCCTGTCATCGCAGGCGCTTTTGCATTCGCCGTTTGCAAGATTTTCGCAGGGTGAGCCTGATTTGCAGCAAGCAGTATTATCACCTGTGCATAAATTCTCTCCTGCAATTGGCGTTAAGCTTCCAGATTCACAGCTTGCATAACAGCTCCCTCCTTTTTCAACGCATTTTGCAGATGCATCAGCAATGCAGCATGTGAGCGTAGGACAATACTGCCCTTTTCTTCCAAATGCATATTCCATCTCGCCGCATTCTGCCTTGCACTTGCCATTGTCGCTGCACGCCTTGTTAACTTCACCAGGCTGTGTCTGCGCTGCGCCTGATTTAATCCAGCAGTAATCTTTGTCCTCTTTTATTTTATCGGGGTTTCCAGCGACAAAGCTTACAAATCCGCCCTTTGCCTTGTATAAATAAATATTATCCTTGCCTTCATAATTAAAAGGTCCTGAATCAACTGTTGTTTCAAAAAAGAACCAGTCCCTTATTACTGCACTGCTTTTTAGTTCAAGGGCTGTTACCTGCTTTGCTTCATCTTTTGCAGGGTCATATATTCCAAAAGGCTTGTCTTCAAAGCTTACTTCAGTTCTTTTCTGGCCTTCTTCATCATAAAGCCCTGTTGTTGTTGTTCTTCCATCGCTGACAAATTTTATTGCATGGTCAATGGGCATATTATAAATGTGTGTTGATTCGCATATGCAGTCTTCTGCATTATAATTCTTGCATTTATCATATTTTTCCATCAATTCATTATAGACATTGCGCGCATTGCTTACTTCCTGTGATACGCAGGGAAATTCCTCGCAAATTCCTGTTATTTGCCCCTGCCTTTGGTATTTTAATTCAAGAGTCGGGCTTTCAGGCGCAATAAACACGCCGTATTCGCATTGCGCTCCGCCGTAAAATCTTGGATTTTCACTTTCGTCATAAACAACACATTTTGCTCCGCTGCACAAGTTTGGTCCTGCAAGGTCCAGCCAATCTCCAACAAGAGGAATGTCTTTTCCTGACTCGCCGCAGGCGCACAGGCACGCTTTTTTGCCGCACTGGCTTGGCTTGTTAATGCCCCAGTACATTGTAAAAGTTTCATCTCCAACGCCCTTGCAGCTCCATCTTTTTACTCCGAGAGTCGTTTCAGTGCTTCCGAATTGGGACTGGTCTTTTTCAAAGCTGATTAGTATATAGCCGTTGTCTATATATCCAATAATGCTGTCATTCTGCCCGTCTTCAAGCTCTGAAGTTCTTTCAACAAGCAGGTCCAATGTTTTTTGCATTCCTGACTGCGCAAACATATAATGGTAAACAGCAATTCCAATGGGAATTACTATCAAAAGGAATATTATCACGCCTATGAGAAAGCTCAATGTGTCTGTTGTGCCTTTCCTGCCAATCATTTTATTTGCCTGACATTGTGAGGTTTGGCTTTGCGCTCCATACTTGCGCCTTGATTTCAGCGAGCTTTTTTGCAAAGTCTTCAAAACCGCCCATGAATATCAGTATGGCAACTATCAGCACTAAAAGCAGTATTGCCATGATGATTACCATGTTCATAGACAGCTCAACCCCTTTTTTATTGGTTTTCATACACTTTCATAGGATTAGAAGGTTAATAAGATTTTCTAAGAGAAAAAGAGAAGAAAAAAAGAAAAATAAAAGATTTAGTTCCAGTTGCATCCTGTAGTTCTATCACAGTCGCCCTTGGTAAGACCGCCGCAGACTGCTTCAGATGTTTCAGAATCTTTCTTGCACTCTTTAAGGCATGCAATTTCATATGCTCCGCCTAATTCAGTGAAGGCAGCGCAATTTGCAAGTCCTGCTTTTACAACTGATTCGCTAAAGCTTGGATTGTCATATTTTGCCTTGTCTTTTGTAGTGCATGCAAACTGGCAAGTTGCCAATGCAAGCCCTCTTTCCTGCTCGCTCATTACCTGGACTTCTTTCTGCTGCCCAATTAGCTTGCTTGCTCCGCCTGTAAAGAATAATATAGCAACAATCAATACTACTAGAACAACCGCCGCTATTATAATAAAGTTAAGCGAAAGTTCCGTGCCTTTTTTATTTACCATAGTATAATCACCTCTCTAATTAATGTTAAATTAAGGGCGAAATACATATATAAGCTTTTCGAGCCGGTGCGAAGAGAAGTTCGGAACGTGCTAACAAACCTTTGGTTTTTGGCACCCCGAAAATGCAACGCATTTTCGAGGGTAGTGACAGAATTTTCTCAATAGTTAGGCAGTGCTTAATCTGTCGTTAAGCTTCAGCTTCAGCAATCCTGAAGGCGCCTCTAGAATATACTTTGATTTTTTGCAGGCATGTGCGTAGCAAAACCTCTTTACCTGCTTTTTTACTGAAATAACCCTCATTTTGCTGTCAAGCCAGTATAAGTCAAGGGTAAAGCGCATGAACAGCGTGTGAATGTCAGCCATTGTCCTGCTTTCAAAAGGAAGCTCTATCAAAGCCATCTGCTTTTTCCTGAACATCAGTCCTGAAGCCCTTGAAAGCAGTGAATTGCAGTAAAGCACCTTTCCTAATACTTTATTGCCTTTCTTTATTGTGATTAATGCCACATTATACCTATGTTCTGATTGAATAAAAGCTTTTGCCATACAGATATGCTTAAAAACTTCTTTTGCGTTTGTAATAATCAATGAAAAAGAGGAAGAATAAGCTAGTTGCTGGAAAGAAGGAGCTAAAGGCAAGGAATAAGCTTAAGCCTGCAGTGAAGAAAAGAAAAAATAAGCCCTTACAAAAGAAGAATTGCAAGCAAATAATCTCATCTGTTTTAAGAAAGAATATCAAGAAGCCGTTTCTTTTTTCAATTCAAAGGGCAAAAAAATACACAATTCTCTTTTTTGAATACCTGAGGATGAAAAGAATACATTATGTTGCAAAAATGCATTATGACATTGGAAATGAGGAACTGGAGCTTGCCAAAAAGAAAGCCAAAAAAGAGCACGGCGGAAATATTGTTGAGGAATTTGAAAAAATGTCAAAAGAAACTGAAAAGCAGACAAAGCCGATGCCAAGGAAAGCCCTTCTGCTGAGAGTATTCATGTATAAGAGAATCAAGAGAAATATTCTAAAGCTTTTCCATCCTATACGAATGCTTAAGAAATCAAGAAAAACAAAGACTATGGCTTACACTGACGGCTGGACAGAAGTAAACAAAAAAGGAATTTTCAGGAAATAACTTCCAGTTTTCCGAATTTTCCAGCTGTCAATTGCATTTCTCCCTGAAACTCATTGACATAGCCGTTTGATATTTTTATTTTGCTGCCTTTCTTTACCAAATCAATCTCGTCATTCCATAAGGAGAGCTTTATTTCGCCTGTGTCGTCTTTTGCAGTTGCTGTTGCAACCCTGCCTGAATTGCCCATTTTTTGGAAGCTTCTTACTTCTCCCATTTCAACAATTTCAAGCTCTATGTCCACTTTTCCCTGTCTGGGTTTTAATTCATTTACTTTCATTGTTTTCACTCCGTTATCCATTCTTCCTGCTCTTCATCAAGGGAAAGCTCCTGGCATATTCCCTTTATATTGTTTGAATGCTGGATTTTGAAGTAAGGCATGAAGCATTTTAAAGCTTTTCGCTTTGAAACATGGCACTTGACAGCAAGTTTTTCAGCAATGGCTTTCTTTTTTGCGTTCCTGTTGTTCATTATCCAGTATTTCAAAGGTCTTGTGTTTCTTGAATAATTAATATCAGTTACTTTCCTGTGCTCTTCTGTTTTTGAAAGCGAAACTCCGGCGGTAAGCAGCGCATTTGCGTATACTAAAAATCTCCAGTGCTGCCATTTTCTTATCCTGCCAAGATAAACATCTGCTTTTGACAATGCATCATATGCATTTCTTAGTTCTATGCCGCAGTATTCCTTTGGGATATTCTCCTCAAGCCACATCATTGAATCATGCAAATCCATGTCAGTGTTTTCAAACGCCGAGAGCGAAATTCCTGCTTTTGTTGTATTAAATATTAGCCTTAATGAGTCTTCAACATTCCTGTTCCTTAATCTTTCCGGCAGTATTGAATCCTTGTTCAGCCCGCCTGAAAATGATGATACAAACAAGTCAATCATTGAAGCCCTCACGTCGCCGCAGGACTGCCTTGCAAGGCTTCTTAATGAGTGCTCGTCATAATTTATCTTGTTTAAAGTGCATACATTGCTTAATATTGAATACATGTCCTCGCATTCAGGGGATGGCATTTCCATGAACCTGCATTTTTTCTTCAAGTCATGCACCCTGTCATTCATTATGTCATTTGCTGTCAGTATGATTGGCCATTTTGATTCCTTTATGACTTCTGATATTGCAGATACAGCCCCCCTGTCTTTTGATGACAATGCATCCACTTCGTCAATAAGTATTATTTTTCCTTTTTTCATCTGGCTCCATTCCATATCAGAATCAAATCCCATTAGCCTAGTGTTTGTTGCCGCATTTTTCATTACACTGAGAAGTGTTTCCTTGTTTCTTATGTCAGATGCGTTCAGCTCAAGAATTTCCAAGCCCAATTCTTTTGCAAGCACGTGAACAAAGCTTGTTTTTCCGCAGCCTGTCTGCCCGTGGATAAGCATTGCCCCAAACTTGTAATTCTCAACAAAATTCTTAATCTGCTTTAATTCAAGCCCTCTTCCTGAGAACTCATCCGCTCTTTTTGGAATATTGTTATTGGTAAGGTACATTGGTTATCTCCAGCCTGAATCCTGATTTTTTCAAATCTTCTTTTATTTTCGCAATATCTTCTTTCACGTCTTTTTTTATTAATGAATCAAGCCTTGTCTCTGCGTCTGCAAGATTTCTTTCAATATTGCTCAGCTCTTCAATTAATTTGTCTCTTTCTTCCTCTGCCTTGTTCTGCTTAATGCTTTCCTTAATCTCGTCTTTTCCTTTTTCCAAAAACAGCATTCTTTCTTTAAGCTCATTTATGCTTGAGCTTAATTCCTGCAGCTTTTGTATTTCTTTCTCAGAATTCTTTGAGTCAATCTCGCCTTTCTGCATTGACTCTGCAGCCAAGTGCATTATTTTTGCAAGCTCGTGCTCTTCTTTCACAGCTTCCACAGGCTCTTCAAGGAATCTCAGGATGTGCTTGTTTGGGATTGTTTTTTCGTATTTTCTAAGCGGCCTTGCAACTTCTCCTGCCATTGATTTTATCCTGTTTTTTACCTCTGATTCTTCCTCTGACTTCATCTGCAGTTCTGACTTCAGCTTTTCCAGCTCTGCAAACTCTTTTCCCTCTTTCATTGCATTTATTCTTTCAGTAAGCCTCTTTTCCTTCTCAATAAGCTCTTCTATTTCTTTTTCCAGCTTTGAAATTTCCTTTTCTTTTTCTTCCTTGCCTTCAATGTGCGTGTAAATATCCTTTATCCGCATTTGCAAATCCTCAAGAAGCGCAAGATGCCCGCTGTCAATATCTTTCTTAATGCCCCTGACAATCAGTTCTGATTCCTTCAGGTTTTTGTTTATTGCCTCAAGCTCCTCGCCAATCAATGCTTTCATTATGAAATAATTTCTCACTGTCTTCTCGTTGAAATCAACAAGCTCTGCCTCAAATGTTTTGCAGAACTGGCTTATTGCTTTCACGCTTAGGTCTTTTGGCGGCTCTATTGAATCAACAAATTTCCTTAGCATTATGACAAACGCATTCCTGTTTCCTTTTATCACATCTTTTGCCCTGTCCTGAACTTTCACGGCGTCAATGTCCTTGCTTTGCAGTTTTTCAAGATTGCTTGTTATTGATTCCTTTATTTTCTGCAGTCTTTCAATGTCACTGCTTATTCCTTTCCACGCCTTTTCTGCAAGGTATTTTTCCAGCTCAAAGAATTCAACTGCTTCTTTTTCTTCCTCTTGCTCAAATAGCTTTTTTAAAAATTTCCACATAAGCATTGCCTCTTATTTTGTGATGAATGATGCAATAAGCGCCTCAAGCTGGACAAACTCGTCAGCTCCCTCAACCATCCTGAATTCAATCTCAGCGCATTTCTCAATCATTTTTAGCTTGTGATTATCTGTAGTATCAAGGTTCCAGACTTCTTTTTGAATCTGCTTGATTAAGTCAATTCCTGAAAGCCCGTATTTCAGCTGGACATCCAATAATTTGCTTCTTGCATTGATAAAATCCCCGCCAGCAGCCCTTTTCAGCACTTCAATTATCTCTTTTGGCTCTGCCAGTGATGCAATGTTGTAAACACCGCTTTCAGTGATGCTGTTTCCCAATGCTGCGCAGCTCTGCATTATGTTTACCAGCTTTCTCACGTCGCCGTCAGCCATTTCGCAAAGGGCTTTCTTTGCTCCGTCGTTCATTTGCAGATTTTCTTCTTTTCCAATGCTTTCAACAACTTCAAGAATGTGCCTGCTTTCCAATGGCTTGAACCTGAATACAGCGCACCTGCTTTGAATTGCATCTATGATTTTACTTGAATAGTTGCAGCTCAGGATGAATCTTGTGCCTGAAACAAAGTTTTCCATAGTCCTTCTCAATGCCTGCTGGGCCTCTTTTGTCAATGAGTCGCATTCGTCAAGATAGATAATTTTGAAAGGATAATCACCGATTGCCCTTGTTTTTGCAAAGTCCTTGATTGTGTTCCTTACAACATCAATTCCCCTGTCGTCTGATGCGTTTAATTCTAAGAAGTTTTGCCTCCAGGATTCCCCAAAGAGCTTCTTTGCAATTATGATTGAAAGTGTTGTTTTTCCAACGCCTGCAGGCCCTGAGAACAATAAGTGCGGAAGGTTTTGCTTCTCAACCATTGCTTTTATGGTATTTACAATGTCTTCCTGCCCCCTGACGTCAGAGAATTCTCTTGGGCGATATTTCTCAGTCCAGATAAGCGTGTTCATCCTCTTTTGCCTCGTTAATGGAAAAACCCCTTATTGTTTAAAAGGATTTCTATGGTGCAGATGGCATATGGCAAGTGGCTATGCCCCAAAGCCAGCCATCCGGCATCATTTAGATTTATATATTGGCTTGGCATTAATAAATTATGCTTTCAGAACTTAAAAAGGAAATGCAGTCTCTTGCCAATCCAGAGAAGGCTAAGTTATTATCCGGATTCTTCAAGACAGGGAAAGGCGATTATGGTGAAGGAGATGTGTTTTTAGGCATAATGGTTCCTTTCCAGAGAGAGGTTGCAGGCAGGCACAAGGGGCTTTCACTTTCCGGGATTCAGGAGCTTTTAAACAGCAAAATCCACGAGCACAGATTGACTGCATTGTTCATACTTATTCACCAGTATAAGAAAGCGGATGAAAAACAGAAAGAGGCAATTGTCAAGCTCTATCTTGCCAATACCAAGAATGTAAACAACTGGGACTTGGTTGACTTGTCAGCGCCCAGGATTCTTGGCGAATATTTGCTGGACAAGGACAGGAAAATGCTTTACAAGATGGCTTCTTCAAATCTTTTGTGGGACAGGAGAATTGCAGTGCTTTCTACATTTATATTTATCAGCAAGAATGACTTCAAGGATTCATTGAAACTGGCTGAACTGCTTTTGAAAGACAAGCATGATTTGATGCATAAGGCAGTGGGCTGGATGCTTAGGGAAATTGGAAAGAGGAATCAGAAAGCAGAAGAGGATTTCCTGAAGAAGCACTATAAGATAATGCCAAGGACAATGCTTAGGTATTCTATTGAGAAGTTTGAGGATAAGAAGAAAGAATTCTATATGAAAAAATAATTCTTACTTCGCGAAATCAAGATTCTGCGCCAGGGCAGCTCTCATGTTCTCAGAATCAAGTAAATGCCTT
>JBAZYQ010000021.1:0-14657 GCA_041659245.1 Candidatus Nanoarchaeia archaeon
ACAGGGGAATAAAAAATGCAGTTGCAGTAATACCTGACGTGAATGTCAGCATCCTGCAGCTTGTTGACGAGGAAGTGCATGATGCAGTCAGGAAAGGCGAATTTAAGATTTACACTCACAAGCAGATTAATGAGACTATTGAGATTGGAATAAGAAAAAATCCTGAAGAAGTGCATGATGCTGTAAAACAAAGGCTTGAAGAAATACAGTCTATTTTTGCAGGCAAAAAGAAATCTGCAAAAAATCCCTTAAAGAAGAAATAAGTAAAGGCAATTTAAATGATTAGCAAAAAATTATTATTATTCGCCGGATTGGCAGGCATTCTAAGCGCAAGCGGATGTGTTTCTATTTTTAATGCAATGTCAAATGATTTCACTGCAGAAACAGGTTATGTTGGGCAGAGAGCAGAGCAGCAATACGAAAATTCAAATGAGCTGAAAGTGATTACATACAACCTTGCGCACTGCAGGGGTTCCTATGACTTCTACGGCAATAATGAGAGAGTGGATGAATTGAATAGAATGGATGACCTTGACATGGATCTTACAATCAATTCTCCTGAACAGGTTTACAAGTGCCTTGATGATGTGGCTGAGATGCTAATAAGAGAGAATGCAGATATTGTATTACTGCAGGAAGTTGACAAGAAAGCAGTGTGGAGCTATGACATTGATTTTATGCCTTATCTTGCCGAGAAAGCAGGCATGGATTATTATGCCTACGGCTCAAAATATGATTTTGCATGGTGGCCTTTTGAGCACAGAAGGGCAAATGGAGAATGGATTGACACTCTTTACTTTAACATAGGAAATGCAGTTATGAGCAAATACCCTATTGTTTCTGCAGATAACAAGGCATTTAATGAGCAGGGATTCATTGGCTGGATTGCAGGCGAAGAAAGATATCTTGACACAGTGATTGACATAAACGGGGAACAGGCAAGATTTATTTCAACGCATTTTGGAGACGGATTGGTTGAATCAAGAAAAATGGTTGAGGAAGCAAGGGAAAGCGCAATGCCTTTTGTGTTTGGCGGAACCCTTCATCTTGTAATGCCTGCTGCAAGGGAAACGTGTAGGTGGACAAATGAAAAATCAGTTGGCGGAGCACAAGCACTCATTGATTCAGGATTATTTAACATGTACATGCAGAACATTGATCCGCTGGATGCAACATACTTTACATCTGACACTGAAAACATGTACTGGACTGCTGATTATATAATACCTACAATGGATGTTGAGATAACAGATTATCATGTTGTTGATGTTGAGCTTTCAGACCATATGCCTGTGGCTGCAACGCTGGTATTTGAAGAAACAGAATAAGGAGAAACAATGAATAAGGGGAGATTTAAGGGATTAGGCAATACTTCAGCTTTATTTGCAACAGCTGGCTTTCTTGGAATTGCCGGAATGATTGCCCCAACTGCCATTCATGCGGCGCTTAGCGATACAAAAGCCGAGGTTGTAACAGTTAGGGAGAATCAAAATAATTACTGTGAGGAAAGCACAGAAGTAAAGATTATTACATATAATATTGCGCACTGTAGGGGCCCATATGACTTTTACAGCAACACTGACAAGAGCGACCTGGAAATGGATTTGACAATAAAATCTCCAAAGCAGGTTTACGAATGCCTTGATGATGTTGCAGAAATGCTGGTAATGGAAAAAGCAGACATTGTTCTGGTCCAGGAAACAGACAAGGATGCAACATGGAGCTATGGCATTGACTTCATGCCCTATCTTGCAAAAAAAGCAGGGATGGATTATTATGCATACGGTGCGAAATATGATTTTTTATTGTGGGGCTATCCGTTTAAAGGCGCAAGAGGATGGGATGAGCTGCATTTTAACATAGGCAACGGCATCCTGAGCAGGTATCCGATAATATCAGCTGAGAACAAGGCATTTGACCGCAGAAGATTCGTTGATTGGATAGCCGGGGAAGAAAAATATCTTGATGCCGTAATCAGCATAAGCGGGAAAGAGGCAAGAATAATATCCACACATTTCAATTCAGGGGAGATTGAGACAAAAAGGATAATTGAAGAGGCAAAAAAAAGCAAGATGCCGCTCATATTCGGCGGAACCCTGCATTTAGTTATTCCCGCAGAGGAGGACATTGAGCCTGAATTAAAATGGTGCAGCGCAGACGCAATGCAGCTCCTCAATAATTCAGGGCTTTTCAGCATATACATGCTTGGTGTTGACCCAAACAACACAGAGTATTACACTTCAGACACTGAAAACCTGTACTGGACTGCTGATTACATAATACCAACAAATGATATTTTGATAAAAGATTATCATGTTATTGATGTTGAGTTTTCTGACCACATGCCTGTTGCCGCAACTCTTGTGATTTCTCAATAGAACCTTATTGTCTGAAGTCCTATTGCAACGCACAGCATAACAAGAAAAACATATTCCACTACTCCGCCTGTCTTGATAAAGCCCCTCATGTGATGTTTTGACAATGGAGAAAATAACGAAACTCCTTCTGAAGTCATTAAGTCAGATGCAATGTGCACAAGATAGCCCAATGCAAAAGCAGTGCAAAGAATCTGGTTAAAATACAAGCCTATTCCGTATGCAGCCATTGGAATCCAGATGGTATGAAAAAATCCCCTGTGCTTTGAGAATAATGTAAGCAAAGCTGAGATTGGCCAAAGCCGCTTTCCTATAACACTTTTTGTTGTGTCTATATCAGGAAACACTGAAGCAAACAAAAATACAGCTGCAAACAATAACGGCTGGCTTGGCATTGAATACTGAAAAAGAAAAATGCCGGCTAATGCTCCGGCTGCAAGATGGGTTTTAAACATCATATTATTATTAATGATATTCAGGCTATAAACTCTTCGTGCTTGACAGTTGCAACAACTTCAGCAGGAGTTGCCTCTTTCACTGAATTCGCAACCATCTCAAGCCTTGCAAACATCTCGTTCATGTTTATCTTGCCTGTAACCTGAACCTGCTTTCCAAGAATGCTTTTCTTGATTTCCTCAAATATGCCGGGATTCTCCTTTACTTTTGCCAAAGTTTCGGCATCCTTTCCAAGCATTGATTCTGCAGCGTCCCTGAAGCAAACAACCCTTATATTATCAGTGCCGTCGTCAAGAATAACGTTCACAATTGGAATCATTCTTTTTTCAACCTTGCCGTGGTTAGGGCATGCGCCGTCTATGACTTTTTTGCTGCAAACAGTGCAGGCTTCATAGAACTTCGGCTCAAAAAGCTGGACAATTGTTCCTGCTATTACTGCCATGTCCTTGTCTTTTAATTCAGCAATAGACTTGTTTGCAGGCTGAGCTCTTGAAAATCCCACTGTTTCATTTGCAGGGTTTAATGCTACTGAAGAACCCGTGCCTAAATGAAGCTCCTTGTATCCGTTGTTTTCCCTTATGTAGGCTCCCTTGATTAATACAACATCATTTTCTTTTACTGTCTCAAGCTGCTTTATCACAGGCTCGTCCCAGACAGTTGTTCTTATTATTCCTGATTCGTCTCCTGCCAAGAATGCCGCGTTTCTTCCTTCCTTCTTTTCTGTCTTGAAGTTTCTTATGCCGTAGTTCTTTACAACTCTCACCAGCACTTCTACATTTCTCTGCATTGGGATTAAATCAGTTACTTTCATTCTTCCCTGCTTCACCTGCTGGAAGATTTTAACTCCAAGGTCATTTGCGACAATATGCGCCGCTCCCTCTTTTGATATCAGGTCTGACAATTGCCTCAGCTTGTCATTAACCTTTAAGTCAATGTCAGCCTCAGAAATATTTGTAGCGTCTTTTATTTTTGCCTTGATTTGCTCATAGCTCATTGCAGTCATTTTTGCCTCACCCTCTTTTTGAATAAGTATAAGATGGAGAAACTTGTTTTGCTTTATTAAGATTTCTGTTATGCACTTATAGTATCTGAAAAAAGGAATGAATGTACCGTAAAAAAGAAGTAAAAAGCCGGATAAATGTGATGCATTTATGGAAAAATGGAAAATAGCAAGAAATTATGAAAAGAATAAGAAAAAAGCAAAAAGAAAGCCCGCCTCCGGCAAAAATTTGATTAATTTCTGGAATGAGCATTAATTAATTGCTTACAATCTATGCCTTCAGCTTTTTAAGAAGCTTTTCAGCGATTTTATCTGCAGAAGCAACGTCTATGCCTGTATACCCCTTCTTTATCCTTATGTTAAGCTCTTGTGTTGCCTTTTGCACTATTTTTTCCTTTATTTCAGCGCTTTCCGGCAGTGGCTTGTCAGAGGGGTTTAATTTTTCCCTGTATTTTTTTGCCAATGAGAAGCTGTTTTGCATTTCTTTGCCGTAATGGGAGCGCAGACTCTGCTCTTCTATTGCATTTTCAAGAACTTCATGCACTACTGCATTTGCTATATTCCCTATGAATATCCTAACCAGCTTGCTTTTGTTTGGCATCTTTGCTTATGCCATCCATTATTGCATTAAATACTTTTCTGTAGATTTCTTTGTATTTTGCTGTGAAGGGCATTTTTTCCATTGTATTCTCGAGAAGAGTTTTAACTGCATCTTTTCCAAACATCCTTTCAATCTCTTTATTGGCTCTTTCTATCGTCGCTGTCTTTCCCTCAATAAACAGCTTTATCGCAACCATATTCCTTGCCATCTTGTACTTTTCCTTTCCGTTCAGATGTTCAAACTGCTCAGGAAGGAGCTTGCTTTTTAACAAGTGGATATCAAGCAGCTTGTAGTTAATTTCCGGCTTTATGTTGAGCAGGATTCTTTCTTTTGATGCAAACCTGCTTAAAATCATCTGAAAAAGCGGGTCTGTGTTTAACCCTGTTCTTAATGTGTCATATTTCATAGTGATTATGTGCGCTTTTAGCCCGAAAGCGGTTTCCACATACTTTCCTATTGCCTTATTTTCTCCGTTTACGACTATTATGTCTATGTCATCAAAATTAAACCCTTTTTCAAGAAAAGAGCCTGCTATAATTATGTTCTCGGCTTCTGAATTGCTTAGAATCCCCTGTATGATTTCAGCCTTTATCGGCTCTATGTTTTGTGCATTGTAGTAGTAAGGCGTCACTTGCTTTTTTTGGAGAGCGGAAGCTATCACTACGTATTCCCCAATGCCTAATCCGGAAGGGCGGTTCTTCGGCAGGTAGATTTGGTCCATAACGCTTCCCCTACTGACTCTCGCGATTATTTCATTTGCCATATTACGTAATATTACGTATTATGTATATAAGGCTTTCGGCTGGGCGGTTTTGTGGCGGGAGTGCGAAACGCATATAAACCAACAGAATATTCCTCTCGTGAAAGCATTTTAATGGGGAGTGAAACAATGAAAGCAAGAACAATTGGAATCGTCGCGGCTGCTGGATTGGCGGCTTTAATTTCTGGATGCAAGGCAAAGCCGCAAGACTTGACACCAGGAACCATTACAGAACCTGCGCAGCCAGAAGAACAATATCCAAAAATAGTCAGGACAGAACTTCTTGACGGATATAAACTTGAAAAACTTGCTGACAAGTATACAACAGAGGTCACTTTTGTGCATAATAACATCCGCAATGAATGCGGCTTAGTGAAAGGCCTTGAATTCAGCTTTACGGATGAAAATTGCGACGGAACTGTTGACGGAATTTATATATGGGGCAGCGGAAGCAGCTATAGCCGCGGCGAACAAGGAACAGAAAATCTGTTTGCAAATGCAGACATCACATTTGCAAATTACAGGCAGGAGCTTGGCGTGTCTTTAAGCCCAAAGGAATTGCCTGAACAGCCGCAAGTTGTGCCTGAACCTCAAATTTTGCCTGAACAGCCGCAGGAAAGAATCTGGTCAGAAGTATTGAAAAATGTTTATTTTCTCAATAACAAGCCCGGAAGCGAGCTGCCTGACGCAATATTCACTGCCGGAGGAGATATTGTAAACTTAGATTCATTATGGGTGAAAAATCCAAATGAGGTTTATGCTGATTACGGCAGGGACGGGATTGTTGACGAAGTTGCAAGCTCAATAACTGGAACACGCTATTACAGGAATGCTGAAACAGCAGACCTGTTCAGAAGAGCAGATACAGCCCTTGCGCAGGCAAAGGCAGAAATCGGATTGGAGGAATGAAAATGAAAGCAAGAATAATTGGAATCGTCGCGGCTGCCGGATTGGCGGCTTTAGTAGCAGGATGCAAGGAGAAAGCAAGTCCAAACTGCGTTCACTCGGACTGCACAATGGACATTACACCAGAAAATATTTTGCCTGAAGAGGGCATATTTGAAAATGGAGAAGCAGGATGGGATTGGACTTTTGGCTATCAGCTTGAGACTAAAGAGGGAATGTTAACCTATAGGGCAAAGAATGGCTTGTATGTAAGTTTCGATCTTACAAATGTATGTTGGGAAAACAGAATGGCCCAGATCCATATGGTTTGTATAAGTGAAGAACGGCCACTCTCAATGATTCCTAGCCCAGAGAATGTTACACCGCGCTATTGCAGATTTAAGGCTTCTCATCCAGACTATTGTAATGCGAATAATCAAGAAGCATGCCAAAAGAACGGAGAGTTATTTGAAGCGGCCGCAAGACAATTAAGCCATTTTTATGAAATAGACGGGGAGCCAGAACACTGCAATTAATTTCTTCTTTTTAATTTTCTTTTTATTTCTTAATTAATGCCGGCAGGCTGGCTTTCATTGCCTTCCATTTCGCCTTATTCAGCGCTTAAACAGCTTTTAACGGGATATATTTATATACTCCCTAATACATACTATACTTCCATGGCAGACGACAAGATTAGGATGCCCTCCAGCGGAGGCGGGCTTATCAGGTACTATGACGAATACAAGAGCAAATACGAGTTTCCGCCGATTTATGTTGTAGTGGCCGTAGCTGCGGTAATAGTTCTTGTTACAATTCTGCGTTACACGAAACCTTTAGGATGATTCCGAACATAGACCCAAAGCTTATGAAAGCGGCTATGAAGAAAATGGGCATAAGACAGGAGGAAATAGCCGCGGACGAAGTAGTGATAAAATCTTCTTCTGGCAATATCATAATCAGGAATCCGAGTATCATGAAGATGACAATGGGCGGCAAGGAGAGCTTTGAGATAACAGGGGACATACAATCACAGGCATTTTCAGAGGAAGACATAAAGACAGTTGCCGAGCAGGCGAATGTTGACGAAGAGACTGCAAAGGAAGCTCTTGCAAAAGCAAACGGCGACCTTGCAGAAGCAATACTGAGTTTAAAAAATGAATAATCATGGACAAGCTAAAGCAGCTGATTACAGAAGCGAACACAGAGTTGAAGAAAGCAGACCATCTTGCGTATGTGACATATCCGATGATACGCGAGTCAAAGCTGCTTTACGCAATAGCTGAAGTGCTTTACAATTCCCTTTACAAGGGAGTTGAGGCAGTGCTTGCCTATGAAAGATTGTACAAGAGAATACCCCTTGTGCCCGGAACATTTGAGACAGAAATAGAGCTGTTCAAGGATGTTTCAACAAGGTACGGGTTCAGCAGGAGCATCGTGCTTTTGTTGCTTGACCTTAGGCGCCTGGTAAAGGCGAAGAAGGAAAGCCCTGTGGAATTTGTCCGCAAGGATAAATTTGTGATATGCGATGATGATTACAACATGAGCGTGCTTGACATCAATAAGATTAAAGCTTATGTGATGGACAGCAAGGAATTCATGGAAAAGCTTAATCACGTGATGAAAAGCGTAAAATAACGGAGTGAACTAAGAATGGGAGAAAACAGCGCAATTGAAGAATTGAAACGAGTGGATCATCTTATCTTTGTAACATTAAAATACACAAGGACAGTTGATGTAATAAGAAGCGTTCTTGAAAGGCTTGTAAGCACTTTGGATTACCAGATTTCAGACCTGCTTGAGCATTACAGGAAAAAGGGAAAACTGGTAGCAGTTCCTCCTGCCGCAATGCTGCGCTGCAGAAAGCTTGAAGCTGTTTTCCCAAAGGATGTTGAAATAAAAAACCTGATTGACTTTTACATGGACCTGAAGAAGCTTGTTACCTCTGAATACAAGAAAAAAGAGGAATACAGGAAGAATGTCGCCATGATTACAAAGGACGCAGAGATTACAATTGACAAATTAAGAACTTATGCTGACGAAACAAAAAGATATATAAACTATCTTGTGGAACTCATGGGTGAAGGACCTAAGAAGGAATAAGAGAAAAAATGGACAACGACGAAATAAGCGACAAATTCAGGGATAAATATGCTCCTGAAATTGCAAAACTTGGTTACTGCCTGCTGGCAGGAATTGTAAATACTGGCTTGAGAATGCCTGATGAATATTTTAAGCATTGCATATTGGCAAGCATTACGCCGTTTGATAGCAGCCCTGACCCAACGCAAAGCGGATTATGGCAAAAGATTAATGAGGCGCTTCCAAAAGAGGAAAATGGACTACGCGTATTTGTTGTGTATGCAGACAAGGTAAAGAATCCGTGGGAGTAAGTGAGATAAAATGACAAAGAAAACGCTTGAAGACAAGGTAAAAGACGCGCACATAGCATTTGGCAATGAATATTCTGCTACAATTAAAATGATGGGCTATAATCTTTCTTATGGTATTTCAACTGTTGGCGTAAGGGATTCTGATGCGCCTAAAAAAGATAAGAGCAAGCCCTGCCTTGTGGCATATATAACAATACTTGAAAAAAATGCTATAGAGCCTGAGACACTGGTAAATATTGCAAGAAACATAATACCAAATGAATATAAGGGATTCAGGGTTTTCCTTGAATACCGTGAAGCGCTAAAGCCGCGCGATAATGTTGGGTCGAAACCTGCATACGGAGTGCCGTTTCCGCCGGATGATGAGCCTGTTATGTAACATGTATATGACGTGCCATTTACGCCTAAAAAGAAAAAAAAGAAGGACAAATAAAAAATGACAAAACTTACCGAGCAGAAGGCGAAGGGAAGCTTGGAATGCGCTGGAAAATCCTCGGGATTTTCGGCGTCCCGAAACATGAAGTGTTTCAAGGAGAGCGAAGCGGAATGACAAAGATAATCGGAGTGCTTGCAGGCAAAGGAGGAACTGGGAAAACCACGACTTCTGTTAATCTGGGAGCTGCGCTGAATTATTTTGGCAAGGATGTAATTGTTGTTGACGCAAATTTAACTACACCTAATGTAGGACTGCATCTTGGTGTTCCAATTGTTCCTATTCATCTGCATCACGTTCTTCAGGGCAAGAATTCAATCTCAGAAGCAATTTATGCGCATCCCGGCGGAATGAAGATTGTTCCTGGAAGCCTGTCCATTACTGACTTGCACACAACAGACCCTGACAAATTGAAAAGGGCTGTAAAGCAGCTGGCTAAATTAAAGCCTGACTTCATAATTGTTGACGGAGCAGCAGGGCTTGGAAGGGAAGCTCTTAATGCAATACTTTCTGTTGAAGAATTGCTTATTGTTACTAATCCTGAAATGCCTGCAATAGCAGATGCATTAAAAACAATTAAATTAGCTGAAAAGTTTGACAGGAAAGTAACAGGAATTGTTCTTACAAAGACAATGGATAATAATTTTGACATATCTGCGAAAAAAATAGAGGAGATTCTTGAAAGCCCTGTTATTTCAATTATTCCGCATGACAAGGCAGTAAGAGAGTCATTGACAAGAAAAGACGCAGTTGTTTACACTCATCCAAAATCAAAAGCAGCAATAGGGTACAAGCAGCTTGCAGCCTCATTGATAGGGCATCCGTATGAAGAGCTTGTGGAAGAAGATGAGAAAGGATTCTTTAGTACGTTGTTGAAGAAGATGGGATTGAAGTAGAGAAAAGCCCCTTTTACGCCAACGAAAACATTAAATAGAATGTTATTTTAAGTTATAATATGGGAAAGCTCAACCAATTATCTGGCGTGGCAAACAATTTAGCAGATAGTTTTATCAGTGTTACAAATATTGACTTTTTGCATTACATAGAATCCCTGCCTTATGAAAATACAAAATTGTTTGAGATTAACCTGCTAAAAAAGACAATTAATCCCAAAGAGCTTGATTCAGACTTTGTCAAGCAGATTATTCAGAAATATAAGGCATGGTTTGATTCTGAAATGAAAAAACTAAAGATTGAATTAAACGAGATAGAAGCTGTTTCAATAAAAGTGGCATACAAGCCCGGCAAGACATTTGCAAGGTATTACACCTGCAATGCAACCATTAAAGCAAAGGGCAAAGAATATTCAAAGAAAACAATGTCGTCTTATTCTTAAGGGACTTTTTCAGGAAACCACAGACGTCACAGGAGCCTTCGGCTCTTCTGCTGCCGGATTCACAGGCTCCGCCTCTGTCACTTCGTTCCGAGCCCCAGTCGCAGGCTCGCATGGTTTAGGCATATCCTTCAGCAATGAGATATAAATCTCATCAAACTGCTTTTCCTGGTTCAATCCCACCTTGATTTCATTCTCAAGATGCAATAGGGGCAATAGTGTAAGCACTTTCTCTTTCTTTGTAACATTGCCTTCAGGCAAGAGCTTTGAGAAAGTGATTGTCTCCTGCCTTTCAAAAAGCCCGAGTATTGAGGAATAAATGGATTTTATCAACTGCATGATGTCAACTTTTCTCTCAGGCATCACTGCAATATTCTCAGTGCGGTACTGGTTGTACTTGATTGAACGCCTCTTGTCAACCTCCAATGCGCGCTGCAAAGCCTTCATCAAATCCTGAACAGAAACCTTTCTCTTTCTAGGCATCGGCGTCCTTATTCCCAATGGAGGATGCTCTACCTTCTGCCTCTCGACAAGCTGCATGTCCATGTCGTCAAAAGACTCTGTCTGCGGAAAAAGAATTGAGTCAAAATAAGCAATGTCCTCATTGACTAATCTCTCTGATTTAATCTTAACTAATAACGCAGCAGCCAATAACACCTTGCCTGATATAAAGAAATTCATGTCCTGCATCTTCTTGATTGTTTCAATATATCTTGCTGTAAGAACTGAAACATCAATATCCCACGGGTCCATTTCTTCCGAGCGGATGAGGTCATAAATAATTGTCTGCCAGGTCACCTCGTTCTGCTCAAGAATCAGGTCAAGTATTCTGTCTTGCATATGATAAAGAGTAGTGTGGAGATTTATAAATCTAGTGATGGGAAGGCGAATAAGGGCTCTGCCCTTATAATCCCGCAGTTCAAAACCTTTTTATAGCCCTGGATGTTGCCTTAAAGTGGCTTATGCCAGCGTCACATAATCTGGTACACCCAAAAAGGTGCAGAACATTGTGTCAGTCTCGAAAACTGATGCCTTCACGGGCATGTAGGTTCAAATCCTACCGCTGGCGTTTATATTTCTAGAGAATAAACTGGGCCCAGAGGGATTTGAACCCTCGACCCTCTGGTTACCTTCGGACAGATTCCGGAGGTTCCGGAAAGCATTTCCGATAAGAGCCAGATGCGCTAACCAAGCTGCGCTATGAGCCCGATATGGAGAAATGATATAGAGGGTTATTTATAAAGCTTACTGGGCTTATTTCAATCACAACCGCCTTTCCCCTTTCATAATCAGGTAATCCTCTTTTGTCATTGAAGAATTTCTTATACAGGAATTTATTATAATATTCTGCTGTCTGGACCATTCCCTGTCATCATGTTCCAAAACATACCTTGCCCACAGGTCAACGAATATTAGCCTTTCTTTCTGATTATCCTCATTAAATCCCATGCAGCACCCTTTCGTATCGCTCAATAAGCCCTTCATCCAAATGCCCTTTTGCCACGTTTCTTATATGCCTTGCATCTTCAATGTCTTTTGGAGACTTAAGCACAACCTCCTTAAACGCAATCTGCAGCTCAAGATGCGAAATAACAAGCTCTTCATTGCCAATTTTTACAGTTATGGTTTTGTTAAGCGTAATATCATCAATTTCGCTTTTGGCGCATTTCAATTCCATATTAGGGATAACATTGCCTTCTTTTGCAAATCTTAACGCAATATTCTCGCTCAGGTATTCATAAGCATTCTCGCCCGTGCCTGAATTCAGGCAGTAAAACCCCTCTTTTTTAAGCTCATTAAACAAAGCGTTAAAATTCGAAAAAGTAATCTTAGGAATTATAATGTCTATGTCCTCGCTTGCCCTCGCCCTTCCCAGCAAGATGGAAACATAGCCGCTTATGATTACATATTTTGTATGCTTTCTCAGCACTTTTATGAAATCAATTGCAAATAAGTCAAGCTCAGACAATTCCCTGTTAATTTCAATAAGCTTTTCAGAGATAAACTTCATAGAATAGGATTAAAGGAAGCGCGTATTTAAGCATTTCCATGCTGCCTTTCACTGCGCCATTTCCTTCAGCTTTTCAAACAAATCTTCATACATCTCACTGCACTGCCCGTGGTTGCACACAGAAGGCATTTCAATGAATTCCTTTGGCTCAGAAGCAAAAGAGAATGTGTTCTCAGCCTGCGCAAAAGGAACCACGTTATCGCTCTTTGAATGGAACATCACAATCTTTCTTGGAGATATTTTATTGATATACCAGTCAGGGTCAATAGAAGCCATGAACTTTCCTTCCATTGCCAAATTGCTCTGCTTTCCATAGCCTGAAGTGCTTATCACAAACACGCCCTTGATATCCTTTTCAACTGATCCTGCAATGACTGCAAACCTTGCGCCCATGCTTTCCCCGCCAATTAAGATGTTTGAAGCATCAACCTGCTTTCTTGACTTCAAGAAATCAAAAGCCCTTAACGCGTCATATACAAACAAATGATTTACAGGCTCATTGCCTGCAACAAACGAGTTAAAATCATCCTGAGTTGAAGGCAAACTTCCGCCTGTCTCACCTATTCCCCTCTGGTCAATTGTGAAAAAAGCAAATCCTTGTTTTACAAGCCCCCTGGCCAAGAAGTCCTGCCCCTCTTTTCCTGCCCTTGCAGCAGGCAGCATTATTATGCCGGGAGCATTATCTGCATTCTTGGGCATGTACAATAATCCATAAATAGCTGCGTCCCTGCTTTTGAAAGAAACCTTCTCAATTGTATAAGTGGTGTTGTCTTCAAGCAATGAAACCTTCACGTCTTCAAGTTTCCCCCTTTCAGAAGGATAATTAATTAATCCATTGGAATCAACAGCCCATTCCTGCTGAGGGCTGATGTTTCTTGTTGCAAAATAGAGAAAAGCAAAAGCAATTGCAATCACAAGAATTGCATTCAGCAAGTATTTCAGGTATTTATGCATGGAATATCAGAAACAATCCTTGTTTAAAATTGTTTGCCCACAAGATTTATATAATGGCAATTACTGCAAAAAAGCATAATTACAGGGGGTTTAAAATGAAGCTTGACGAACGCGCAAAAGAACTGGCAAGGATTGTTGTTGATTATTCAACAGAAACTAAAAAAGGCGACATGGTTGTAATCGGCGGTGAAATGATTGCAGCTGGATTCATGGAAGAGATTGCAAGAAGGGTAATAGACAAAGAAGCTTATCCTATTCTTAATTATTCAAATCCTCAGATGGGTAGATACACTTATGAGCACGCTTCTGACGAGATGCTTGCAAGGCTTCCGAAATTCGCAGTAGCAAGGGCAGAAGAATGCGACGTGAATATCTCAGTTGCCGCAAGCCAATATCCATTGATTCTTCAGGGCGTTGACCCTAAGAAGATAGGCATTATAAGCAGATCAAGAAGGCCTTTGCATGATATTATAATAGGGGATGGAGATAAGCACAAGGGCAAGAGATGGCTTGTTGTTGGCTATCCCACAGCTGCTGACGCAAAGATGGGCGGACTCAATCTTAATCAATACGCAGACATACTCTACGGCGCAACAAACATTGACTGGGCAAAGACATCAGAGGAAATGAAAAAAGTAAAGGATGTTTTTGACAATGCAGATGACGTGCAGATATATGTGCCTGGCTTGACTGACCTGCACTTAAGCCTCAAAGGAAGAGGAGGGGAGATATGCGACGGAAAGCTGAACATGCCTGACGGAGAAGTGTTTTACGGGCCTGATGAATACAGCGCACAGGGATACATAACATTTTCCTATCCTGCTGTAAGGGCAGGGAATCTTGTTGAAGGCATAAGGCTTGAGTATGAGCAGGGAAGAATTGTAAAATACTCTGCAAAAAAGAACAATGAATTCCTTGAAGCAATGGTTAATCTTGACGGAGTGAAAAGAATAGGGGAATTAGGCATTGGCTGCAATTACGGCGTGAAAAGATACATGAAGAACCTGCTGTTTGACGAGAAGATTGGCGGCACAATCCATATTGCAATCGGCGAATCCTACAAATGCCCGCTTGACAAGGGCGGCGGAAAGAACAAGGCTGACATTCACTGGGACATTGTATGCGACTTGAGAAAGACAGGCAATAACCCGGGCGGATGGATTAAAGTCAATGGAAAGCCGGTGCAAGAGAACGGCGTTTGGCTGTTCTGATTTTATTTTTTCTTTTATTTTCCAAGCACCATAACGCTTATAAACTAAAGTATACACGTAATAACTAAAATGGATATGTATAAACTAAAATGGACACGTCTTCAGTCAGAGATATTCAGGCTTATGTGCATCAGGACAGGGCAAACGCTTAACCTGAGGGGCATTGCAAAGGCATTAAAAGTCACGCCAACTGCTGTTTCCAAGACAATAATTGAATTGCAAAAAGAAGGCTTGATAAAAGCTGAAAA